>NZ_FNSM01000001.1:997500-1330000 GCF_900105415.1 Streptomyces sp. TLI_105 | reverse complement strand
GGACGGCGCCCTCAGCGGCGCCTCCGCGTTCCGCGCCTGGACCCGCACCACGGGTGCGCCGTACCTGTCGGTGCGGGTTCAGGCGCGGGAGCCTCTGGCGCCGGCAAGGGCGCCGTCCGTTGTGCCCACCCGTTCCGCCCCGGCGGAACGATTGCCCACAACGGGGGTGGGCGGGTGTGGGGGTGGGCACCGCCCCGGCGGAACGACTGCCCACGACGGGGTGGGCACCGCCTCAGCGGGCGTGCCCGCGACGGGGGTGCGGGGTGAGCACCGCCCAGCGGGCGCAGCCCGCGCCAGGGTGGGCGCCGCCCCGGCGGGTGCGTGCCCAGGGCAGGGGGCGGCGTTCAGTGCACCAGGCGCAGGCAGGAGGGTGCGACGGCGAGGCGGACCGTCTGGCCCCAGGTCAGTTCGAGCGCGTCCGACTCCACGCCGTCGCCGAAGGCGACCAGGCGGTCCGACTCGACGGTGAGCCGCAGGCCCCGCCCCTCCTCCAGGAGGCCTTCGACGCGGGTGGTGCCGGTCGTCGGCGACGGCCAGGCCTCGCGGACGAACCAGGCGAGCCGCGCGTCCGCCGGCGCGGGCAGGGCGAGCGCGCTGGACCGCTGCTCCCACAGGGAGCGGAGCCAGCCCGTGGCGCCCGTGCCGGTGCCGACCAGGACGCCCGAGGAGGCCTGGGGCTCGGGCGGGGCGTCCGTACCGTCGAGTCCGAGCGTGTAGCGGGCGGTCTGGTGGCCGGGCGGCCCGACGTAGATCTCGTTCAGCGCGAGGAGCCGCTGCGCGTCGTCGGTGACGGCCTCGACCATCGTCAGCTCGTCGACCGCCGCCCCCGCCCCCGCCGCGTACGGCAGCAGCCGTCGCGCCCGGTCGGGGCGGTGTCGGACCAGGACGCCCGGGTTGCGCCCGGGGTCGGCGTCGATGCCGATGACCGGCTGCCCCGTCAGGTACTTCGCCGCGTTGGCGACCAGTCCGTCCTGTCCGACCACCACGACGACGTCCTCGGGCCCGAACAGGAACCGGTCCAGGTCGGCGCGTTCGACCCGGGTCTGGCGCCATGTCAGCGGCACCGCGCCCGCGACCTCGGCGAGCGCCCGCCGGGCGCGTTCGTGCCGTTCGCGCACCGCGTCGACGGAACGGCCGCGCGCGGAGAGGAAGAACGCGGCCTGCCCGTGCGTGCCGTGCCGGGCGAGCAGCTCCTCGTACTCCGTGGTCCGGTGCACGAGCACCGCGCGCGGCGCGAGGCTCACGGCCGCGCCCCGCCCTCGCCGCCCAGCTTGGCGAGCAGTCCGGTCAGCACGTCGGGGGAGAGCGTCAGGTGCTCGATGCGCGGCAGGTTCTCCGCCGCCCGGGTCACGGCCAGGGCGTGCAGGGTCGCCGGGTCGGCCTCCGCGTGCGCCCGCAGCCACGCGGACTGCGCTCCGGCGCGCGCCTCGCCGACCTCCCGTGCCGCCTCCGCCTCGGCCCGGGCCAGCCGGACCTTCCGCGCGGCCTCGGCCTCGGCCCGCACCGCGTCGGCGGCCGCGTTCTCCTCGGCCTCGCGACGCGCGTTGGTGCCGCGCTGTTCGACGAGCCGCTCCTCCTGCCGGGCGAGCTCGATCTTGCTGGCGAGTTCGTTCTCGGCGATGGCGCGTTCCCGCTCGACGGCGACCGCGCGCCGCTCGTACGTGGCCCGGTCGGCCTCCTGCTGGATCTGCTCACGCGCGGGCGTGCGCAGGGCACGCTCGACCTCGGGCTCGGGCCGGATCGCGACCACACGGACCGCGACGACCTCGATGCCGGTGTCCGGAAGGCGCGGCTCGGCGGCGAGTCCGGCCGCGATGCGGTCGCGTACGGCCGCCACGCCGTCCACGAGCGCGGCGGCGAGCGTGGTGCGGGCGAGGACGTCGAGGGCGTGCTGCTGGGCGGTCTCGGTGAGGAGGGTGGCGATCTGCTCCAGCGGCGCGCCGCGCCACGCGCCCGTGTCGGGGTCGATGGAGAAGTCGAGCCGGGTGGCCGCCGCGCCCGGGTCGCCGATCCGGTACGTGACGGTGGACTGCACGCTCACGTCCTGGAAGTCCGCCGTGCGGGCGTGGAAGGCCATCGCGAGCTCGCGGTCGTTCACCGGCACCTCGGAGAGGGCGGCGGTGAGCGGCCGGAACCAGAAGCTCAGTCCTTCGCCGTCGTGGACGAGCCGGCCGCGGCGCTGGTGGCGGATGTGGGCGGTGGGCGCGGAGCGCAGATGGCGCCAGCCGGCCCGCCGGGTGATGTCGGCCATGGAAACCCCCTTGTCGTCATGTTGACGATAGGGGGTCGTGGGAGTTGTCGTCAAGATGACGAATTCGGGGAGCGTGGGGCGGCCCGTGCGCGGAACCTCGCCCGACCACCGACCACCGACCACCGACCACCGACCACCGACCACCGACCGCAGTCGCCCGGCGCCCACGGGGTCGCCCACGCTCGGCGTCCCCCACGGTCGCCCACGTCCGGCGTCGACGTCCTCGCCGCCCCCGCCAGGGGCCGGCCGCCGCCCGGCGCCCGCCGCGCTCAGCCCGCGATCGGCGTCGGCAACGGCTCCGTCTCGGGCGCCCCGAACGCGGTGGCGCGGGCCGCCGGCTCCCGCCGCGCGTCCGTGGCGGCCGCCGGGGCCGGTACGGCCGGGAGCAGCACCGCCCCGCCCGGCGGGGCCGAAGGCGACAGCGCCGAACTCGGGGCCCCGGAACCTGCCGCCGGTACGGACACGGGAGCCGGTGCGGGCCCGGTTGCCGGTGCGGGCTCCGGTGCCGTCGGTCCGCCCTTCGTCAGCAGGACCACGCCCCGCGCCGCGACCAGCGAGGCGGCGGCCGCGATCAGCCAGCCCCAGACGCCCGCGCGGAAGGTCTCGCCGAGCAGGGCCACGCCGATCACCGCGGCGGCCGCCGGGTTGGAGAGGTTGACGACGGCCAGCGGCGCCGCGAGCCCGCCCCGGTAGGCGGTCTGGGACAGCAGCAGGCCGCCGGTGGCGAAGCCGGATATCAGCACCGCGAGCAGCGCGGTCTGCCACCAGGTCGGTTCGGCGCCGGGCAGGTCGAGCGCGAGTGCGGCCGTCAGCGTCTGGGTGAGCGCCGAGGCGACGCCCGAGGCGATCCCGGAGGCCGTGGCGTGCCCGAGCCCGCGCGCGGCCGGGCCGCCGGTCCCGCCCTGCTCGCGCCCGCCCAGCCGTCCGGAGGCCAGGGCGGCGATCAGGAGCGCGGTCGCCGCGGCGACGATCAGGGACTCGCGCAGGCTGAGCGCCTCGCCGGGGGCCGTGGGCCCGGTCACGGCGACGAGCCCCACGAGTCCGCCCAGGGTCCACAGGGCCCCGCGCCATTCGGTACGGGTCACCCGGCGCCGTGCGCAGTACGCGCCGAGGGGCAGCGCCGCGACGAGCGTCAGCGCGCCGAGCGGCTGGACGAGCGTCAGCGGCCCGTAGTGGAGGGCGGCCACGTGGGCGAGGGCTCCGGCCGCGTTGAGGCCGACCGCCCACCACCACTGCCCGCGCGCGAGCAGGGCGCGCAGTGCGCCGCGCCCATCGGGGGCGGCGGGGGAGGCGGCGGCGAGCCGGGCCTGGGCGACGGCGGCGAGCGCGTACCCGGCGGCGGAGACGAGGGAGAGGAGCACCGCGAGCGCGGTACCGGCGGCGGGGTTCATCGCAGGGCTCCGACCGGGAGGGGTGCCGCACCGAGCGGGCGGGGGACGGGTGGAAGTGCCGTCGGGCGGCCGGGCACGCGGACGGCGAGCAGCGCGAGGCCGAGGAGCGCGGCGGCGGCGAGCGCGTCGAACCAGTAGTGGTTGGCGGTGCCGATGATGACGAGCAGGGTGAGCAGCGGGTGCAGCAGCCAGAGCACCCGCCAGCGGGACCGGGTGGCGGCGATCAGGCCGATCGCGACCATCAGGGCCCAGCCGAAGTGCAGGGACGGCATGGCCGCGAACTGGTTCGCCATCGAGTCCGTCTCCGGCGTCGCCCCGTAGACGGAGGGGCCGTAGACGCGGGCCGTGTCGACGAGTCCGGAGGCGGCGAGCATCCGGGGCGGCGCGAGCGGCATCAGGAGGTGCAGCGCGAGCGCGGCGCCGGTGACGAGGGCCAGCACCCGGCGCGACCACAGGTAGTGCGCGGGGCGGCGCCAGTACAGCCAGACGAGGAAGGCGATGGTGGCCGGGAAGTGCACGGCCGCGTAGTACGTGTTCGCCGCCTGGATCAGCGGTTCTCCGTGCAGGAGCAGCCGCTGGATCGTTCCTTCGCCCGGCAGGTGGATCGCCCGCTCGGCGTCCCAGACGTGGTCGGCGTTCCGGAAGGCGCGGGTCTCGTGGCCGTTGGCGAAGAGCCGGCCGAACTTGTAGACGAGGAAGAGCGCGGTGACGAGCAGGAGCTCGCGCAGGAGCGGCGGCCGGGCGGCCGCGGGCGGCGACGCGGGCGAGGGCGCCGGTCCGAGGTCCGGTTCCGGCTCGGGAGCGGCTCCCGCGTCCTCCCGGTGCCCGTCCTGCCTGGCGGGGCCGGGGGTGGGGAGCACCCCCGGTCCTGCAGGACGTGGTCCTCGTATCCCGCTTGTCCCGACAGCCATCGCGCGGCCCTCTAATCCGTCAAATCGTCAGCAAACGGAGTGAGCCTAGATCCGTTTTCATCGAGACGCAAGCGTCTCGATACGTTTGCGTCTCGATTGTGCACCCCCTACTCTCGTATGTGCAGAGACAGAGGTGTCCGGGAGGATCGATGTCCACAGAGGCCGCGACCGCCGCAGCCCGTCGCAGCAAGATCACGCCGGAGCGGGAGACGGAGCTCTACGACGCCGTGCTCTGCCTCCTCCGCGAGGGGGGCTACGACTCGGTGACCATGGAGGGCGTCGCCGCCCGCACCAAGTGCGGCAAGGCCACGCTCTACCGGCAGTGGGGCACCAAACCCCAGCTCGTGACCGCCGCCCTCGCCCAGCGCCGCTGCATCGTCTTCGCCGGCATCGACACCGGCACCCTCGCCGGCGACCTGCGCGAGGCCGCCCGGGTCGCCGCCTCCCGGCGCGAGCGGGACGCCGAGCTGATGGAGGCCGTCGCCCAGGCCTACATCCAGCACCCCGACCTGCGCGCCGCCCTCCGCGAGACCGTCATCGCCCCCGAGGTCGCGGCCATCGACGCCGTCGTCGCGCGGGCGGTCGAGCGCGGCGAGGTCGACGCCGACAACCCGGCGATCGGATTCGTCGCCCCCTGCTTCATGGGCATGCTCCGCATCGAGCGGCTCTTCGAGGAACGGTTCGCGGACGCCTCGACCATGCGCACCTTCGTCGACGCCGTCCTCCTCCCCGCCCTGGGCGTCGAGGGCTGAGACCGGCTCCGCGCGAGACGGGCTCCGCGCCGCGCGTCGGGGACGTGGGGCCCGGCTCCGTCCCGCACCCTGGAGCCATGGCCGCAAGCAACCCCGCCGTCCGCGTCCGCCGCGTCTACGAGGACCCGTCACCCGACGACGGGACGCGCGTCCTCGTCGACCGGCTCTGGCCGCGCGGCCTCAAGAAGACCGACGCCCGCGTCGACGAGTGGCCCAAGGCGCTCACCCCGTCCGCCGAACTCCGCCGCTGGTACCACGGCCCCGAGGGCGAGTACGAGGAGTTCTGCCGGCGGTACGAGGCCGAGCTCGACGCCCCGGAGGCCGCCACGGCGCTCGACCGGCTCCGGGAGCTCGCCGCCCGCGGGACCGTCACCCTCCTGACGGCCGCGAAGGACCCGTCCGCGAGCCACACGTCCGTACTGCGCCGCGAACTAGAGACGGCTCGTTCGTAGCCGGGGGGCCTGGGCGGCGGCGTCCAACTCGGCCCCGCCCTCCGTCAGGTCGGCCAACCCCCGCGCCCAGGCCACGAGTCCGCCGACATCGATCCCGTACGCCTCGGGAACCGGACTCCCGGCGAGGCGGCCGGCGCCCCGGCGCAGCAGCCGGGCCCCGCCCGCCGTGTTGCCGCGGGCCGCGTGCGTCAGGCCGACGGCCAGCTGGGCGAGCCCCTGCCACAGGTCCCGCTCCTCCTCCGGGCCGGACTTCCAGGCGTCCTCGAAGACCTCGTGCGCGTGGAAGGGCATCCCGGCGTCGAGCAGCCGCTGCGCCTCGCGCAGGGTCTCGTCGGGGCCGCGCACGACCCCCTCGGGCTGCCGCGGAACCCCTTCCGCCCCGTACGGCAGCGGACGGCCGAGCCCGTCGCGCGGCCGGGCGCTCCGGGCGCGCCCCGCCTCGTCACGATCCCTGCCGCCGGCCCCGCCGCGCCCGTCCTCGTCACCCGTTGTCCGGTTCACCCCTCCATTGTCGCCCCCTGGACGATCACGAGCGCTAGGCTCGTCGGTCCGGCACTGTTCCGATCCGCGCGGGTCGTGCCGGACGCGTCATGCCAACAGTTCGTGTGTGGGGAGTGAGTCACCGGTGCCGACGGATCCCGAACAGTCGCCGCCCGCAACGCCGTTCGCGCCGGACGTCTCCGACGCGGAACGGGGCGGTCTGCTGGAACGCGGCTCGGAGCTCGCCGCGGCCGCCCACGCCGTCGGCGAACTCGTCGCCGGAGCCAGGGCCGGCGGCCCCGGGCGCGGCGGCATCCTCGTCTACCGGGGCGACGCGGGCATAGGGAAGACCGCGCTCCTCGCCGAGATACACCGCACCGCCCGGGACCGGTGCACCGTCCTGACCGCCCGCGGCGGTGAGACCCTCACCTCCGTCCCCTTCCACCTCACCCGCCAGCTGCTCCAGCCCGCCCTGGACGGCTTCGACGCCGACGAGGTGCGGCAGCTCTTCGGCGACCACTTCGACCTCCTGGCCCCGGCGCTGGGCATCGCCCCGCCGTCCTCGGACGCGCCCGCCGACCCGCAGGGCGTGCTGCTCGGCCTCGCCCGGCTCCTGGACCGCCTCGCGGACCGGCTGCGGGACCGGCCCCCGGTGCTGCTCGTGGACGACGTCCACTGGGCCGACGCCGAATCCCTGGCCTGGCTCGACGCCTTCACCCGGTCCCGGCACGACGGCCGGCTGCCCGCCCTCGTCGTCCTCGCCCACCGCCCCTTCGTGCGCGAGCCGCAGGGCCCCGGCCCGTCCGCGACGCTCGCCGCGCTCGCGGACCGCGCCGTCCTCACCCTGGGCCTGCACGCCCTCACCTCCGGGGCCACCGCCGCACTCGCCCGGGACGTCCTCGGCGGGCACGCGGACGAACCGTTCTGCCGCGAACTGTGGACGGTGACCTCCGGCAACCCGTACGAGACGGTCGAGTTGCTCGCCAAGGCCCGCGACCGGATGCTCGAACCCGTCGCCGGCTCCGCCGGCCTCCTCCGCGACCTCGGCGCCGGCACCCGCGGCGGCGGACTCGTCGCCCGTCTGGAGGAACTCGGCAGCGGCCCGACCCAGCTCGCCTGGGCGACGGCGGTCCTCGGCACGGACAGCACGCCCGACCTCCTCGCGGCCCTCACCGGCATGAACGCGAAGCAGGTCGCCGAGGACACCGAACGCCTCCGGGCCGCCAGGATCGTGGCGACGCCGCCGACCGGCCGGAACGGCCTCGCCCTCGTGCCCGTCCCTCCGCTGGAGTTCACGCATCCGCTGATCGCGACCGCCGTGTACGGCTCCGTGCCCTCCGGCGTACGGACCGCCCTGCACGGGCGCGCGGCCTGGGCGCTCGCCCAGGCGGGCCACGGACCGGCCGCGGTCTCCCGCCACCTCCTCGAAGTGCACCCCGACGACGACCAGGAGGTCGTGAGCCGACTGCGGGCCGCCGCCGTCGAGCACCTCGCCGTCGGAGCCCCCGACGCGGCCCGCCGCTGTCTGGAGCGGGCCCTGATCGAACCGCCCGGCCCCGACACGTACGCCAGGGTCCTGTACGAACTCGGCTGCTCCTCCCTGCTCACCGCGCCCGCCGCCACCGTCGGCCACCTGCGCTCGGCGCTCGACCTGCCCGGCCTCGACGACGACCTGCGCATCGACGCGACCTTCCGGCTCGCCCAGGCCCTCGCCCACAACAACCAGCTCCAGGAGGCCGCGCGGGCCGCCGCCGTCGAGCACGCCCGGACGCCGCCCGGCACCGGCCGACGACGGCTCCAGGGCGCGCACTTCATGTACGAGGGGTTCCAGGCCGCCGAGGCGGACGGCCCGGACCGCTCCCGCCGCCTCGCCGAACTCACCGCGGGCTTCACCGGGGCCGACAACTCCGAGCGGGCCCTCATCACCGTCCGCGGCTTCGACGCGATGATGCGCGGGGAACCCGCCGCCGAGGTCGTACGGCTCTGCGACCTCGCCCTCGTCGACGGCGCACCCGCCCGGGGCCTCAGCTGGACCGATCAGGAATGGGGCTTCGAGATCCCGGCCCTCACCGGCATCGCGTACGCCTTCGCGGACCGCCCCGACCGGGCCGAGGCCCTCTTCGGCGAGGCGGTCCGGGCCTTCGAGATCTCCGGCTGGAGCGGCGCCCACCTCGCCTTCGCCCACACCCTCCTGGGCCTGGTCCACCGGCGCCGGGGCAACCTGCCCACCGCGCAGCACCACTTGGAGGAGGGCCTCCGACTGGCCGACCGCGTCGGCGACGGCCTCCCCGTCCACTGGGACACCGCCTGCCTCCTCGTCGACACCCTCGTCGCCCGGGGCCGTACCGCCGAGGCGCGCGCCGTCGCCGACCGGTACTCCTTCGGGCCGCCCTGGCCGGGCGCGATCGTGCTGCCGGACGGCCCCAGCGTCCTCGGCCGGCTGCTGCTCGCCGAAGGCCGCGTCGAAGAGGCCGTGTCCACCCTGGAGGGTGCCGCCGAGGCCCTGACCGTCCGGGGCCGCCACCACATCGTCTGGGCTCCCTGGCCGCTCGACCTCGCCCGCGCCCTGGCGCCCACCGACCCGGACCGCGCGGCCCGGACAGCCCGCGAGGCCCACGCCCACGCGGAGCGCCTCGGCACGCACACCGCCCTCGGCGAAGCCCTCCGCTGCCTGGCCCTCTTCGCCGACCCCGCCGAGTCCCGCCGCCTCCTGGAGCGGGCCGTCGAGCACCTCGCGGCGTCGCCGTCCCGCTACGAGGAAGCCCGCGCCCGCCTCGACCTCGCGCACGCCACCGGCTCCGCCGAAGCCCTCGCCGAAGCCACCGCACTGGCCGCCACCTGCGGCGTCGACCACCTCACCCCGGAGGCCGTGACAGCCCGTGTGTCATCCCACCCGCCGGAGTGAGGTAATGTTTTCCCTGCACGGCGACGCGGGAGAAACCCCGCGGAGACGCGCATCGGGACGTGGCGCAGCTTGGTAGCGCACTTGACTGGGGGTCAAGGGGTCGCAGGTTCAAATCCTGTCGTCCCGACTCGGAAGAGTCGCAGGTCAGGGGCCGTTTCAGAGCAATCTGAAACGGCCCCTGACCCGTTTTCGGGGCCAGTTGGGGACCACCTCGCCCTGACCGGTCAGCGGGCGGACCGGATCCGGGCATCCGATGCGCGAACACGCCCCGTCCGCCCTCGTACGAGAAGGCGCCGCCCTCGTGCGAGAAGGCGCCGCCCTCGTGCGAGAAGGCGCCGCCCTCGTCCTCCACGAACTCGACTGTTCCACGGTCGAGTTGAGCCGTTCTGACCTATGTTCTAGGGGCCCGCAGCGGTTCACGGCTCGCCCAGGAGGTCCGATTGCAGCCCAGACGCGTCAGCGCCCTTGCCGGAGCATTCCGCCGCTCCCCTCTGCTCATCGCCTTCGCCCTCGGCTCGCTGCTCGTCGGGCTCACCCCCTGGCTGGGAGTGGCGAGCACGGGGGCGGCCGGCTACGGCCCGTCGCCCCGGCCGACGCGGTGGGCCGCTGCCCAGCCGACGGTGAAGCCGCCGCCGCACCATGCCGTGGCCCCGGCGAACGCCATGGAGCCGATGGCTCCCGTGCTCGACCGGACCGGATGGACGGCCACGGCGAGCGACGAGGAGACCGTCGGCGTGAACGGCCGCGCGGCCAACGTCCTCGACGGCGACACGGCCACCATGTGGCACAGCAAGTGGACGGGCACCCCCGCCCCGCTGCCGCACAGCATCACCGTCGACATGCACCGCACGGTGGTGGTCTCGGCGCTCATCTACCGGCCCCGCACCGCCGGGGTCAACGGGCGCGTCGGTGAGTACAGCATCAGCGTGAGCACCGACGGCCAGAACTGGGGCAGTCCGGTCGCCACCGGGACTCTCGCGGACGACGCCGGCGCCAAGACCCTCGGATTCGCCCCCCAGGGCGCGCGGTTCGTCCGGCTCACCGCCGTCACCGAGGCCGGCAACCGCGGCCCGTGGAGTTCCGCCGCGGAGCTCGACCTCCTCGGCGACCCCGGAACCCCGGCGGCCACCGTCGACCTGCCCCGGACCGGATGGACGGCCACGGCGAGCGACGAGGAGACCGCCAAGGAGAACGGCCGCGCGGCCAACGTCCTCGACGGCGACGCCACCACCTTCTGGCACAGCAGGTGGTCCGGGACCCCGGCCCCGCTGCCGCACAGCATCACCGTCGACATGCACCGCACGACGGCCGTATCCGCCCTGGTCTACCAGCCCCGCAAGGACGGCACCAACGGGCGCGCAGGCGCGTACACCATCACCACCAGCACCGACGGCACCACCTTCGGCGCACCGGTCGCCGCGGGCACCTGGCGCGACGACGACAGCGTCAAGACCGCCACCTTCACCCGCAGAGTCGACGCCCGCTACATACGCCTGACCGTGACCCGCGAGGCCGGAAACCGCGGGCCCTGGGCCTCCGCCGCCGAGATACGCCTGAGCGGACCGGCCGACCCGGCCGTCCACGGCTCCTGGAGCCGGATCACCGGCTTCCCCCTGGTGCCGGTGGCCACCGCCGTCCTGCCGGGCGACAAACTCCTGGCCTGGTCGGCGTACGCGATCGACCGCTTCGGCGGCAGCAACGGCTACACCCAGACCGCGATCCTCGACCTGAAGACGGGCAGGGTCACCCAGCGCCGCATCGACAACACCGGCCACGACATGTTCTGCCCGGGCATAGCGATGCTCGCCGACGGCCGGGTCCTGGTCACCGGCGGCAGCAACGCGGAGAAGGCGAGCATCTACGACCCGGCCACCGACGCCTGGTCCGCGACCACCGACATGAACATCGCCCGCGGCTACCAGGCCATGACCCTGCTCTCCACCGGCGAGGCCTTCGTCCTCGGCGGATCCTGGAGCGGAGCCACGGGCGACAAGTCCGGCGAGGTCTGGTCCCCGGAGACCCGCACCTGGCGCAAGCTCCCCGGCGTCCCGGCCGCCCAGGCGATGACGGCCGACCCCCGCGGCCCCTACCGCGCGGACAACCACATGTGGCTGTACGCGACCTCGGGCGGCAAAGTGCTCCAGCTGGGCCCGAGCAAGCAGATGAACTGGATCACGACCGGCGGGAACGGGAGCATCACCTCCGCCGGCACCCGGGCCGACAGCCAGGACGCCATGACCGGCAACGCCGTCGCGTACGACATCGGCAAGCTGCTCACCCTGGGCGGCTCGCCCGCGTACGACAACGTGCTCGCCACCCGGCGCGCGTACACCGTGAGCATCGACGGCGATCAGGTCGCGTCCGCGCGCACGGGCGACATGGGCCACGCCCGCGCCTTCGGCAACAGCGTCGTCCTGCCCGACGGCAAGGTCGCCGTGTTCGGCGGGCAGGCGTATCCCGTGGCGTTCAGCGACGCCACGTCCGTCCTGCCCCCCGAGCTGTGGGACCCGGCGACCGGACGCTTCACGCCGCTCGCCAGCATGGCCGTCCCGCGCAACTACCACAGCGTGGCGAACCTGCTGCCCGACGGTCGGGTCTTCTCCGGCGGCGGCGGCCTGTGCGGTGCCTGCGCCACCAACCACGCCGACGGGGCCGTGTTCACACCGCCGTACCTGCTCAACGCGGACGGCTCGCCCAAGCCGCGTCCCGTCATCACCGGCGGCGTACCGCCCCGGGCCGCCCTCGGCACCTCGCTCACCGTCGGCACCGGGGGGCCGGTGGCCTCCTTCGTCCTGATGAGGGCCGCGGCCGCGACCCACTCCACGGACAACGACCAGCGGCGGGTCCCGCTGGTCTCCACGGCCACGGGGACCGGCACGTACACGGTGTCCATCCCGGCCGACCCGGGCGTGGTCCTGCCGGGCACCTACATGCTCTTCGCGCTGGACGCCCGAGGGGTGCCGAGCATCGCCCGGTTCATCACCGTCTCCTGACGGCGCGACAGCGACGTCCGCCACCGGCCCGGAGCACCTGCCGCGGCCGGTGGCGGCGGTCAGGCGACGAGGCCGAGCCGCGGGCCGCCCCGGTCGCGCAGTCGTCTGAAGAAGGCCAGTACGCCCGCGGAGCCGCCGGCCCAGGTGGCGCTCGACCGGGCGAGACCGGCGTCCGGGAACACGGGCCGGGACCAGGTGCCACCGCTGCGGCTCAGGATGAGCAGGGCGACCGTCTCGGCCGCGTCCCGGAACTCCTCGGACGCGGACGCCTCCGCGACGTCCACCATCAGGTCGCCCACTCCGGCCAGTCCGCAGCACTGCGTGACCAGCGGCATCCGCGGCGCCAGTGCGGCGCAGGCGCGCGCGGCCCGCTGGGCGAGGTCGAGGTAGCCGGGCTCGTCGAGGCGTTCGGCGGCCCGGACGAGCACGGTGCCGATGCCGGCCAGGCCCCGGCACCACGAGCCGTAGCTCCGTGCCGCACCCGGTGCGGCGGCCGCCGCGATGATGTCCGGCGTCACGGCGGCCAGGCGCGCGGCGGCCTTCTCGGAGCGGCTGATCGCGTCCGGGTCCCCGGTCGCGCCGCCGTACTCGAGCAGGAAACAGGCGACGCCCGCGTCGCCGTGCGCGATGCCCTCGCGGAGTGCGGCGCCGCCCGCCGTGTCCGCACCGGTCGGGGACAGCCGGGCGGTGCCCGACGCCAGCATCCGGGCGCAGTCGGCGGCGACGGCGAGGTGCCGGTCCGCGGCGGGCCGGTGACCGGACCGGAGGGCGTGTCGGGCGAGCAGCAGCCGGCCGAGGCCGATTCCGGCGGCGCCCGCGATCAGGTCCGCCTCCGGAGGTCCGCCGTCCGGTGCGCGCTCCGGCAGGACGGGGTACCCGGACCGCGCGTCCGTGTCCGTCCCCGGCCCCGCTTCCGAACCCGCCTCCGACGCCGCCTCCGTGAGGAAGAGTTCGACGCCGGTGCGCCCCGTGTAGAAGCCGGGCGGCAGGTTCCTGGACTGCCGCGCCGTCCACCGCGCCAACGCGGCGACGGCGGAACGCACAGGAGGCCGGTGCGCGTGGTGGAGGAGCTCCAGTCCGAGTCCCGCACTGCCGCCGTAGACGTCGATGGAGGTGGGGACGTTCAGCCGGGCGGCCCGTACCGGGTCCACGATCGCGTGCGCCTCACCGACGCAGTACGCGGTCGTGTGCTCGATGACCTCGTCCAGCAGGTCGCTGTCGATCCGGGGGCGCGCGGGCCGGCGTGCGGTTCCGGCCGTGCCGGTGCGCAGGCGGTCGGCGGCGGCGGTCCGTACGGCCGGGTCGAAGCTCAGGAGGCCGGTGATCGTCGACCGGATCTCCCGGTGGGCACGCCCGGGCAGTGCCCAGGCCAGGCAGGCCAGGGTCCTGTCCCGGTTGACCCCGTGGTCGGCGTCGACGATCACCGGGTCCATGCCGGTGGCGGCGAAGAACAGGGTGGCGCCGAGGGCGTAGTGGTCGTCGGCGGGGGCGGCCGGTCCGGTCGCGTGCAGAACCGGTTCGCTGTATCCGGGGGTCGCCCCTCCCGGGCCGGCGCCGTCCCGTTCGCTGATCCCGAAGTCGATCACGTGGCAGTGGCCGGGGCCCGAGCCGTCGAGCACGACGTTGTCGGGCTTGAGGTCGCGGACGACCACGTTCCGGCCGTGGATCGCGTCCAGGACGCGCAGGAGCCGGGAGGCGAGGACGGAGAGGGCGCGCTCCGGCCGGGTGTCGTCGTCCCGGTAGGGGCCGCCGCGCAGGACCTCCCTGCGCAGGTTCCGGTCGCCGCAGTCGCTCATCACCAGGTACTCGTCCGACCGGTGGGCGAAGTAGTCCAGGGCGCGGGGCACGCCCGTGACGCCGTCGAGCGCGGTGAGGACCGCGCGCTCGTTGCGCAGCCGGTGGCGGGCGTCCGTACCGGATTCGTCCTCGCCCACGAAGGCCCTCGCCTGTTTGACCACCACCGGCCGTCCGAGGGTGCGGTCGACCGCGCGGTAGACGTTGCCCCGGGCCGCGCGCGCGATGCCGGCGGTGACCGTGTAGCGTCCGCCGCCGAAGCCGGGCGCGGACGGCCCGTCGCCGGGGCCGGAGCCGGTCGCGAAGGGGTCCTCGGCCCAGGGCGGGCACCGGTAGCGGCCGACGGCCAGGCCGTCGAAGATCCGGCCGTCCGGCCCGGTCATGATGGATTCGAGCCGCCCGCTCCGGCCGGTCCGGTAGTCGCCCGTGAAGGGGCCGTAGCGGTAGTAGACCGGGGCCCTGGGGTCGACCTGCCGGTCGCTGGCGATCCGCGGGCCCTCCCGGTCGCGCAGTACGGCGGCGAGTTCCCGGGCGACCTCGACCACGGCGCCGGCCACGGGGTAGACGGTGATCGCCTTGCCGACGGCTCCGGCGCTCACCACGCCGGAGTTGAGGCGGCGCAGCGTCTCCGGGTCACGGGCGAACTTCGCGTGGCAGACGTGCCGGGACAGCACCGGAAGGACGAGCCGGATCACGGCGTCGAGTTCGCCGGGACGCGTCGAGACGTGCAGTTTCCAGCCGTGTTCCATCGCCGGCATCCGCGGATCGTTCAGATACGACCAGGTGTCGTCGGACCAACCGCTGCGGCCGGCGATGGAAACGGCCACCGCTACGAGTTCAGGTCACAGGCGAACCGGGTGGTGGCGGTCACCCAGGGGTCGGCGAGACACGCCATGTGTTCGCGGTCGCTGCGGTCGTCGTCCTCGAACGCGATCGCCTCGTCGTCGATCTCCAGCGGACCCACGTCGCGGATTCCGTCGACTTCCAGGAGTTCGGGCACGGCTACGGGCATGTGACGCCTCCATGTTTTGTCGTGCGCTGAAGTGCAGGAAACGGCCCGGGCGGGCCGGTGGGCCCGCTGAGCCGAGAACTCGCTGCACAAAGGTATGGAGGGGCGAACCCGCTGACAAGAGGAC
The DNA here is from genome assembly GCF_900105415.1 of Streptomyces sp. TLI_105. GTDB lineage: Bacteria > Actinomycetota > Actinomycetes > Streptomycetales > Streptomycetaceae > Streptomyces. The sequence continues at coordinate 1,314,935 of NZ_FNSM01000001.1, read as the reverse complement.
GGTGAAGGTTCTGTTTCCGAACGGTTCAGGGCTTCGGCACGGTATTGACGTAGTCGGTGCCGGCGCTGTAGAAGCCGTCCACCGTCTTCTGGACGTCCGCCGGGGAGACGGCCTCGTCGGCCTTGTAGTAGACCCAGTTGACCTTCACGTCCCAGGTGCGCGGACCGCCGGTGAAGGGAAGGTCGACGAACCAGTTGCTGAAGTGGATGTCCATCTTCTCGCGCGGGACGTACTTGCCGGAGCTGGTGAACAGCTTCTTGCCGTCCAGGGAGTAGGTGACCTTTCCGTCCATGGCGGTGATCACCATGGTGTGCCAGCCCTCGAGCCGCTGGTTGAGCGTGTGGCTGACCCGGTCCGCCGGATCGGCCTTGTACCAGCTGACGTTGTCGAGTCGCGGACCCACCGAGCCCCAGCCGCCGTTCGGCAGGTACTCGAAGTCGAGCTCGCTGTACTTCTCGGAGGAGTCCGCGGGGGAGATCGGGAAGAAGGTCTGGACGACGTGGTCGCCGTTGCGACCGCTCGTGGGCTTGTCGCTGAGGTGGACCCGGGCGGCGAAGGTCCCCGTGAAGAAGTTCTTGCCGGTGGTCTGCACCTCGACCTGCCGGGTGCTCTGCGCGGTGCCGTCGGTGGAGGACCGCAGTCGCAGGACCCTGCCCCCCTGGGCGGTCGGGTCGGAGGGGAAGCCGGCACCGTCGGCGGACCAGGTGTCCTGGATCCCCGGCCCGCCACCGCCGGTACGGATCTCCCAGCCGTGGGCGGCGAGCGCGGGGTCGTCGGCGCCGCTGTAGTGGAAGTCGTCGAACAGGGTCCCCGGCGGTCCGGTCGGGGTCGGCGAGGCGTCCTGCGCGGGCGGGGCGGCGTCGGCGCCCCCGCCGGACGCGGGGTCGGCGGAACACGCGGCGAGCACGCACAGGAGGGCGGGCAGCGTGAGCACGGTCCACGCGCGGCGACGAGAGGTGCGGCGGAGCTGACTCACAGGGTCTCCTTGGGGCGTTGAGGCGGTACCCGGACACGCCCTTTGCATGAGGATCAATCGCTGATCACACGAATTGAGGGGTCATCCTAGCGAAGGCTTCGAGCCATCCTGTCGCGTGTCCGCGTCCCGCCCGCCCGCGGGCCGGAACGTGCCCGTCCACATACCGATCCGGTTACGACACTCGAACGGATCATGTCAAATGCATATATCGCACGCCAATCGATTCGGTCCGTGCGCTACGGTCCGCTCTACGCTTCAGCGGTCTACACACCCTGCACAAAAAGGCCACACAAGATGCGCCAAGTCACCACGCCCTTCGGGCGCGGATCGGCATACCCGGTACAGCCCAACATGGCCGAATCCCGTTTCGAGGAGCCTGCTCCGGCACCGGTGTTCGTCGACCAGTCGGGTCTGCGCAGCCGTCTGTTCCGGCGCTTCGGCTGGCCGGTCTCCGTGGTCGGCGCGATCCTGGCGGCCGCCATGGGCAGCAGCCTGATCGGCATGCAGTCGGACGCCCCGGTGATGGGGATACCGCCGAAGCCCTCGTACTTGCCCGCCAAGGGGCCCTTGTCGCCCTCCTGGCCCTAGAGGGCGCGGTCTGCGACACCCCGCCCGAAAAGTTCGGCGATCACGCCGAATGTCGCGAGATTCCACGACATACCGCATACCGCGACCACCGTGCCGCCCGGAGCAACGCCTGCGGGCCGGCCGAGCGTGCCTGATCGTCCGCACCACCCATCTCCAGGAGCGCCCTTGTCCCGCCACCAGCGTCGTCGGCAGTCCCTGCTGAGGCCGCGCCGACTGGCTGCGCCGCCGCTGCGCTTCTTCATGCCGCTGTCCCTGCTGGCCTGCCTGCTCGCGCTCCTCGTCCTGCGCGGCCTCGCCACCAACGAGGCGTTCCACGACACCCGGATCGCGACTTCGGTCGACAAGACGACCGTGCCGGAGAACCTGCTCAAGGGCGGCCCGATCATCGACGCGCGCGGGACCAAGAACGAGCACCCGGTGAGTTATCGGATCCCCGACCACACCGTGGTCCTGAGCTTCGACGACGGCCCCTCGCCGGAGTGGACCCCGAAGATCCTGAAGCTGCTCGCGGACCACGACATCCGCGCGGACTTCTTCGTGACCGGCGCCATGACCACGCGCAACCCGGAGCTGATCCGGCAGATCGTCGCGGGCGGCCACGAGATCGGCGTGCACACCTACACCCACCCCGACCTGGCCTACCAGTCCCACGCCCGGATCAGCTGGGAACTGGCGCAGACGCAGCTGGCGCTGGCCGGCGTCGCGGGCGTCCACAGCGCGCTGTTCCGCCCGCCGTACTCCTCCGACGCCTCGGCGCTCGACGACTGGAACTACCCGGTGATCAAGTACGTGGGCTCCCACGGCTACCTCACCGCGTTCATCGACCGCGACACCGACGACTGGAAGCGCCCCGGCGTCGACGAGATCGTCAAGGCGGCGCTGCCGCGCAAGCCCGGTGCGGGCGAGCTGATCCTGCTGCACGACGCGGGTGGCGACCGTACCGAGACCATCGCCGCGCTCGAGCAGATCATCGAGAAGCTGCAGGGCGAGGGGTACCGCTTCGCCACCATCTCCGAGGCGCTCGGCGCCACCGACGCCACCGTGCCGGTGCACGGCTACCAGCTGTGGGCGGGCAAGGGATTCATCTGGGCCAGCCAGGCCGCCGTGCTCACCCTGCCGGTGCTGGTCGCTCTCCTCGCCGTCGTCGGCTTCCTCAACTTCGGCCGGTTCGCGCTGATGCTCGTCCTCGCGCCGCTGCACGCCCGGCGCTCCCGGCGGCGGGACGCGTGGGGACCACCCGTCACCGAGCCGGTCACCGTCCTCGTCCCGGCCTACAACGAACGCGAGTGCATCGCGAACACCCTCAACTCCCTGATCGCCAGTGACCATCCGATCGAAGTGATCGTCATCGACGACGGCTCCACGGACGGCACCGCGGACATCGTCGAGGAGATGAACCTGCCGTTCGTCCGGCTGATCCGCAAGGTCAACGGCGGCAAGTCCAGCGCGCTCAACACCGGCATCGCGGCCGCGTCGCACGACATCATCGTGATGATGGACGGCGACACCGTCTTCGAGCCGTCCACCGTGCGCGAGCTGGTCCAGCCGTTCGGCGACCGGGGGATCGGCGCGGTCGCGGGCAACGCCAAGGTCGGCAACCGCGAGAGCCTGATCGGCGCCTGGCAGCACATCGAGTACGTCCTCGGCCACAACCTGGACCGCCGGATGTACGACATGCTCAACGTCATCCCGACCATCCCCGGCGCGGTCGGCGCCTTCCGCAAGGAGGCCCTGCGGCGGGTCGGCGGGATGAGCGACGACACCCTCGCCGAGGACACCGACATCACCATGGCGGTGCTCTGCGACGGCTGGCGGATCGTCTACGCCGAGCGCGCCCGCGCCTGGACCGAGGCCCCCGCCAGCATCCAGCAGCTCTGGTCCCAGCGGTACCGCTGGAGCTACGGCAGCATGCAGGCGATGTGGAAGCACCGGCGCGCCGTGATCTCCCGGGGTCCGGCCGGGCGCTTCGGCCGGATCGGGCTGCCGCTGGTCGTGCTGTTCGGCGTGGTCGCCCCGCTGCTCGCGCCGCTGGTCGACATGTTCCTGCTGTACGGCGTGCTGTTCGCGGACGCCCCGATCACCCTCGCCAGCTGGGGCGGCTTCATCCTGCTCCAGGCCGCACTGTCCTGGTACGCCTTCCGGCTCGACGGCGAGAAGCCCCTGCATCTGATCAGCCTGCCGATCCAGCAGGTGGTCTATCGACAGCTGATGTACATCGTCCTGTTGCAGTCCGCGATCACGGCGCTGACCGGTGGCCGGCTGCGCTGGCAGAAGCTCCGGCGCACCGGCGAGGTCGCCGCCGCACCCGTGGAGGCCTGACCATGACCGCATCCTTCGGGTTCGGGGGCACCCAGGACACCGTCCAGCTGCGCATCCCCGCCGTTCTGCGACGGGAGCCGGAGCCGGAGCCGCCGGCACCGTCCCCGCGCAAGGGCGGCCGGGACCGCTACCTCGACCTGCTGCGCGCGCTGGCGCTGGTGCGCGTGGTGCTCTACCACAACTTCGGCTGGTTCTGGCTGCCCATCGTCTTCCCGTCCATGGGCGTGATGTTCGCGCTGGCCGGGTCGCTGATGGCACGCTCGCTCAGCCGTCCCGCCCTGGGCGTCATCCGGGGCCGTCTGCGCCGGCTGCTGCCGCCGATGTGGCTGTTCGGCGCGGTCATGCTCACCCTCGAGATCGTCGACGGCTGGGGGCCCGACGCCGAGGGGCATCCCCACTGGTGGTGGGGCAAGCTGCTGTTCTGGCTCGTGCCGTTGAGCACTCCGCCGTACGCCGAGTCGCTGAACGGTTTCGACCATCTTGTGGGGCAGGGCTGGGCTGTGCAGGTCATCGTCCCGCTCTGGTACCTCCGCGCGTACCTCTGGTACGTCCTGCTCTCACCGTTGATGCTGTGGGCGCTGCGGCGGATGCCGGTGGTGACGCTGTCCGTGCCGCTCGCGCTGGCGATCGTCATGAACACGTTCTTCATCGACCAGGAGTTCATCTACAGCCGGGTCTGGGAGACCGCCAGCGACTTCGCCACCTTCGGCTCCTGCTGGATCCTCGGCATGGCTCACCAGGAGGGCCTGCTCAAGAAGATCCCGCAGTACATCGTGCCGTCCGTCGCGCCGCTGATCATGGTGGCCGGCTGGTGGTACCTGCAGACCCGACCGGTCGATCCGACCGTGCCCACCGACATCGAGAGCTGGCCGATAGCCCAGGCCCTGTGGTCCTTCGGCTTCGTCGCCATCCTGCTCCACGTGAGTCCCTCCTGGGAACAGTGGCCCAGACCACTGGAACGCTGGAACGGCCTGGTCAGTCTGCTCAACGCACGCGCTGTCAGCGTCTACCTCTGGCACGAGGCCGCGTTGGTGGCCGCCATCCCTCTGATCGACCCCCTCTGGTCCGTCGGCTTCTTCTACGAGTACTGCCAGTGGCTGCTGACCAGCCAGTGGTTCCCGCTGCTGGTGGCGATCCCCCTGATCGGACTGCTGGTGCTGACCTTCGGCTGGATCGAGGACGTGGCCGCCAAGCGCTCACCGCGCCTCTTCCCGTACCCACGCCGCATCCGCGGCAGACGCCGGGCGGGCGTCTGACACCGTCGCAGCAGTCGGACCCGGCTTTTCGAAGTCGCAGATCAGGGGCCGTTCCGGAGACATCCGGAACGGCCCCTCGGTCGTTCCCGGAGCCGGTCGGGCGACTGTGACGCTCGTCTCCCGTGATCGTGGGATTTGCGGTGATTCGTACGTATTCGTGCTGCGACCGCGTGAACGGAGAAACCTTCTAGAAATCCAAGGCAATATCACTAACTGGCCTTGGAATATGACTCGTTGCCGCCTATCGGATCTTCCTATCTAATGTCCGATGTCCGGAGCGGTGATCCCGTCTCCGAGGTGATCCAGGGCGCTCCTCCATAGATCGGCGCGCCCCGACGAGTCGGGAGTGCGGCAGCATGGCAGCGGTATCAGTGGTGGACGCGTTCCGGCGCGATCGGGTCGGAACCGTCTCGCTCTGCGTCGTCGGGTTCTTCGTGCTCCTCGCCGTCGCGGCGCCCCTGATCACCACCCTCTACGGCAAGAACCCGACCGAGCACTACGGGCAGAACGGGACGGGCCTGCTGAGCCCGGAGGGCCTGCCCGTGCTGCCCAACGGCGGCATCTCGGCGCAGCACTGGTTCGGCATCGAGCCCGGCCTCGGCCGTGACGTCCTCGCCCAGCTCCTCCACGGCATCCGCACCTCGCTGCTGATCGCCGTCGCCTCGGCCGCCGTCGTCGCCGTCGCCGGTGTGGTCGTCGGGGTGGCCGTGGGCTACCTCAGCGGCCTCGTCGACCGGGCGTTCACCTTCGTCTGCAACGTCCTGCTCGCCTTCCCGGCCCTGCTGTTCCTGATCACACTGGGCCCGGTCGTCCAGACCCGCTTCGTCGGACCGGGCGAGAACGAACCCGCCTGGATGCAGTTCGCCGTCCTCGTCCTCGTCTTCTCCGTCTTCGGCTGGGTGCCGCTCGCGATGGTGCTGCGCACCCTCGTGCGGTCCCTGCGCGAGCGGGAGTTCGTCGAGGCGGCCCGAGCTCTCGGCGCGAGCCGGCGGCACATCGTCTTCCGCGAACTGCTGCCGAACGCCTGGGCGCCGGTCCTCGTGCACATCACCCTCTCCGTGCCCGCGATGGTCACCACCGAGGCCGCGCTGTCCTTCCTGGGCGTCGGCATCAACGAACCCATCCCCGACTGGGGCCGCATGATCTCCCGGGGCGCCGACGTCTTCTACGACGACCCCACCTACATGGTCTTCCCCGGCGCCTCGCTCCTCGTCTTCGTCCTCGCCTTCAACCTCCTCGGCGACGCCGTGCGGGACGCGCTCGACCCGCACACCGTCCGCTGAGCCCCCGGACCTTCACTCACCCTCCTCATCAACAGCCGTACGACACAACGGAGTTCGCCATGCCCGCAATCACCCTGCGCGCCACGGCCGTCCCGGCTCTCGCCACCGCCGCCGCCCTGCTGCTGTGCTCCTGCTCCGCGGGTGCGGGTGCGGGGGCGGACACGGGCGCCGGACCGGGGAAGAACAGCACCGCCGCCAAGAGCGGACAGCGGCTGACCGCCACCCTCGGCACCGCGAAGGACAGCCAGGGCCCCGCCCCCGAGATCTCCGGCGCCCGCAAGGGCGGCACCGTCACCGTCGCCAACGAGGCCGACTTCTCCCACCTCGACCCGCAGAAGATCTACGCCGGCGAGAGATACAGCACCTCGCTGCTGTGGGGCCGCCAGCTGACCCAGTACCAGATCGTCGACGGCAGGCCCGGACTGGTCGGCGACCTCGCCACCGACACCGGCGCCTCCTCCGACGGCGGTCGCACCTGGACGTACCGCCTGAAGGACGGCATCGCCTGGGAGGACGGCAAGCCCGTCACCGCGCGGCAGATCAAGTACGGCATCGAGCGCACCTTCGCTCCCGGCTTCGAGCTCGGCCCCACCTACTGGCCGCAGTGGCTCACCGGCTCCGCGGACCGCACCGAGGCGGTGAAGAAGTACGGCGGCCCCAAGAAGGACGGCGACCTCAAGGCCATCGAGACGCCCGACGACAGGACCATCGTCTTCCACTTCCCCGAACCGCAGTCCGACGTGCCGTACATGGCCGCCCAGTCCTCCTCCTCGCCGGTCCGCGAGGACAAGGACACCGGCACCGGCTACGACCTGAAGCCCTTCGCCACCGGGCCGTACCGGATCGTCGAGCACAAGCAGAACCAGAGCCTCACCCTGGAGCGCAACCCGCACTGGAAGCCGGAGACGGACTCGATCCGCCACGCCTACCCGGACCGCTTCGAGTTCACCTTCGGCAAGGCCGCCCTCAACACCGCGCAGGAGGTGTTCAACGGCCAGGGCACCGGCGCGACCACGCTCACCACCAAGGACAAGCTGCCGCCCGAGCTGATCGCCACGGTCGAACGCGACCCCGCCAAGCGGAAGCTGGTCGTCTCCGGCAGTCAGGGCGCCTACACCCAGGACCTGTACATCAGGAACGACCGGGTCACCGATCCCGAGGTCCGCAAGGCCATCCACTACCTCTTCCCGCGCGAGCAGGCCCGCCAGGTCCTCGGCGGCCGCTACGCCGGCGACATCGCGACCACCCTCTCCTCGCCGGCCGTCGTCGGCTGGAAGAAGTACGACCTCTACCCCGTCGCCCCCGCCGGCGACATCGCCAAGGCCAAGGAACACCTGGCCGAGGCGAGGACGAAGGTCACCAAGCTGACGTACGCGTACCCCACCGAGAGCCCGCAGGACGACCAGGTCGCGCAGGTCCTCGTCGACGCCTTCGCCAAGGCCGGGATCAAGCTCGTCGTGAAGGGCCTCACGCCCGCCGCGTTCAACGACGTGGTCTTCGGCGGTGGCGACAACCCGTACGACCTGTTCCTGTCCACCAACTCCGTGGACTGGCCCACCCCGTCGACCCTGCTCCCCCTCGGCTACGAGAGCCACCTGGACGCGGTGTCCAACCCTCTCCGCTACGGCAACCCGCAGGTGGACGAGGAACTGGCCCGCATCGCGAAGATCGGCGACGCGCAGAAGAAGGCCGAGGAGCTGATCAGCCTGGAGGAGACGGTCATGAAGGACGTCCCCCTGGTGCCCTTCCTCTACAAGAGCGTCTCCCAGTTCCGCGGCGAGAAGATCGGCGGCGCCGCCACCCACCCGATCTACGGCGTCCCGGCCCTGGCCAACGTGTACGTCGAGAACTCCTGACCCCCTGCGACCATGACCCGATACCTCCTCAAGAGGGTCGCGCAGGCCGTGGCGGTGCTCCTCGCGATCACCGCCACGGCCTTCGGGCTCTTCTACGCCGCCCCCTCCGACCCGGCTCAGATCGCCTGCGGCCCCCAGTGCGACTCCGCGCAGCTCGCGGCCGTACGCACGAGCATGGGACTCGACCGGCCGATCGTCTCCCAGTTCACCGACTACGTCGGCGGCATCGTCGCCGGCCGCACCATCGCGGACGTCGACGGCACCCCGATCCCCTGCCCCGCCCCCTGCCTCGGCTACTCCTACACCCTCCACCAGCCCGTCCTCACCGCCGTCGAGGACCGCCTCCCCGTGACCGTCTCCCTCGCGGTCGGCGCCCTCGCGGTGATCCTCGTCCTCGGCGTCGGCTCCGGCCTGGCGGCGGCGTTGCGCCGGGGCAGGCCGACCGACCGTCTGCTGTCCGGCTTCAACCTGCTGGGCGCCAGCGTGCAGATCTACTTCCTCGGCTACGTGCTCCAGTTCCTGCTCGTCTACTCCACCGGCCTGTTCGCACCCCCGCGCTACGTCCCCTTCGCCGACGGGCCCGGCCGGTGGGCCCTGGGCCTGGTCCTGCCGTGGCTGGTCCTCGGCTTCGTCAACGCGGCCGTCTACGCCCGTCTGACCCGCTCGCAGATGCTGGAGACCATGCACCACGGGTACGTCCGCACGGCCCGCGCCAAGGGCCTGGGCGCCCTGCGCACCCATCTGAAGTACACCGCGCGCGGAGCGGCCGGCCCGCTGGTGCAGCTGCTCGGCCTTGAGGTCGGGGCGCTGCTCGGAGGCGCGTTCATCACGGAGACCGTGTTCGGGCTCGGCGGCGTCGGCAAGCTCGCCGTCGACGCGGTGACCGGCGACGACCTGCCCACGGTCGTCGGCACCGTCCTCGTCGCCGCCTTCTTCGTCGTCGTGTTCGTGGCCGTGGCCGACCTCGTGGTGGCCTGGCTGGATCCCCGAGTGAGGCTCGCATGAGCGATCGACCCGCACTGAGCGTCCGCGATCTGGCGGTCACCTTCCGCACGGCGCGCGGCCCCGTCCCGGCCGTCCGGGACGTCTCCTTCGACCTCGCCCCGGGCGAAGTCCTCGGCCTCGTCGGGGAGTCCGGCTCGGGCAAGTCGACGATCGGCCTCGCCGCCCTGGCCCTCCACGACCCGGCACGCACCGGCGTCGAGGGCAGCATCCGCCTCGGCGGCGACGGCCTCGAACTGGTGGGTGCGCCCGAACCGGTCCTGAAGAGGATCAGGGGCGCCCGCGTCGCGATGGTCTTCCAGGACGCCCTGGACGCGCTGTCGCCGTACCACACCGTCGGCGCCCAGGTCGCGGAGGCGTACCGTGTCCACCACCCGCGGGCCGGCCGCAAGGAGGCACGGGCACGGGCGGCGGCGATGCTGGAACGGGTGGGCATCCCGGCCGCTCGCGCCTCGGACCACCCGCACCACCTCTCGGGCGGCATGCGCCAGCGCGTCGTCATCGCCATGGCGCTGGTCAACGACCCGGACGTCCTGATCGCCGACGAACCGACCACGGCACTGGACGCCCGGGTCCAGCACCAGGTCCTCGACCTGATCCGCGCACTCCGCTCGGACGCCGGCACGGCCATGCTCCTCATCACGCACGACGTGGGAGTGGTGGCGGCGACATGCGACCGCATGCTGGTGATGCGCGGCGGCGAGGCGCTGGAGGAGGGCCCCACCGGGCGCCTCCTGACCGCCCCCGCCCACCCCTACACCAAGGCCCTCGTCGGAGCGGCCCCCACCCTGAGCACCGTGCCCGGCGCCCGCCTTCCCACGGTCGACGACCCGGAGCCGAAGCCGCGCGCCGAGGCCCGCCTCCGCACCGCCCCCGACCCCGAGGTCCTGGCCGAGGTCCGCGACCTGCGCGTGGACTACCCGGGACGCCGCCGAGCCCGCCCCCACCCGGCGGTGCGGGGCGTGAGCCTGCACGTGGCACGCGGGGAGACCCTCGGCCTGGTGGGCGAGTCCGGCTCGGGCAAGTCCACCATCGCGCGGATCCTCACCGGCCTGCGCCGCCCCACGAGCGGGGAGGTCCGCTTCGACGGCCGGGACGTCTCGGGCGCGGCGACGGACGCCCGGCTGCGCCGCGCGCTGAGCCGCGACGTCCAGCTGGTCTTCCAGGACCCGTACGCCTCGCTCAACCCGCGCCACACGGTCGAGCAGATCGTCACCACACCGCTGCGCGTCCACACGGACCTGGACCGGACTCGGCGGAAGAAGCGGGCGGCGGAGCTGCTGGAACAGGTGGGCCTGTCCGCCTCGCACCTCTCCCGCCACCCGCACGAGTTCTCCGGCGGCCAGCGCCAGCGCATCGGCATCGCCCGCGCGCTGGCCGTCCGGCCGCGCCTGGTCATCGCCGACGAGCCGGTGTCCGCGCTGGACGTGTCGGTCCAGGCGCAGGTCCTGAACCTCCTCATGGACCTCCGTGAGGAGCTCGACCTGTCGCTGCTCTTCATCTCCCACGACCTCGCGGTGGTACGGCACTTCTGCGACCGGGTCGCGGTCCTGGAGAAGGGCGAGCTGGTGGAGGTGGGCCCGAGGGACGCCGTCTTCGGCTCACCGACCGCCCCGTACACCAGGGGACTGCTGGCCGCGTTCCCGCAGGACCATCTGACCGGGCGGTGAGGAGGGAGCGCCGAGGGGCAGCTCCGCGACCTCCAGGTGGCAGCGCACCAGGTGCCCCGCCCCCACCGCGCGTACCGGCGGCGGCACTTCGGCGCACAGCCCGGTGATCCGCCGGGCGCAGCGGTCGGCGAACCGGCAGCCGGTCGGCCGCGCGGACGGCGGGGACGGCGCCTCGGGCACCCCGGCCCCCACCGGTCGAGCCGCCGCCTCCACCAGGAGCGCGGTGTACGGGTGCGAGGGGCCGCGCAGGACGTCGGCCGCGGGGCCCTCCTCGACGACCGCGCCCCGGTACATGACGGCGATCCGGTCGGCGAGGTGGCCGACGACGGCGAGGTCGTGCGAGATGAAGAGGTACGACGTCCCCGTGCGGTCGCGCTGGTCGGCGAGGAGCTCCAGGACGGCCGCCTGCACGCTGACGTCGAGCGCGGAGACGGGCTCGTCGCAGATCACCAGGTCGGGGCGGCCCGCGAAGCCGCGGGCGATCGAGACCCGTTGCTTCTGGCCCCCGGACAACCGTCCGGGGAGGCGGTCGAGCAGGTCCGCGTCGATGCGGGTGCGCTCCAGGAGGTCCTCCAGGGCGGCGGACTCCCGCCCCGTCCCGGGCGCGGCGAGGGTGGTCAGTGCCCTGCGCAGCACCGTGCGGACACGGTGGCTGGGGTTGAGCGAGGCGTCGGGGTTCTGGAAGACCATCTGGACGCGCCGCCGTACGTCCGCCTCCCGCCGGGCCAGCCGTGGGGGCAGCGGCGCGCCCCGCAGGGCCAGGGTTCCCGTGCCGTCGGAGGCGAGGCCGGCGATCGCGCGGGCGAGGGTCGTCTTGCCGCTGCCCGACTCGCCCACCAGACCGAGGACCTCGCCCTCGCGGACGGTGAGGTCGACGTGGTCGACGGCGACCGTCGTGCCGTACCTGCGGACGAGGTCCCGTACTTCGAGGAGGACCGCGCCCGCCTTCCGGGGCGCCGACGCGCCCGCGGTCACCGGCGGCGCGGCCGGCGGGACCTCTCCCGGGCGCAGACAGCGCACCGTCCTGCCCCGCACCGCCCCGGTGGCCGGCGGGGGTTCGGCCGCCCGGCAGGCGTCCTCGGCCAGGGCGCAGCGCGGGGCGAAGGCGCAGCCCCCGGTGGTCTCGCCGGGCAGCGGCAGCCGGCCGGACACGGACCGCAGCGGCCGGTCGTGACGCGTGGTGCCGAGGACCGGGACGGCGGCCAGGAGACCCGCGGTGTACGGATGGGCGGGGGCGGCCAGCACCTCCCGCACCGGTCCGCTCTCCACGAGCCGTCCCGCGTACAGCACGCCCACCCGGTCGCACATCCGGCCGATCAGGCCCAGGTCGTGGCTGACGAGGACGACGGCGGCGTCCAGCCGGTCGCGCAGCTCGGCGAGCAGGCCGAGCACCTCGTGCTCCACGGAGGCGTCGAGGCCGGTCGTCGGCTCGTCGAGGACCAGCAGCCGGGGCTCGGTGGCCAGGGCCGCGGCGATGACGACGCGCTGCTGCTGCCCACCGGAGAGCTGGTGCGGGAAGCGGAGCGCCAGCCGCTCGGGGGCGGGCAGCCGGACGGCCCGCAGCAGCTCAAGGACGCGTGCGGCCGTCTCCCGCCGGGACAGGCCGCGCCCCCGCAGCACCTCGGCCAGCTGCCGGCCGATCCGCATCGTCGGATCCAGGGCGCCGGCCGCGTCCTGGTGGACGAAAGCGAGGCGCGAGGCCCGCCACTCCCGCAACTCCCGTTCCTCCAGGGCGAGTACCTCGGTGCCGTCCAGGCGCACGCTGCCGCCGAGTACGTGCCCGCCCGGTGCGAAGTGGCGGGCCAGCGCGTACGCCAGCGTCGACTTGCCGCAGCCGGACTCGCCGACCAGGCCGTAGATCTCGCCGGGTGCGACACGGAAGGACACGTCGTGCAGGACCCGGGCGGAGCCGTAGGCGGTGCTCAACCCCTCGACGACGAGCCCCTGTTCGCTCATGCCCCGTCTCCCGTCATCCGGCGCGAACCGTCCGCGACGAGCGCGACGCCGACCACCAGCGAGACGATGGCCAGCGCGGGCGCGAGGACGGTCCAGGGCGCGTTGGCCAGCCACACCCGGTTGTCGGCGACGGACGCGCCCCACTCCGGTGAGCCGGGCGGCAGGCCGAGGCCGAGGAAGGAGAGCGTGGCGGCGGCGAACACCGCGTCGCCGAGCCGTGAGGTGGCCTCGACGTACACAGTGGAGCGGATGTTGGGCAGGATCTCGCGGACGAGCAGCGACCACAGGGGCTCGCCGCGCAGCCGGGCGGCCTCGGCGTACGGCTTGTTCCGTTCGACGAGCGCGGCCGCCCGGACGCTGCGGGTCACGAGGGTCGCCAGGGACGCCGCGACGACCAGCACGAGGACGGACGTGGAGTGGCCCAGCATCGCCGCGAACAGCACGGCCGCGACGATGGCGGGGAAGACCACGACCGCGTCTACGATCCGCATCACCACCTCGTCCAGCCGGCCGCCGACACCGCCGGCGAGCAGTCCCAGGACGGTGCCCGCGAGGACGGCGAGGGCGGTCGCCGCCGGCGCGACCTGGAGGACGGGGCGGGCCCCGGCGAGGGCACGGGACAGGACGTCACGCCCGAACTGGTCGGTGCCGAGCCAGTGTTCGCCGCTCGGCGGCAGGAAACGGTCCTGGGGCCGCTGGACGTCGGGCGCGTACGGCACCAGATGCGGCCAGAGGGTGGCGACCGCCGCCCACAACACCACGACGGACGCCCCCACGAGCCAGGCCGCGGGCAGCCGCGGCCGCGACCGCGGCGGGGCCGGGAAGGCGCTCACGCGGCGGCCTCCGGACGGACCCGGGGGTCCAGCAGCCGGTGGACGACGTCCGCGAGCAGGACCACCAGCATGTAGAGGACGCCGAGCACCAGAGCGCTCGCCTGGAGCGTCGGCAGGTCCTTGTCCTGGGCGGCCTGCAGCAACAGGGCTCCGGCACCCGGGTAGTTGAAGAGGAGCTCGACCACGACGATCCCGCCGAGCAGGTACTGCAGCTGGACCCCCAGCGCGCTGGTCGCCGGCACCGTGGCGTTGCGCAGCACGTGGCGTACGACGATCCGCGGGGACGACAGCCCCCGCAGCCGGGCGGCGCGCACATGGGCCCCCTCCAGCACCGCGATCGTGCCGGCGCGCACATGGCGGGCGACGTAGCCGGTGCACACCAGGACCAGCGAGGCCGCCGGCAGCGTCAGGTGCCACAGCGTGTCGCCGAGTCCGTCGTGTCCCGGTTGCGGCTGCGCGGAGGCCGGGAACCAGCGCAGCCGTACGGAGAAGACCACGAGCAGCACGACGCCGGTGACGAACTCCGGTGTGGCGCCGAGCGCGAGGGCCGTCGAGGTGACGAACCGGTCCGGGACCCGCCCGTGGAAGAGGCCGGCGAGCAGGCCCAGGGCGAGTGCGACCGGCACGAGCAGCAGGAACGCGAACCCGGCCAGGAACAGCGAGTGTCCCAGGCGTTCCAGGAGCAGGGCGCGCACCGGCACGCGCAGGGTGTACGAGGTGCCCCAGTCGCCGGTCGCGAAGTGCCCCAGCCAGGTCGCGTACTGCACGGCGAGGGGTCGGTCCAGGCCGAGGTCGTGGCGGAGCGCGCGGACCGAGCCGTCGTCGGCCTCGCGGCCGAGGACGGTGCGGGCGACATCGCCGGGCAGCACCTGTGTGGCGAGGAAGACGAGCAGGGAGACGGCGAGCAGGGTCGGCGGGATGGCCGCGACCCGGCGCAGCAGGAGGCGTCGCATGTGGTCGGCGTCCTCTCCGCTCAGGCCCGGGAGACGGCGGAGAAGTCGGCGTACTGGCTGGGATGCGCCTCGATGCCCCGGAAGGAGCGGCGGGAGGCGCGCGTATTGCCGTTCCAGAAGCCGATGATGACGGGAACGTCCTCGTGGAGGATCCGGGCGATGATCCCGGCCTGCTCGCGCCGTTCGGCGTCGTCGGTGGCGGCGTCGTAGGCGTCGGCGGCCGCGTCCAGGGCCTTGTTGGCGTACTTGGAGCCGTTCCACACGCCGTCGCTCTTGACCATCGGGTTGATCAGCTGGCTCGGCACGGGCCGCCCGGCCCAGTTGACCAGGTTGGCGTCCGTGAACAGCCAGGGCGTGTCCTTCGTCTGGTCTCCGCCGTAGAACTCCTTGGAGGACCGCTGGTCGAGGTCGACGGTGATGCCGGCCTCCTTCAGCTGGCTCTGGACGGTGACGGCGTAGTCCTTGTTGGGCGGGTCGAAGGTGAGCGTGAAACGGAGGCCGTCGAGGCCGGCCTGCTTCAGCAGCGCCGCGACCTTCTCCTTGTCCCTGGCCCGCTGCGGTATGTCGGTGGGCGCGGAGCGGAACAGCGGCGCGAACAGGTGGTCGTTGCCGAGGTCTCCGAGGCCGCTGCCGGCGGACTGGCGCAGCGCCGGGCGGTCCAGGGCGTGGGCGACGGCCTGCCGGACCTCCTTGCGGTCGAACGGGGCCCTGTCGACGCGGAGGGTGAGGACGGTCACCGCGGTGCTCCGGACCTTGTCGACGACCAGGTCGCCGCCGCCGTCGCCGAGCGGCTCGACCAGGGCGGCGCGGCTGAGGAACTGGGTGTCGACGTCGCCGCCCTGGAGGGCGACCAGGTCGGCCTGGTCGTCGGCGTAGAACTTCACCTCGACGCCGTCGAGATGGGGCTTGGGGGCGTCCCAGTGGCGGGGGTTGCGGGTGAAGGAGGCGCCGGTCGAGACGTCGTAGGACGTGAGGACGAACGGGCCGGTGCCGATGCCGTGTTCGGTGAAGTCGCCGGCGTAGTCCTTCTTCAGGACGACGGCGTTGTAGTTGCCGGCCGAGACGAGGTAGGGGAAGTCGGAGAAGGGTCGTTCGAGGGTGAAGACGACCTTCGTGGCGCCGTCGGCGCGGACGCCTCCGGCCTTGAGGACGGTGTCGAAGGTCGACAGCGCGGCGGACTTGCTCCTCGGGTCGAGCAGCCGGTCGAAGGAGGCCTTCACGGTGGCGGCGTCCAGCTCGGTGCCGTCGGAGAACACCACCCCCTCGCGCAGGGTGAACGTCCAGGTCCGGCCCGCCTCGTCGGACGTCCATCCGGTGGCGAGCCTCGGTACCAGCCTGTAGTCCTTGTCCAGCCAGATCAGGTAGTCGGCGACCAGCTGGTAGAGGGCGATCGCGCTGCCGTCGTACGCGGTGACCGGATCGAGGGCGGTCGGCGGCGGGGGCGTGCCCACGCGGAGCGTGCCGCCGCGCCGGGCCGTGCCCGCGGATGCCGTCGCCCCGGCGGCCGCGTCGCCCGCCGCGCTCGGCGCGCAGGCCGCGAGCAGGGCGGCGAGGGCGCCGCCGCCGGTGAGGGAGAGGAAGCGGCGGCGGGACGGGGCGGCGGGCAGCAGGTCCTGCCAGCGCTGCGGCAGGGCGTCGACGTCGGGTTCGGACATGGGTCTTCTCCAGGTGATGACCGACGGCACGACGCGACCGCGGCGGACCGTACGCGGGCAGAGCGGGACACGGGGCACGAAGGTGCGGGGAGGGCGCTGCGCGATGCGCAACGGTCGGGGCGCGGATCCGCCGAGCGGCGCGCCGGTCAGACCGACGGACAGGAGGACGCGCCGACGCGCAGGAGATCCACGTGGATCCTGCGGGTCATCGGCGTGTTCTCGGTCATGGGTCTTTGATAACAGTCCGGTTCGTCGGCGGACAACGTCTCCTGTGTTTCAGGATCGAGAAACCCTCGCGCGGCGCGGAGACGTGGATCGCCGCACCGGTGTGCAGGGGCGCGGGCGGGGGTGTCCGGTTCCGATACTTTCGGGTCGTCTGTCAGGATGTGGCACCGTGATCGCTCTCTTCGTCCTGCTCACCCTGCTGTTCCTGTGGGTGCTCGTCTCGGACCGGCTGCCGCGGTGGAGCATCACCGCTCCGATCACCTTCGCCGCGGCCGGCATCCTGCTCAGCGGCGGTGACCACGCGGTCGTGCCGCTCGACGTGGACACCCACACCTTCCAGCGGGCCGTCGAACTCGTCCTGGCCGTCATGCTCTTCACGGACGCCACCGAGGCCCGGGACTACGCGCGGCTGCGCGGGCCGGTGGGCGGGGTGCGGCTGCTCGGGCTGGCCCTGCCGGCGTCCCTCGTCCTCGCCATGCTGTTCGGCGCCCTCGTCTTCCCGGGCACGAACTGGTGGCTGCTCGCCGTCGTGGCCCTCGTCGTCATGCCCATGGACCTCGCCCCGGTCCTGATGCTGCTGCGCGACGAGCGGCTGCCCCTGCGGGTGCGTGCGGCGCTCAACATCGAGGGCGGCTTCAACGACGGGCTGATCTCGCCGCTCTTCGTGTTCTGCCTCGCCAATCTCGTCTCAGCCGAGGGCGACACGTTCGGTGACCTCGTCCTGAACGCCCTCAAGGGCGCGGTGCTGGCGGCGACCGTCGGCTCGGTCCTGGGACTCCTGGCCTCCCGGGCGGTGCGGTGGTCCCTGGCGTCCGGCTGGGCCGAGCCCGCGAGCCTGCGCCTGGCCGGTCTCGCCCTGCCCTTCCTGACCTACGCGGCCTCCGTCCTCGTCGACGGCAACGGCTTCGTCGCGGCGTTCGTCGCGGGCCTCTGGTACACGAGCGCCGTGCCCGCGATCGGCGGCGATTCCCTCGACCTGGTGTACGACGTCAGCCATCTGCTGGCCCTGGCCGCCTGGTACGCCTTCGGTGCGGTGACGACGGAGGCGTTCACCGGCGGCCATGTCCTCCGGTTCGTCGTCTACGCGCTCCTCGTGCTCGTCGTGGCCCGTTTCGTCCCCGTGGTCGCCTCGCTCACCGGAACGGCGTTCAGCCGGTCCGAGCGCGCCGCGATCGGCTGGCTCGGCCCGCGCGGTGTCACCTCGATCGTCTTCGCGGTCCTCGCCTTCTCCCAGCTCCCGGGCGAGGAGGCGGGCTTCGTCGTCAACGCGACGGCCGCGACCGTCCTGCTCAGCGTCCTTCTGCACGGTGTGACCGCGGAGCCCGTCGCCCGCTGGTTCGCGCGGCACCCCCGGCCCGAGGAGCCGGCCGCGCCCCGCGAGGCGTAGGCGGTGCGGAACGGCCCCTCTGCAGAACGGCCCCTCTATTGTTGGCCGCGCGGGTGATCCGCACCCGTACCGCACGCAGCCCAGGAGCCCCCATGCACCGCTTCGATGTCGAGACGCTGACGGCGGGCCGGTGGCGCAACGGCGGGGGTGCCACTCGGGAGATCGCCTCGTGGCCGGTGGGTGCCGAGGAGTTCCGGTGGCGTGCGAGCGTCGCCGACATCGACCGGGACGGGCCGTTCTCGGCGTTTCCCGGGGTCGACCGGACGCTGACCCTCCTGGCGGGCGACGGGGTGCGGCTGACGGCCCCCGGGGTGTTCGACCGGACGGCGCGCGCGGAGGAGCCCCTCGCGTTCTCCGGTGACCTGGAGTTGGCTGCCGAGCTGCGGGGCGGCGCGTGCCGGGTCCTCAACATCATGGTGCGGCGCGACCGTGCCGTGGCCCGGGTGGAGCGGGTCACCGGGCCCGTCGTGCCGGCCGGCGGCCACGCCGGGGTCTTCCACGTGCTGCGCGGCCAGTGGCGTACGGGCGCCGGGGAGAGCCCGCTGACCGCGGGACAGGGCGTGTGGTGGGACGGGGACGACGAGGCGCCGGGCCGAGCGGTCACGCCGCTCTCGCCCGACGCCGCCGCCCTGTGGGCGGATGTCGTGCCGGTGGGGTGAGTACGGGTCAGCCGACGGGAGCCGTCGACCGGTCGCCGTCGTCGAGGGCGGCCGGGTGCACGGTCTCGGCGGGCGGGTCGGCGGTGCGCCGCACCCACAGCCAGTACAGCGCCGCGGTGACGGTCAGGCCGACGATCCACGAGATGTCGGCGCCGTCGAGCCTCTTGGTGATCGCGCCGGTGTACAGCTTCGTGGCCAGGAACGGGATCTGCACGGCGACGCCCACGACGTAGCAGGTCAGCGCGGTGACGTTCCAGCGTCCGTAGCGGCCGTCCGGGTCGTACAGGGCGGGGATGTCGACGCGCTCGCGGGACACCAGGTAGTAGTCGACCAGGTTGATCGCGCTCCACGGGGTGAACACCATCAGGATCAGCAGCACGAAGTTCTTGAAGTTGTTCAGGAAGTCGGCGCTGGCGGCCAGCGCGATGCCGATCGACACGGCGGTGAAGCCGACGATGTAGGCGGCGCGGGCGGCGGCCGAGATCCGCGAGCGGCCGTCGAAGGCGGTGACGGTCGTCAGGATCGACATGAAGCCGCCGTACGCGTTGAGGCAGTTGACGGTCAGCTTGCCGACCACGATCACCAGGTAGATGAGGAAGGCGAGGGCCGCCGGCCCGGCCAGGTCGCCGAGGAACCCCACCTGGTCGGGGAGGAAGGCCTTGCCCGCGACGGCCGCGGTGAGCGCCCCGAGGGTCATGGCCCACTGGGAGCCGATCACGGAACCGGCGAACGTGGACCAGAACGTCGCGCGCGTGCTGGTGTCGCGCGGCAGATAGCGCGAGTAGTCGGCGACGTACGGGCCGAAGGTCAGCTGCCAGCCGGCGCCGAGCCCGACGGCGAGCAGGAAGGTCGCCACCTCGAAGCCCTTGTTCCCGACGTGCGCGCCGACGTCGTACTGGGTGAACACCCGCACGAGGAGGTAGCCGAGGCCGAGCACGCCGACGACGGTGGCGACCCGCCCGGCGGCGTGGATGAGCCGGTAGCCGGTGACGGCGACCACGGCGGTCAGCACGCCGAAGACGAGGATGCCGACCCGGGCGTCGTCGATGTGCAGCAGCTCGGACAGGGCCTGGCCGGCCAGCACGCTGCCGGTCGCGGCGAAGCCGAGGTACATGAGGATGACGAGGAGCAGCGGCAGGACCGCGCCGTGGACGCCGAACTGCGCGCGGCTGGAGATCATCTGCGGAACGCCGAGGCGCGGGCCCTGCGCGGAGTGCAGCGCCATGACGATGCCGCCGAGCACGTTGCCGATCAGCAGCGCCGGTATCGCCCAGAGCGCGTCGGCGCCGAAGACGACGGACAGGGCGCCGTCGACGATCGCGGTGATCTGCATGTTGGCGCCGAACCACAGCGTGAACTGGCTGCGCGGCGTGCCGTGGCGCTCGGCGTCGGGGATGACCTCGATGGTGCGCCTCTCCATCGCGAGTCGTTCCCCGGGGGTGTGTTGGACCGGCATGTTGGAGACCTCTCCCGGCAGCGATTCCTGTGGATCCGGACGGACCGCGGCCGTCGACCGGCACTGCGGTGCGCCGAATCTCGCATAGAGGCCAACAGGGATCAATACTCTGAATGAACAATTTCAGCAGTTGGGACGCGGTCCGGCCCCGCCGGGCGGTGTCAGGCCACGCCCCGGACGCGGCCGACGAGGAGGCCTCCGAGGAGGATGACCAGGGCCGCGGCCGCGTACAGGCCGGTGTAGCCGCCGAGGTGGGCGATGACCGGCGAGGCGAGGGCGGGGGCGAGGACCTGGGGGCCCGAATTGGCGATGTTGATGACGCCGAGGTCCTTGGCCCGGTCGGCCGCCTCGGGCAGGACCTGGGTGACCAGGGCCTGGTCGACGGCGAGGTAGACGCCGTACCCCGCGCCGAGGACGGCCGCGGCGACGAGCGCGGACGGCCAGGTGTGGAGCAGGGCGAGCAGCAGCGCGGCGGCGGCCATGACCAGCGAACAGAGGACGACGAAGCCCTTGCGGCGGCCGGAGCGGTCGGACAGCACGCCCACGGGGACGGCCGTGAGAGCGGCGCAGAGGGTGTAGACCACCGTGAGGATCAGCACCCCGGTGCCGGGGTCGTCGTAGTGGACGGCGTCGGCGAGGAAGTAGAACAGGTAGAGGGTCCCGAGGGCGTTGCCGAGGTTGATCAGGAACCGGGTGAGCCACGCCCAGCCGAAGTCGGGATGCCGCCGGGGACTCGGCCGGAAGGAGCGGGCGAAGGCGCGGGCGTCGAAGGCGGGGCGCAGCGCCCGGGGGAGGGCCGGCTCGGTCTGGCGCAGCACGAAGGGGAGGGCGAGCACGACGGTGAGCAGGGCGATCGTGACGTAACCGGACCGGACGCCGGTGACGAGGAGGGTGGTGATCAGCGCGCCCAGGACCAGGCCGACGGACTGCGTGAGGCCCGTCCAGCCGGAGACCTGCGCGCGCTGGGCGAGCGGCACCCGGTCGGCGATCGGGGTGCTGACACCGGCCAGCATCGCGTTGAGACCCGCCTGCGCGAGGCACCAGCCGACGGCGACCCCCGCCACGGTGTGCTGGGCGGCGGTGACCGCGAGCCCCGCCGCCCCGACGAGGGCGCCGCCGAGGATCCAGGGCCGGCGGCGGCCGAACCGGCTCGTGGTCCGGTCCGACCACGCTCCGGCGAGCGGATTGGCGAGGACGGCGACGAGCGCGCCGAGGCCGGTGACGAGCGACAGCGCGGCGTTCTTGTCGTGCGGGTCGATGTGCTCCAGCTGGAGCGGCAGCAGGATCTGGATGGGCGTCATGAACGCCATGAAGACGGCGAGGGTGGCCAGCGAGAGGCCCGCTGTCCACCCGGCCCCGACCGGGACGGTGGGCTCGGCGAGGACGGCGGCGTGGCCGGCCCCGTCCGCCGCGCCCTCTGCGCGGGCCTGGGTCATGAGGACGTTCGGCCCCGCTGGGAGGCGATCAGGTCGCGGTACCACGCGAAGCTCGCCCGGGGCGTGCGGCGTCCGGTGGCGAAGTCGACCTCGACGAGCCCGAAACGCTGGTGGTAGCCCTCGGCCCACTCGAAGTTGTCGAGCAGCGACCAGGTGAAGTAGCCGCGCACGTCCACCCCTCGGGCCACGGCGTCCGCGACGGCGGCGAGGTGCCCGGAGAGGTAGTCGATCCGCTCCCGGTCGTCCGTGCCGGCCGGCTGCGAGCAGCCGTTCTCGGTGATCCACACCGGCGGAAGGGCGTCGCCGTAACGCTCCTCGAGACCGGTGAGCAGCTCCGTGAGCCCGTCGGGGACGACCGGCCAGCCGAACGCGGTGCGCCCGTACGGCTCCTGAGGCTCGGTCAGGTCGAAGGGCAGGCCCCCTGCCGGATCGGCCGGGGCGGTCACCCAGGTCGGGTTGTAGTAGTTGACGCCCAGTCCGTCGAGCGGCGCGGCGATGGTGGCGAGGTCGCCGTCCCGCACCACTCCTCCCCAGCCCGGGTCGCTCATGCCGTAGGCCGAGAGGTCGGGGTAACTCCCGAGAAGGACGGGGTCGTTGAAGAGACGGTTGTGCAGGACGTCGTACGCCGAGGCCGCCGCGGCGTCCGCGTCCGACCGGGCGTCCGTGCGCAGCCGCACGGGCGTGCAGTTGTGGGCGATCAGGACCGAGGCGTCCGGGACGGCGGCCCGCAGCGCCGCGGTCGCGAGGCCGTGGCCGAGCAGCTGGTGGTGCGCGACGGGCAGGGCGTCGAGGAGCAGGGCGCGGCCCGGGGCGTGCACGCCGAAGCCGTAGCCGAAGGACATGTGCACGAAGGGCTCGTTCAGGGTGATCCACCGCTTCACCCGGTCGCCGAGCCGGTCCGCCGTCACCGCCGCGTACTCGGCGAACCGGTGCGCGGTCTCCCGGTTCAGCCATCCGCCCCCGTCCTCCAGGGCCTGCGGCAGGTCCCAGTGGAAGAGGGTGGGGGTGGGCGCGATCCCGGCGCCGAGCAGCGCGTCGACCAGCCGGTCGTAGAAGTCGAGGCCCCGCGGCTCCACCTTGCCCGCGCCGGTCGGCAGGACGCGCGGCCAGGAGACGGAGAAGCGGTACGCGTCGAGCCCGAGCCGGCGCATCAGCGCCACGTCCTCGTCGAACCGGCGGTAGTGGTCGCAGGCCACGTCGCCGGTGTGGCCGTCGCGGACGGCCCCGGGGCGCCGCACGAAGGTGTCCCAGATCGACGGCCCCTTGCCGTCCTCGTCGGCCGCCCCCTCGATCTGGTACGCGGCGGTGGAGGCGCCCCAGGCGAAGCCGGCCGGGAGCCGGGGGATTCGGGTGGGATCGGTGGGGCTGCTTGTCACGGGCACCTGCCTTCGCTGCCGGCTTGCCGTCCGAGGTGGGCCGCACCGTAACATGAACGCGCGTTCACGTTCTATGGTCGTGACGGGACGGATCCCTCGCCCCCGGCCTCACCCCTCCTCGGCCGTCAGTCGGCCGCGCAGGTCCTCCCAGTAGCAGTGCAGCATCCGCTTCAGCTCGTCCACGGTCTCCAGGTCCGGCTCGCCGTCGCCCTTGAACACCTCGTGCAGCACGGCGTTGGCGGCCCACACCGCCATCCGCGTCGCCCGTCGCGCCCGCTCGCCGCCGGACCCGCCGGTCAGGTGCTCGACGATGCGCCGCAGGCCCTCGGCGATGAGCGCGTTGCTCGCCTCGTCGGCGCGGGCGAGCTCGGGACTGAGGTGCCTGCCGGCCCACAGAGCCATGCCGCCCGGCTGCGACCGGAACAGCTCGGCGCAGACGTCGACCATCGTGCCCACCAGGTCGGTCAGTTCGCCCGCGAGGGCCCGCTCGACGAGCTCGTCGACGGCCGTCCCGAAGGCCTCCAGGTAGCGCCGGCCGAGCGCGTCCACCACCGCGCCCTTGTCGGGAAGGAACTGGTAGATGCTGCCGACCGGCACGCCCGCCTCCTCGGCGATCCGCCGCATCGTCAGCGCCTCGTACCCCTCCTGGGAGAGGATCCGGTCGGCCGCGCCGAGGATGGCCTCGACCCGGGCCCGGCTGCGCGCCTGCTGCGGCTGCCTGCGCACGCGCGGCCGCGCCTCCGGCTCCGTCGCTTCCGTCACCACACGCTCCCGGTCCTCCGGCGGTCCCAGCGCCGGCAAGCGTACTCTCTATCGCCAATCCGCGTTGTTCCTAGAATGGTCCCGTGGAGGACATCGACGCGATCGCGGTGCTGCAGGATCCTGTGCGGCGCCGCCTGTACGAGTACGTGGTGGCGCAGGGCCGCGAGGTCAGCCGCAACGAGGCCGCCGAGGCGACCGGGGTGGCACGGACCCTCGCCGCGCACCATCTGGACAAGCTGACCGGGGCCGGGCTGCTGGAGAGCGGCAGTCGCCGGCTGTCGGGACGGTCGGGGCCGGGGGCCGGCCGCCCCGCCAAGGTGTACACGCGGGCGCGTGGCGAACGGTCGGTGTCGCTGCCCGCCCGCGACTACCGCACCGCCGCCGAGCTGCTCGCCGAGGCCGCCGAACAGGCCGGGCTCGACGCCGGCCTCTGCGCGGCGGCGCGCCGCCGGGGCGAGGCCCTGCGCGGCCCGGCGGGACCCTGCGGGGGCCTCGAAGAGGCCCTGGAGGCGCTGGCGGCGCGCGGCTACGAGCCGTACCGGGAGGGCGGCGAGGGGGAGGCCATGGGGGTGGTCCGGATGCGCAACTGCCCCTTCCACGCCGTCGCCGAGAGCTTTCCGCCCCTCGTCTGCGGCATGAACCTCGCGCTCCTCGAAGGGCTGCTCGGCACGGACGGCCCCGTCCGCGCCCGTATGGACGCCCGGCCGGGGGAGTGCTGCGTGGTGGTCGAAGCTTCTAAAGACAATGGTGATTGACATAGAAAAGTGGTGCGTGCTGGGATGAGGCCATGACCACGCCCCGGCACTCCGCCCACCTCGCCCAGCTCAACGTCTCCCGGCTCCTCCACCCCCTCGACGACCCGCGCGTGGCGCCGTTCGTCGAGATGCTCGACCCGGTCAACGCCGCCGCCGACGAGGCCCCCGGCTTCGTGTGGCGGCTCGTGGGCGAGGGGGAGGCCGACGCCACCGGTCTGCGCCCGCTGGGCGACGACGTCATCGTCAACCTCTCGGTCTGGGAGACCCAGGAGGCCCTGTGGGACTTCGCCTACCGCAGCGGGCACCTGGAGGTCATGCGGAAGCGCCGTGACTGGTTCCACCGGCACGTCGAGGCGCACCTGGTGCTCTGGTGGGTCCCCGCCGGACACGTCCCGACCGTCGACGAGGCCGTCGAACGGCTGGCGGACCTGCGGGCGCACGGCCCGTCCCCGCGCGCCTTCACCTTCGCCTCCTCCTACACCGCCGCCGAGGCCGCCGAGCACACGCGGGACGCGGACCCGGCGGCGGTCTGAGGCGGCGGTCCGAGGCGGCGGTCCGAGGCGACCGTCAGCCGAAGTCGGGGATGGGGTGGGCCGGGGCCAGGGCGGCCGCGATCCGTTGGGCGATCGTGTGGGCCGAGTGGCCGTCCGGGGCGTTCGGGCCGTTCGTGGTCGAGACCGCGATGGCCAGCCGCTCGGACGGCAGGTACGCCTGGGACGCCGAGTACCCGAAGAACAACGGGTGCTGGGACACCCAGTCGCCGAGCACGAGCAGCCCCAGGCCGTCGTGGGTGGCCTCCGTCTGCGCGAGGCAGACCGTCGCCGGGCACTTCGCGGTGGCGTGCCCCAGGCCGACCGTCCCCGGGTTCAGCAGCTCCCGGTAGGACGACGGCGAGAGCAGCCGGCCCGAGCCGATGCCGACGGCCGAGCTCGCCAGGTCGCAGATGTCGGTGGTCTCCACCGCGCCCGGCGCGGTGGTCCACGACGGGTTCCAGAACGTCGACTCCTCGTACGTCCCGCGGTCGGACGTGAAGGCGTGCAGGACGGGCGCCGGGATGTCGGGCGTGAAGCTGTTGCGGGTCTCGCGCAGTCCGAGCGGGCCCAGGACCTCATGCCGGAGCAGGACGTCGAGGCGCGTGCCGGTGATCTTCTCCAGGGCGGCGCCCAGGAGGACGAAGTTGGCGTGCGAGTAGCTCCAGTTGGTGCCCGGCTCGTACCAGCGCTCCTTGCTCGTCGACAGCCGTACGAGCTCGTCGGCCGTCCACTGGCGGAACGGGTTCGCGGAGACGGCCCGCTGGAACTCCGGCAGCCGGACGTAGTCGACGAGACCGGTGGTGGAGGCGGCCAGCATCCGCAGGGTGATCCTGTCGCCGTCCTTGAGGCCCGGCAGCCAGCGTGCGACGGGGTCGTCGAGGCGCACCACGCCCCGGTCGACCAGCCGCAGCAGCGCCGTGCCCATGTAGCTGATCGCGATGTTCCCGTTCCGGAAGTGCATGGCGGGCGTGGCCGGAACGCCCGTCATCGACTCGCCGAGCGCGGTGGTGACGACCTCGCGGCCCTCGACGGTGACCCGCAGGATCACGGACTTGAGGTCCATCTCCGCCTCGGCCCGCTCGGCGATCCGCAGGACGTCGCGCGCCGGGCCGCGGTCGGGCAGCCGGGAACCGACGCAGGGCCGGTGGTGGCGGCCGTCGGCCGTGGGGGCGCCGGCCGCCGCGGTGGGGGCGCAGAGGGCGAGGAGCGCGGCGACGGTGGTGACCGCGGCACGGCGCGACCGGGGGAGGGACCGGAGCGGTCCGGACGTGGTGCGGGGTCGTCTCATGGCCGGAGTATTGGCCGGTGGAGGCCGCGCGGCGGTCCGGGGCGCCGCCGACCCGCGCGAACATCACCCGTCAGGCCCGCGCACCGCCGCCGCGCGGGTGCGCGACGGCGACATCGGTGGGGGACCGGGTCAGCCCGCGGTCCCGTTCACGGCGTCCTCGATCAGGTCGACGACCTCTACGGGCCGGGAGGCCAGGGAGGCGTGACTGGCGTCGAGTTCGACGACCTTGCGCGCGTTCGCGCGCCTGGCCATGCGGCGCTCGCTGTTCGGGTGGATCATGCGGTCCTCGGTGGACACCTGGTACCACACGGGCTTGTTGCGCCAGGCCGGCGCGGTGACGTTGTCGCCGAAGGTGGAGGCGAGCGGCGCCTTCTGGGTGACGGCCATGACGAGGGCCTCCTCGGGGGCGAGGTCCTGGGCGAAGCTCTCGTGGAACTTGTCCTGCTTGAGCCAGAGGTAGCCGTCGGAGTCGGGGGCGAGGTTCTCGATGGCGGCGGGCGGGTTCTCCTGGCTGATCCGGCCGGGGCTCTCGCCGTCGACCGGGGCGAAGGCGGCGATGTAGACGAGGGCCTTCACGTTCGGCAGGTCGCCCGCCTCGGTGATGACCGCGCCGCCGTACGAGTGACCGACGAGGACCACCGGGCCGTCGACCTGCTTGATCATCTTGCGGGTGCGCTCGGCGTCGTCGGCGAGCGAGGTGAGCGGGTTCTCGACGGCGTGGATCTTGTCGTACCCGCGCTTGTTCAGCTCGACGATGACGTTCGCCCAATGGGCGGCGCCGCCCCAGAAACCGTGGACCAGGACGATGGTGGGCTTGTCGGCCATGCTTCTCTTCCTTCGGGCGGGGAGGGGATCGCTCGAAGCGAGTCTCGTGTGTGGTGCCCGGCACGGCGCGGTGCGCCGTCCAAGGGAGTGACGGCTCCGCCCGCACCTGCCCCACGGCGGGGCCGGGCCCCGCGCCGACGCCGGGCACGGCGATCACCGGTACGGAGTACGGACGGGACGGCGGGGGCCACGGGAGTACGCGCCGGGCCGGCGGGGTAGCCGCCCGGCAGGTCCGGGAGGTGACGACCCCATGCCCGCCACGACCCCGCGGAGCCCCGCGCACCTGCCCCAACCGCTCGGCGCCTACGCGCTCCTCGCCGACGGCGAACGCGCCGCGCTCCTCGGCCCCGACGGGGACCTCGTGTGGCTGTGCGTCCCCGGCTGGGACGACCCCGCGGTCTTCTCCGAACTCATCGGCGGCGCGGGCGCCTTCCAGGTGTGTCCGGAGGAACGGTGGCGCGTGGCCGAGGGCGCGTACCACGACGGCTCGCTCATGTGGACCGGGCACTGGACCCTCGAGGACGGCGTCGTCGAATGCCGCAACGCCCTCGCCGCACCGGCCGACCCCCACCGCGCGACGGTGCTGCGCCGCCTCCACGCCGTGGAGGGCACGGCGGCCGTCACCGTGCGTCTCGCCGTGCGCGGCGGCTACGGCGTGGACCCGCCCCTGCTGCCGCACCGCACCGGCCCCGACACCTGGGAAGCCGCCCGCGGCGGGCTGCGGATGCGGCTGCGCGGCCTCACGGACGCCCGCGTCGACCCCGACGGCGAGCTCACCGCCCGGCTGACCCTGCCCCAGGGCGAGCGGCACGACCTGGTCCTGGAGCTCTCCGACCGCCCCCTCGACACCCCCGTGCCTCCCGAGCGGGACTGGCGGAGCACCGAACGGCACTGGACCGCCGCGATCCCCGACTGCGCACCGCTGCCCGCGGCCCGCGACGTCCGCCAGGCGTACGCGGTCCTCACCGGCCTCACCAACCCGCGCACCGGGGCGATGGTGGCCGCCGCCACCACCTCGCTCCCCGAGCACGCCGGCTCCGAGCGCGACTACGACTACCGGTACGCCTGGCTGCGCGACCAGTGCTACGCGGGCCTCGCCGTCGCCGCGCACGGCCCCCACCCGCTCACCGACGCCGCCGTGGGCGTCGCCACCGCGCGCGTGCTCGCCGACGGCGACCGGCTGCGGCCCGCGTACCGCGTCGACGGACGGCCCGTACCGGACGAACGGACCCTGCCGCTCAGCGGCTACCCCGGCGCCGCCGACCGGGTCGGCAACCGGGCGGGGAGCCAGTTCCAGCTCGACACCTTCGGCGAGATCCTCGGACTGCTCGCCGCCGCGGGCCGTCAGGACCGGATCGACGCGGACGGAGTGAAGGCCGCGCACACCGCCGTCGCGGCCCTGGAGGAGAACTGGACGCGCCGGGACGCGGGCCTGTGGGAACTGCCGCCGGGGTGGTGGACGCACTCGCGGCTCGCCGCCGTGTGCGGGCTGCGGGCCGCCGCCAGGGACATCCGTCCGCCCGACGCCGACCGCTGGCGGGACCTCGCGGACCGGATCCTCGCCGAGACCCGTCGCCGCTGCGTCCACCCCTCGGGGCGCTGGCAGCGCGCCGCCGGCGACCCGCGCCCCGACGCCGCCCTGCTGCGGCCGCTGGTCTCCTCCACCTGGCCGCCCGGCGACCCGATGCTCACCGCCACCCGCCGGGCCGTGGAACGGGAGCTCACCGAGGACGGCTTCGTCTACCGCTTCCACGGTGACGACGCCACCCGGCTCGGCGACTCGGAGGGCGCCTTCCTCCTCTGCGGCTTCCTCATGACGGCCGCCTGCCACGTCGAGGGCCGGCCGGTCGCCGCGGCGCGGTGGTTCGAGCGCACCCGCAGCGCCGTCGGCCCGCCGGGCCTGTTCTCCGAGGAGTACGACGTCCGGCGCCGCCGTCTCCGCGGCAACCTCCCCCAGGCCTTCGTCCACGCGCTCCTCCTGGAGAACGCGGCCCGGTCGGCAGCGGGATAGCGCTCAGGCCCCGCCGTCGGCGCCGGGCCTCCTCACGCGTCCCGCCAGACCCGCTCCGTCAGCTCGTGCGTCAGCTTCGTCAGCCGCTCGCGCGCCTCGGCGTCGTACGCCTGCTCGTGGGCGCGCGCCTCGGTGAACCGGTCGAAGTAACGGCCGGTGACCGCGGCCAGGTCCGGGTCCAGGAGCAGCCGTACGGTGGGACGGACGCCCTCCTCCGTGGTGGTGACGGGCGCGAGGCCGTAGGCGCGGACGCCGGGCGTGTCCATCAGGTGGGCGGGGTGGAGGGCGTTCACCGTGACGCCGGTGCCCTTCAGCTCGGCGGCCAGCTCGAAGGTCGCCATGATCATGGCCAGCTTGCTCCGGCAGTAGGCGCGCAGGCCCTCGTAGTCCCGCTCCAGCATCACGTCGTCGAAGTCGACGGCCTCCTGCCCCATCGAGGCCACGTTGACGACCCGAGCCGGAGCCGAGGCGGTGAGCAGGGGCAGCAGGGCGCGGGTGAGCGCGTACGGCGCCAAGTGGTTCACCGCGAAGCGGAGTTCATGGCCCTGGCCGCTCAGCTCCCGGGTGAGCGGCTGCGCGCCGCCGCCCGCCACCGCGTTGTGGACCAGCCCGTCGAGGTGCGGCTCCGCCGCCCGGATCCGAGCGGCCATCGCCCCCACCTGGTCCAGGTCGGAGAGATCGGCGAGATAGGTGCGGACCGTGGTGCCGGGCCCCGCGGCCCGGGCCTCGGCGGCCACGGCCTCAAGCCGCTCGGCGTTCCGTCCGTGCAGGAGGAGGGTGCCGCCGCGGGGCGCCAGATCGAGCGCGAGCGCGCGCCCCATCCCCGTGGTGACGCCGGTGATCAGAGTGGTGTGCTGGGTCATGGCGACGACAGTGGCAGCGCCCGGCGGCCCGAGGGAGTGTGTGCCGCACCTGGTGTCGACACCACCAGGCAGCCCCCGGCCCCACGGCGGCCGTTTCAGTCCGGCGCGCCTGGGCAGGCGCCGCCGTGGATATCGATGAGAGCCGAGGGAGCGAGGCCGATGTCGACAGGAACGATTCTGGCCATCGTCATACCCGTCGTGGTGGTGATCGCGCTGATCGTGCTGGCCATCGCCCTGGACCGGCGGCGCCGTCGCCGGCTGCGCGAGCGCTTCGGGCCCGAGTACGACCGCGCCGTCGAGGACGCCGGGAGCAGGCGGGCCGCCGAGCACGACCTCGGGGAGCGGGAGAAGCGCCACGAGGACCTGGACATCAAGCCGTTGTCGAGCGGGGCGCGGGAGCGCTACGCCCAGCAGTGGAGCAGTGTGCAGGAGCAGTTCGTGGACCGCCCCGACGGCGCGGTGCACGACGCGGACACGCTGGTGACCTCGCTCATGCGCGAGCGGGGCTATCCCACGGAGGGCTTCGAGCAGCAGATGCGAGACCTCTCCGTGGAGCACGGCCGCACCCTGGAGCACTATCAGGCGGCGCACGAGATCAACGCCCTGAGCTCCTCGCGGCAGGCCACGACCGAGCAGTTGAGGGGCGCGATGGTCCACTACCGGGCGCTGTTCGACGAACTTCTCTCGAACGGCGACGCGCCCGGACAGGGCCGGAGCTGACCAGGAGGACGCGCCATGCGACGCGAGCACGACACACCGGCACGGGGCGACGAGACCGACGCACCGCCCATGTACCCCGGGGAGAGCACCGACATCCCGGCCGACCCGCACGCCGACGAGGACACACGGGGGAACACCGGCGACGACGGCACGCGTGAGGCGGAGCCGCGGGAGGCCGAGAGGCGTGAGCCCGAGCGGCGCGGAGCCGAACTGCGTGAGGCGGGGTCCGGTACCGAGGTGGGGGCTGGTGCCGATGCGGGGCCCGGCAGGGATGTGGGGACCGGTACGGATGTGGGGTCCGGTACTGGCACGGGGACCGGCACTGACATGGGATCCGGCACTGACACGGGGGCCCGCACGAATGGGGGGACCGGCACCGGGGAAGAGCTGCCGCGCCTCCTCGACGCCGAGGCCGACGAGGCGTTCCGTACGCGCTGGCACGAGATACAGAGCCAGTTCGTCGACGACCCCCGCGGAGCCGTGCACGAGGCCGACGAGCTGGTCACCGAGGTGATCCGGAGGCTCGCCGCCACCTTCGCCGACCGCAAGAGGGACCTGGAAGGCCAGTGGAGCGAGGGCGAGGACGTCGACACGGAGGACCTGCGCACGGCCCTGCGCCAGTACCGCTCGTTCTTCAACCGGCTCCTCACCACCTGACGTCGACCTGACGTCGACCCGAACGAGGAAGGAATTCGATGGACGGCATCGTGCTGCTCCGCGAGGACCACAAGACTGTGGAGAAGCTCTTCAAGGAGTTCGAACGGGCGGACGACGAGGCGCACCGCCGCAAGCGGGAGCTCGCCGACGACGTGATCCGCGAGCTGACCGCCCACGCCTGGATCGAGGAGCGGGTCTTCTACCCGGCCGCCCGCCAGGCCGCCCCGGAGACCACCGACCACGTCCTGGAGAGCGTCGAGGAGCACCACACGGTGCTGTGGATGCTCTCGGAACTGAAGGGGCTCGACCCGGAGGACGAGCGGTTCGGGGCGAAGATGACGGTCCTCATGGAGTACGTGCGCCATCACGTCGAGGAGGAGGAGAAGGACTGGTTCCCCGACGTCCGCAAGGCCATGGGGCGCAAGGCCCTCGTCGCCCTCGGCGAGCGCATGGAGGAGGAGCGGAAGAGCGCCCCGGACGACCCGCTGGAGGTCCCGAGCGCCGACAAGTAGCGCCGGGGAGCGGCAGGGAGGCCCGGCCGGCCGTGAGCCGGCCGGGCACGCCGCGCTCAGCGCAGGTCGAACCGGTCGAGGTTCATCACCTTGTCCCACGCGGCCACGAAGTCACGCGCGAACTTCTCGCCCCCGTCCGCGGACGCGTACACCTCCGACAGGGCCCGCAGCTGGGAGTGCGAACCGAAGACGAGGTCGACGGGGGTGGCGGTCCACCGCATCTCGCCCGTGGCGCGGTCGCGGCCCTCGAAGACGTTCTCGTCGGTCGTCGAGGCCTTCCACTCCGTGCCCATGTCCAGGAGTCCGACGAAGAAGTCGTTGGTCAGCGTCTCCGGCCGGTCGGTGAAGGCCCCGTGCCGCGACTGCCCGAACCCGCCGACGAGCACCCGCATGCCGCCGACGAGCACCGTCATCTCGGGGGCGGTCAGCGTCAGCAGGTTGGCGCGGTCGAGCAGAAGGGTCTCCGGCGACAGCTTCTCTCCCGCCCGGAGGTAGTTGCGGAAGCCGTCCGCCCGGGGTTCGAGGACCGCGAACGCCTCCACGTCGGTCTGCTCCTGCGAGGCGTCCGTGCGGCCCGGCGCGAACGGGACCGTGAGGTCGTACCCGGCGTTCTTCGCGGCCCGCTCCACCGCCGCGCAGCCGCCGAGCACGATGAGGTCCGCGAGCGAGATCCTCGCCCCGCCCGAGCCCGTGAACTCCTCGCGGATCCCGTCGAGGGTCTCGATCGTCCGGGCCACCTCGGGCAGGTCGTTGACCTCCCAGTCCTTCTGCGGCGCGAGCCGGATCCGCGCCCCGTTGGCACCGCCGCGCTTGTCGGTGCCGCGGAAGCTCGCGGCCGACGCCCAGGCGGTGGTGACCAGCTCGGAGACGGAGAGCCCGGAGTCGAGGATCCTGGACTTGAGGGCGGCGATGTCCGTCTCCCCGACCAGCGGGTGGTCGACCGCGGGAACCGGGTCCTGCCAGAGCTGCGGCTCGGGGATCCACGGGCCGAGGTAGCGCGAGAGCGGGCCCATGTCACGGTGCAGCAGCTTGTACCAGGCCTTGGCGAACGCGTCGGCGAGCTCGTCGGGGTTCTCGTGGAAGCGCTTCGCGATCGGCGCGTAGACCGGGTCCATCCGCAGCGCGAGGTCCGTCGTGAGCATCATCGGGGCGTGCCGCTTCGACGGATCGTGCGCGTCGGGCACGGTGTCCTTCGCCGACGCGTCCTTGGGGGTCCACTGCTGGGCGCCGGCGGGGCTCGTCGTCAGCTCCCACTCGTACCGGAACAGGTTCTCCAGATAGCCGTTGTCCCACTTCGTCGGCTCGTTCGTCCACGCCCCTTCGAGCCCGCTGGTGAGCGTGTCGGCGCCCTTGCCGCTGCCGTACGAGTTCCGCCAGCCGAGGGCCTGCTGCTCCAGGGGGGCGGCCTCGGGCTCCGGGCCGATGTACTCGGGGTCGACCGCGCCGTGACACTTGCCGAAGGTGTGGCCGCCGATGATGAGCGCGACGGTCTCCTCGTCGTTCATCGCCATGCGCCCGAACGTCTCCCGGATGTCCCTGGCGGCGGCGATCGGGTCCGGGTTGCCGTTGGGGCCCTCCGGGTTGACGTAGATCAGGCCCATCTGCACGGCGCCGAAGGGGCCGGTGAGCTCCCTGTCGCCGCTGTAGCGCTCGTCCCCGAGCCAGGTGTCCTCGGGGCCCCAGAAGATCTCCTCGGGCTCCCAGACGTCCGGGCGCCCGAAGCCGAACCCGAAGGTCTTGAACCCCATGGACTGCATGGCGCAGTCGCCGGCGAAGA
Source organism: Streptomyces sp. TLI_105 (assembly GCF_900105415.1). GTDB lineage: Bacteria > Actinomycetota > Actinomycetes > Streptomycetales > Streptomycetaceae > Streptomyces. The sequence goes on along the minus strand of NZ_FNSM01000001.1, from coordinate 1,281,346 downwards.
CCAGCAGATCGGCCCAGGAGATCTTCCGCCCGTACTTCTGCTTGACCGGCCAGAGGAGCCGGCGCGCCTTGTCGAGGCTCGCGTTGTCCGGCCAGCTGTTGAGCGGGGCGAAACGCTGGGCGCCCTGGCCGCCTCCGCCGCGGCCGTCCGCGATGCGGTACGTCCCCGCGGCGTGCCAGCTCATCCGGATGAAGAGGGGCCCGTAGTGGCCGTAGTCGGCGGGCCACCAGTCCTGGGAGTCCGTCATCACCGCGATGACGTCCCGCTTCAGCGCGTCGACGTCGAGGTCCGCGAACTCCTTCGCGTAGTCGAAGTCCGCGTCCATCGGATCGGACAGGGGCGAATGCTGATGGAGTACCTGCAGGTCCAGTTGGTTCGGCCACCAGTCCCTGTTGGTCTTGGGCCGGGTCTCGGTGGGGGTGGGCGCGGGGATCGCCGGGTTCTCGCTCTCGCTGCCGGGCACGTGGGTCCTTCTTCCGCTCATCGTGACGGTTTCGGCGTCCGTCATGGTCGCGTACGGCGGACCGCACAGGGGTGATAACACGCAGGACCTGCCCAACCGACAGGAATCATCGGAAAGAAGGAATTCACGACCGAAGGCCGGAGGCCGGCGGGCGCCTACCGCGCGACCAGCGTCCGGGCAGCCCCGGCGATGGCGGTGCGGGAGATGCCGCACGCGTCGAGGAGTTCGTCGGTGGTGCCCGAGCCGGGCAGCTCGGTGACGGCGAGATGGGCGAAGGCGAACGGCGGCGGGGCGGGCCCGTCCGCCCCCGCGGCGAGGGCCGACAGGACGGCCTCGCCGAGCCCGCCCTCGGGATGGTGGTCCTCGACGACGACGAGCGCCCCGGTCTCGCGGGCCGCGCGGGTGAGGGTGTCCACGTCGACGGGCTTGACCGAGTACAGGTCGACGACCCGGGCCCGTACGCCGTCGGCGGCGAGCTCCTCGGCGGCCGCCAGGCACTCGTGGAGGGTGACCCCGGCGCCGACGAGCGTGACCCGGTCGTCCGCGCTCTCGCGCGGGGTCTTCGACCCGCCCACCGGGAACGTCTCGTCGCCCTCGTAGAGGACGGGGTAGGCCCCGCGGGTGGTGCGCAGATAGGAGATCCCGTCCAGGTCGGCCATGGTCGAGGTCAGCGCGGCCGCTGAGGTGGCGTCGGCGGGGTACAGCACGGTGGAGCCGAGGACGGCGCGCATCATGGCGAGGTCCTCCAGGCCCATCTGCGAAGGGCCGTCCGCGCCGATCTCCACCCCGCAGTGCGTCCCGCACAGGGCCATCGTGATCCGGGAGACGGCGGCCATCCGGACGAAGTCGTGCGCACGGGTGAGGAAGGCGGCGAAGGTCGTGGCGTACGGGCGGAAGCCGCGCACGGCCATGCCGACGGCGTCCGCGATCATCTGCTGCTCGGCGATGTACGTCTGGAAGTACCGCTCCGGGTGGGCCTTCCCGAACTCCTCGGCATGGGTCGAGTTGCCGACCTCGGCGTCCAGGGCGACGACCTCGGGGCGGTCGCCGAGGGCGGCCAGGGCGGCACCGAAGGCGACCCGGGTGGCGACCTCGTCGCCGACCTCGTAGCGGGGCAGCTCCACCGGACCGGCAAGCCGGCCGTCGGGGTGGGCGGGGCGGGGGTGCGCGGGCGGACGCGGGCCGTGCACCCGCAGGTCGCGGGCGCCGCCGAGTTCGGCGACGGCGCGTGCGGCCAGGTCCTCGGGCAGCGCCTTGCCGTGCCAGCCCTCCTTGTCGGCCACCTCCGCCACGCCACGGCCCTTGACGGTCCTGGCGACGACGACGGTGGGCGCCCGCCCGTCGGCGGCCTCGGTCAGGGCCAGGTCGATCGCTTCGAGGTCATGGCCGTCGACCTCGATCGCCCGGCATCCGAACGCCTCGACGCGCCGGGCGTAGGCCCCGGTGTCCCACTCCAGTTCGGTGGGCCCGCTCTGGCCGAGGCGGTTCACGTCGAGCAGGACGGTGAGGTTGGCGAGCCGGTGGTGCCCGGCCTTGTCGAGGGCCTCCCACACGGAGCCCTCGGCCGTCTCGCTGTCACCGCACAGCACCCACACCCGGGAGGACCGCCGCTCCAGGTCCCGGATCGCGAGCGCGATCCCCACCGCGTAGCCGATGCCCTGGCCGAGGGAGCCGGTGGCCACGTCCACCCAGGGCAGCTCAGGCGTGGGATGGCCCTGGAGGCGGTGGCCGAAGCGGCGGTACGTCGTCATCAGCTCGTCGTCGCCGATCGCCCCGGCGGCCTTGAACATCGCGTACAGCAGGGGCGACGCGTGCCCCTTGGAGAAGACCAGGTGGTCGCCGTCCGGGTTGTCGGGCGCCGCCCAGTCGTAGCGGAGGTGGCGGGCCATCAGGACCGCCATCAGATCGGCCGCCGACAGGCTGGAGGTGGGGTGGCCGGAGCCCGCGGCCGTGCTGGCGCGCACCGAGTCCACCCGTAGCTGCTGGGCGAGTTCGAAGATCCGGGAGAGATCGCTGTCGGGGCCGAGCGTGGTGGGGGTGGTGGGTGGTGCGGTCATGACCGAGTCCTTTCCGACCGTGCGGGGCCTCACGCCGCCCCCGCCTCCAGGGGCGGGCCGGTGTGCGCGAGGGCGTCGTCAGTGCCCGAAGCGGAAGTGGTGGCGGCGGGGGCGGCGGTCCCCGGCGGCCGTGGTGTCGTCCTCCGTACGGGGCGCCGCGTCCCGTCCTTCGTAGCGATCGTCGCCCGGCAGACGGGACCGCGGCTCCGCCGGATCGTGGACGCCGCGCCCGAGGGCCCGGCGGCGCCGGGCCCGTGCGCCGCCCGCCGCCATCATCGCGCAGGCGAGGCCGACGATCACGGCCAGCGCCATGCCGGCGAGGAAGATCGCGAGGCCGTTCATCGTGGCGATCCTGTGGTCCAGCATCATGACGGTCTGGTCGGGGCCTCCGGTGTTCTCCGAGACCACCAGCCCGATGAAGGCGCCGGTCGCCCCGAGGAGCAACAGACCCAGCAGGAACAGCATGGTCGTACGTCCTTCCGCTGACCGCCCCCGCGTCCGGCACGTTCCTCTGCCGTCCCGCCCTCCTTCGGCCCCGCGTCTACCCGCGCGATCCGGCACTCACGCGTCCGGGCACGCGCACGGACGCCACCCAGGCGTACGGGACCGGGCACCGGGTAGTCGGTCGGGAGGGAGAGGACGGGATCGGCACCCCGTCCACCCCTCGGGCCCGATCCGGAGAAGGGGCACGGTCATGAACTCCAGCGACGGCGATTCCCGCGTGGTCGTGGGCGTCGACGGCTCGCCCTCGTCGTACGCGGCGCTGCGGCGGGCGGTCCGGCAGGCCCTGCGGTCCGGAGCGACCCTGGACGTCGTCGGCGTCTACGACGTGCCCGGTGCGACGGGATGGTCCGCGCCGCCCGTGGACGCCGCGTTCGTCGAGGAACAGGCCGCGAAGGCGCTGTCCGAGGAACTCGGCTCCGCGCTCTCCCGGATCGGCGAGGTGCCGCCGCTGGAGCAGCACATCGTCCGCGGCAACCCCGCCGAGGTCCTGATCGAGGCGTCGGCCCGCGCCGAGCTGCTCGTCGTGGGCAGCCGCGGCCGGGGCGGCTTCACGAGCCTGCTCCTGGGCTCGGTCGGCCAGCAGTGCGCCGTGCACGCGTCCTGTCCCGTCGTCATCGTCCGCGCGAACGCCTCGGAAGAGGCGGCCTCCGCGGGCCTGTCCCCCTGAGGCTCTTCCCGTACCGCGGAGGTCGATTCCCCATGAACGCGTCGATGTCCCTCGTCCACGTCCCCGGCGGTCCGCTCCTGCTGCCCGCCGACGAAGTGACCCTCCTGCTGCGACACCTCGCGTCCCATTGGATGGACTCGGCCGACGACGAAGACTCGGGCCTCGAACCGGAGACGGTCGAGGCGCTGGTCAGCGCGCTGACGGAGGTCGCCGACCGGATCGACGCCGAGTGCATCGGGCTCATGCCGCTCAGCGACGAGGGAGAGGCCGGGAGCGACGGAGGAGTGCCGCCGCCCCTGTGAACGGAGGTCCGGAAGCGAGGAGGTCTGGATGCCGGAGGACGAGGAGACCAGGATGAGCGAGCACCGGAAGCCACGCCCGGAGGAGCCGCTTCCCCGGGACCCCGAGGACCAGCAGGCCACGGGGGAGGACCCCCTGTCCGTTCCCGTCCCCGACAGTGGCGACGGAGGGACCCCGCCGGACACCGACGAGGCCGGCACGGGTCCCCGGGGCCGGACACGCGACGGCACCGTCCACCCCGAGCACCCCGCACCGGGCGAGCCGGCCGACTGACGGGGACCGGTGGGCTCGACGAGGTCGCCCCCGTCTTCCACGACCCGCCGTACTGCCCCGGCCCGGTCGGCCCGGACCGGGCCGGAGGCCGGCCGAGGCCGGGTCCGAAGCCCGTTCGGGACCTGCTGCCCCCCCGAAGCCCGTTCGGGACCTGCTGCCCCCCGAAGCCCGAGCCGTACGACGAGGCCGCGGGTGCCGGGACACGGGGCCGTTCCACCCTGACCCGCGACGCGCTCGTCGAGGCCCTCGCCGCCTGGGGCGCCGCCCGCGAACGGTCGCGCGCGGGGGCACGCGAGTAGAATCCGGATCGGATCCACCCACAGACTCCGGACGCCCGCGCCCAGGCGGGACGGAGGTCCACTTGACCGGTTCTGCAGAATCCACGGGCCCCCCGCCCCTGGCCCCCGCGGCCCGCGGCTTCGCCGAACTCGCCGCAGAGAACCGCTGGCTGCGCGACCGGTCCGCCCGACGCCACCTGCTCGACCTCGCCGCCGGCGTGCTCGCCGCCCAGCTGCGGCTGCCGCCCTCCGAGGCGACCGAATACCTCTCCGCGCTGGCACATGCGACCGGCCTGTCCGCGGAGGACCTCGCCGCGGACATCGTGAACGCGGCCGCCGGCGACGGCGGGCACGCCGCCGTTCCTCCGGAGAGCGACGGCCCCGAGCACGAAGGCGGGAGCGTCGAGCACCCCGCCGAGACGCGCCGGGCCCGCCGCGCGGCCGCGGCCGCGGAGGCCGCCGACACGGTCGGCGAGGCGGCACGGACCCTCCTGGAGGAGGGCCTCGCCCCGCTCGGCGCGGACAGTCTCTGGCTGTGGCAGTGCGTCGACCGCGGCTGTCTGCGGCTCGTCGGCTCCGCGGGCGTGGGAGCCGCCGAGGCCGCCGCCTGGCAGTGGATCCCGCCCGCCGCCCCCGAGACGTTCCGTGCCGTCCTCGTCGAGAACGCCCCGGTCTGGCTGGAGGACGGCCCCCCCACCGGTGAACCCCTGCCCGGCCCCACCGCCCGCGCCGCCCGCGCCCTGCTCCCGCTGCGCCGGCGCGACAGGACCGTCGGCCTCGCACTCGTCGGCTGGCCGGGCCCGACGATGCTCGACGCCACGGCCCGCCGGGCCCTCACGGGGCTCATGGACGTGGCGGGCACCGTACTCGACACCGCCGGCTCGCCGCCGATCGCCGTCCCCGTCCTCGTCGACGTGCTCGACTCCCTCGCCCAGCCGGCGATGCTGCTCGCCGTGCCCGGGACGTCGGGGGAGCCGGCCGTGGAGCACCTCAACGACGAAGGGGCCGACGCGCTCGGCGGCACCTCCTCGGGAAGCGACGCCTCCCTGGCGCGCGCCTTCCCCCTCGTCCACGCCGACCTGGCGCGCATGGCACGGCGCGCCGTCGGCACCGTGCGCACCCAGCGGGCCGCCCGCCTGCCGGCGTCCGCCGCCCCGGGGGACACGACGCCGCTCCTCGACGTGCGGGTGCTGCCGGCCGGCGGGAGGCACGCCGTGGTGCTGTGGCACACCGTGGGCGCGACCGGGTTCGCCGCGGCCCGGGCGGTCGCCCGGCTGCAGAGCGTGGCGCCCTTCCAGGACAGCCTGACGGGCGGCGGGACGGTGTGGTCACCGGAGGCGTACGGCATCTTCGGGATGGCGCGGGACGAGCCCCCGGTGCCGCTCGCGGACCTGCGCGACCGGGTGCGCCCGGACGACCGGGAGGCCCTCGCCGACCTGGTGGCGACCGTGACCGAGCGGCAGACGGGCGGGCAGACGGTCCTGCGGATCGTGCTCCCCGACGGGACCGTGCGCCACGTGCGGGTGGCGGCCGAGCCGCTGATCGCGGAGGGGGCCGTCACCGGCCTCGCCGGGGTGTACCAGGACGTGTCGGACAGCCGCAGGACCGAGGCCGCGCTCACCGCGACCTTCGACCACCTCACCGCGCTGCACGACCAGGCGGAGCTGCGCCACCAGCTGGCGCTCCAGCTCCAGCAGGCGATCGTGCCCGAGGTGCCCGGCCTCCAGGAGATGCCCGGGGACCTGGTGGTGGCCGCCCGGTACCGGCCGGCGGCGCAGGAGTACCGGGTCGGCGGCGACTGGTACGACGTGCTCGCGCTGCCCAGCGGCAAGATCCTCGTGGCCGTCGGGGACATCGCGGGGCACGGCATCGACGCCGTCACGGGCATGGTGGCGCTCCGCAACGCCCAGCGCGCCCTCGCCTTCACCGGCCACTCGCCCCGGCGGCTGATGGAGTGGCTCAACGAGGTGACCCTGCGCACGGGCGGCGGCGTCACGGCGACCGCCGTCTGCGCCCTGTACGACCCCGAGGACCGCGGCCTGCTCTGGACGAGCGCCGGGCACCTGCCGATGGTGCTGCTCAGGGACGGCAGGGCACGGCTGCTCGAACCGCCCCAGGACCTGCTGCTCGGCGCGGTGCCCTCGTACGGCTACGGCGAGCAGCGGATCGGGCTGCGCCCGGGGGACACCCTGCTGCTGTACACCGACGGGCTGATCGAGCGCCGTCACGACGGCCTCGACGAGGGCGTGGCACGGCTCGCCGGTGACGCGGAGCGGCTCGCGGACCACGCGCCGGACACGCTCGTCGACGCCCTGCTCGCCACGGCGGCCGGCGACACCGACGACGACACCAGCATCGTCGCCGTACGGGTCCGGGGCCGGCCGCCGACCCGCTGACGCCCACCGCCCGGGCCTCTCCCCGGTCGGCGGGCGCGCCCCTCCACGGCGGGCGCGTCCCTCCACGCCGGGCGGGCGGCCCCCTCCTCAGCCGGCGAGCCAGCTGCGGATCTTGTCGGTCAGTTCCTCCTCGTCGACCGGCTTCGACACGTAGTCGTCGGCGCCCGCCGCGAGGGCCTGGGCGCGGTCGCCCGGCATCGCCTTCGCGGTGACCGCGATGACGGGGAGGCCCGCGTGGTCCGGCAGCCGCCTGATGGCCTTGATGGCCGAATAGCCGTCCATCCCGGCCATCATGACGTCCATCAGCACGAGCGCGACCTCGTCGTGCGCGGCGAGCACGTCGAGGCCGGCACGGCCGCCGTCGGCCGTGAGGACGCGGAGTCCGCGCCCTTCGAGGACTTCGGTGAGGGCGTACACGTTGCGCACGTCGTCGTCCACCACGAGCACGGTCCGGCCCGCCAGCCCGTCCGGGGAGGTGGCGCCGTCCGGCCGGAGGGCGGACGAGGAGCCGGGGACGGCCAGCGCCCGCGCGGCGGAGGCCGCCCCGGCCGCCGCGAGCTCCGCCGGCCGGGGCACCGGCAGGTAGAACGTGAAGGTGCTGCCGCGGCCCGCGACGCTCTGCGCCTGGATGGCCCCGCCGAGGAGGCCGGCCACCTCCCGGCTGATCGACAGTCCGAGGCCGGTGCCCCCGTGCCGCCGGGCGGCCGTGCCGTCGCCCTGCTGGAAGGCCTCGAAGACGTGCTGGAGCTGCTCCGCGGGGATCCCGATGCCGGTGTCGGCGACCCGGAAGGCGAGGACCTGCCCGGTCCCGGCCAGGATGGGGGGCGTCTCGGCGGAGGAGGCGTGCTCGACGGTGAGCGACACCCGGCCCTCGTCGGTGAACTTCAGCGCGTTGGAGAGCAGGTTGCGCAGGATCTGGCGGATGCGTGCCTCGTCGCTGTTCAGCGCCTCGGGCAGGTCGTCCGCCAGGGTGACGGTGAACTCGAGGTGCCGCTCGTCGGCGACCGGACCGAACGTCGCTTCCAGATACTCGACCAGCTGACGCAGGGGGAACGGCTCGTGCCTGATGTCCATCTTGCCGGCCTCGACCTTCGACAGGTCGAGGATGTCGTTGATCAGCTGGAGGAGGTCGGATCCGGCGGAGTGGATGACCTCGGCGTAGTCGACCTGCTTCTCCGTCAGGTTCCCCTCGGCGTTCTGGGCGAGCAGCCGCGCCAGGATGAGCAGGCTGTTGAGCGGGGTGCGCAGTTCGTGGCTCATGTTGGCGAGGAACTCGGACTTGTACATGGAGGTGCGGGACAGCTGCTGGGCCCGGGCCTCCAGTTCCTGGCGCGCCTGCTCGATCACCAGGTTCTTCGACTCGATGTCCTTGTTGCGCTCGGCCAGGAGCGCGGCCTTCTCCTGCAACTCGGCGTTGGAGCGCTGGAGTTCCTGCTGGCCGATCTGCAACTCCTTCGACCGGGACTGCAGTTCGTCGGCCAGCTGACGGTACTGGCCGAGGAGCTCGTCGGTGCGGAGGTTGGCGACCAGGGAGCTGAGGACGGCTCCCGCGCTGACCACGAACCGGTCGAGGAACTCCCGCCGCAGGGGTGAGAAGGGGGACAGTGAGGCGAACTCGACCGCGCCGAGCACCTGTTCCTCGACCACGATGGGCAGGACGATCAGCATGCCCGGATCGCCGGAGCCCACTCCGGAGGCGACGGTGGCGTATCCGGCGGGCACGCGCTCGACCACCAGGGTGCGCCGGTCGTGGGCGGACTGCCCGACGAGGGACTGGCCGAGCCGGAAGCGGCGCGGCGGGGCGTCCGGGTCGTCGGGGGAGCCGTAGGAGGCGGTCATGACGAGCTCGGTGCCCTTCTCGCCGTCCGTGGCGAGGAAGAAGGCCCCGTACTGGGCGTCGATCAGCGGCGGCACCTCGGCCATGATCAACTCGGCGATCTCGGGCAGGCTCCGGGTGCCCTGCAGCAGGCTCGTGGTGCGGGCGAGAGTGGTCTGGAGCCAGTCCTGTTCCTCGTTGGCGCGGGTGGTGGCGCGCAGCGACTCGACCATCGAGTTGATGTTGTCGCGCAGGTCCCTGACCTCTCCGGGGGCGTCGACGGTGATCGACCGGGTCAGGTCGCCCTCGGCGACGGCGCTGGTGACCTCGGCGATGGCGCGGACCTGGCGGGTCAGGTTCCCGGCGAGCTCGTTGACGTTCTCGGTGAGCCGCTTCCAGGTGCCGGAGACGCCCTCCACCTCGGCCTGGCCGCCGAGTTTGCCCTCCGTGCCGACCTCGCGGGCGACCCGGGTGACCTCGGCGGCGAAGGAGGACAGCTGGTCGACCATCGTGTTGATGGTGGTCTTGAGTTCGAGGATCTCGCCCCGCGCCGAGACGTCGATCCGGCTGGTCAGGTCGCCCTGGGCGACGGCGGTGGTGACCTGGGCGATGTTCCGCACCTGGTTGGTGAGGTTGTCGGCCATGGAGTTGACGTTGTCGGTGAGGTCCTTCCAGGTGCCGGAGACGCCGTGCACGGTGGCCTGGCCGCCGAGCTTTCCCTCCGTGCCGACCTCGCGGGCGACCCGGGTGACCTCCTCGGCGAACGAGGACAGCCGGTCCACCATCGTGTTGATGGTCTCCTTCAGCTCCAGGATCTCGCCGCGCGCGTCCACCCGGATCTTCCGCGTGAGGTCTCCGCCGGCGACGGCCGTGGCGACCTGGGCTATGGAGCGGACCTGGGAGGTCAGGTTGTCGGCCATCGTGTTGACGCCGGAGGTGAGCTCGCGCCACACCCCGCGCGAGCGGGGCTCGCGGATCCGGCCGCCGAGCAGACCCTGGGCGCCGACCTCGTCGGCGACCCGGGTGACCTCGGAGGTGACCAGCGAGAGGTGGCCGACCATGTCGTTGTAGACGCCGGCGATCTCGCCGAGGATGCCGTCCGCGGCGTCGGGGAGCCGGACGGACAGGTCCCCCTCCCGCACGGCGGTGAGTCCGGCGAGCAGCTGCCCGAGGCCGTCCTGGCCGAGTCCCGTCTGCGGCACCGCCGCGTCCGGGGTGGAACCGTGCTCTGTCATGAACGACCTCGCACAGGGTGAGCGGCACGGGCCCGGGCGCGGGGTGCACGCAGGTCCCGCCTCACCCTCCACTCTAGGGGGTGCCCCTCGGATCAGGCCGGGTCCCGTTCGTCGGGCCGGGCCGTCACCTCCACCTCGAACCAGACGGCCTTGCCGCGGGCCCGGGGGACGCAGCCCCAGGCCGCCGCCAGCCGCTCCAGGAGGTAGAGGCCGTGGCCGGAGGGGAGGCTCGGACGGTGCCGTCCGTGGGGCCGGGGGCGTGCCGGGCTCGTGTCGCTGACCTGGACCCACAGCCGGCCGTCGGCGCCGTCGAGCCGCAGCTCGTACGGGACGCCGCCGTGGGTGAAGGCGTTGGTGACGACCTCGGAGACCAGCAGCAGGGTGTCCTCGACGGGGACCCGCCCCGGCTCCCCGGCGGCCCCGAACCATTCGCTCAGGGCCCGTTGGGCGAGATCACGGCATTCCCGTACCACTCCGTCGCCCCCCGCCAGCTCGTAGCGGCGGGTACGAGTGGTCGCATGCCGGATGGGTGGGCCGGTCATGAGGGGCTGCTTCCCCGGTCCCGCCCGCCGAATCGCGCGGTGCGGAAACTTCCTGGCGTCAGTTCCCGGTGCCGGTGTCCGCGAGGGCGGCGTCGGCGTCGTCGTACACCCGGAAGACGTTCAGCGCGCCGGTGATCTCGAAGATGCGGCGCACCGGCGACCGCAGCCCGGCCAGATCCATCCGCCCTCCCTCCGTCAGCAGCCGCAGCCGCGTCCGCAGGAGCACGTTCAGGCCGGTCGAGTCGCAGAACCGCAGTCCCGAGCAGTCGACGACGACGCGCGCGGCCCCCGTGCTCTCCTCCAGTGCCGTCCGGAGGGGTTTCACGGTGTCGTGGTCGAGCTCGCCGTCGAGGGTCAGGAGGACGGTCCCGGGACGTCCGCCGCCCCGGTTCACCACCAGGAGGCGGTCCTCCCGCGAGGCCCTGGCCTCTCCCGTTCGGCTCACAGCCTCCATGGGGCTCACCCGTCTCCTCGCGCATGAATCCGGACACCTCTGACATCGGACACCTCTGGTGCCGGATGCCCCCGCGGCCAGAAGCTCCTACCTCACTCCTGCCCCTTTTCACCCGTTTATGACATCCGGAGCGTGTTCGGTCCGCCCCGGGGTCTACGAATCCGCTCCCGGGGTAGCCGCCGGGGAGGCAGGAGGGAGTCGAGGATGGACACCCAGGGGCAGGGCCGCCGCGTGGTGGTCGGGATCGACGGGTCTCCGGCCTCCTACGAGGCGCTGCGGTGGGCGGTGCGTCACGCCCGGCTGACCGGGGCCGCCGTGGACGCGGTGGCGGCCTACGAGCTGCCCGGAGTCGCGGGCTGGTCGGCTCCCCCGGTGGACACCGGCTTCGACGGCGTCCAGGCGGAGCGGGCGCTGGCCGACGAGATCCAGACCGTCCTCGTCGGGGCCGACGACGTGCGGCTGCGCGAGCACGTGGTGCGCGGCAACCCGGCCGAGGTCCTGACGGAGGCGGCGTCGGGCGCGGAGCTCCTCGTGGTGGGCAGCAGGGGCCGCGGCGGGTTCACCAGCCTGCTCCTGGGCTCCGTCAGCCAGCAGTGCGCCCTGCACGCGCCCTGCCCCGTCGTCATCGTCCGCCCGGACGCCACCGAGAGGACGTGAGAACGTCATGGCACCCTTCGAGCTGATGCGCGTGAGCCTGGCCCAGGAGGAGCGGGGGACGGCCGTGCTGCCCCTGGACGGCGACGGCGACCCCGTCGAGCTGCCGGAGGGCGGGACGATCAGCGTCGCCCTCGCCTTCCGCGTGGGCGAGGCGGTCGACGGACTGGTCTTCGAGGAGACCCGCAGATACGCCGGGAGGGTGATCGCCACCACCCGGACCACGCTCGGCGGATACCGGGCGGGCGGGCCGTACGAGGTCCACCTGCCGCCCGAGCGGCTGCCCGTCGGCCGGGCCAACTGCGGCGTCTACGAGGTCACGGGCCGTTTCACCGACTCCACCGGGCGGGTGATCGGCCGGGAGCACCACCGGTTCCGTCTCGTCCACCAGCCGGTTCAACAGCCGGTCCGGCCGACCGAGCCGGAGCCCGCCGCGTCCCCGCCGCGTACGTCCGCCGCCCCGCCGCCCGCGACGGAGACCCCGAACGGCCCCGTGGCCGCGTGACCCGGCCCCCGCCCGTCGGGCGCCGACACCTGCCGGCGCCCGTCGGGCGCACCGTGCCGCTCCTCGGCCCGCTTGGTACCGCGCCGCGCCCGCCGGACGGGAGTGGAGGTGCGGGGCGCGGTGTGCCGAGAGACCGGGCCCCGGGGCTCGGGCGGGCGCGGCGGGCCGAAGCCACTCGGGGGCCGGAGGCGCTCGTGCCCGCCTTCCGGGGGATCCGAGCCCGGAGCGGGCGCCGGAGGCCGGCAGCTCCGCCGCCCGGTCGGCGAGCGCCATGAGCGTCAGGGCGGTGTTCGCGGCGCCCTGGGTGGGCGGCACGATCCCGTCGGTCACCAGCGGGTGGGGCAGGGGAAGGTGCGCAGCGACGCGTCGACCACGTCGTCCTCGGGCCGGGAGGCCGTCCGGCAGCCGCCCACCAGGTGCGCGTACCGCTCGATGGTCACCGGATCGGTCGCCCCCGCGGCCGCGAGGATGTCCTTCATGGTGCGGGCGGCCGCCGCCATGATCGCCGCCCCGGTGCCGGTCGCCAGGGACAGGGTCCGCTGCAGCCGCCCGCCCGCCCGCGCGTGGCGCAGGGCCCGGGGGGAGGCCGCTCCCGTGCGCGGGCCGGGTGGGGGCGCCCCCGTGCGGGGCCCGGGTCAGGACGCCGGGCGCACGGCTGTCACCGCCCGCCCCGGCCGGGCAGGAACTCCTGCATCTTCGCCTTCAGGCCCTGTTTGACCAGGTGGGCCCGCCCGCCGTCGGCCCGGGCGAGCGAGGCCAGCGTGTCCTCGATCTGGTCCCAGGTCGAGTGCGGCGGGATCGGCGGCACGTCGGGATCGGTGCGGAAGTCCAGGACGGTCGGTCCGTCCGCCGTGAGCGCCGCGCGCCAGGCGCTCTCGACGCCGTCCGGACCGGTGACCCGGACGCCCTCCATGCCGAGCGAACGCGCGAAGGCCGCGTACTGCACGTCGGGGATCGACTGGGAGGCCTCGAAGGGAGGAGAGCCGCCCATGGCCCGCATCTCCCAGCTCACCTGGCTGAGGTCGTGGTTGTTCCAGACGGCCACGACGAACCGGGGGTCGGCCCACCCGTCCGCGTACTTCGCCACGGTCACCAGTTCGGCGAGGCCGTTCATCTGCATCGCGCCGTCGCCCACCAGCGCGATCACGGGACGGTCCGGGTGGGCGAACTTGGCGCCGATCGCGTACGGCATCGCGCTGCCCATGGAGGCGAGCGTGCCCGACAGCGAGCCGCGCATCCGCCCCCGCATCCGCACGTGCCGGGCGTACCAGTTCGCCACCGAGCCGGCGTCGGCGGTGATCATCGCGTCCTCCGGCAGCAGCGGGTCGAGGGCATGGGCGACGAGCTCGGGATTGACGGGATCGGCGGCCACCTCCGCCCTGCGCTCCATCACGCTCCGCCAGCGACGCGTCCCGGCCACGACCGACTCCTGCCACTCCCGGTCCTCCTTCCGCGACAGCAGCGGCAGCAGTGCGCGGAGCGTGGCCGCCGCGTCGCCGACGAGGTTCACCTCGTACGGGTAGCGCAGCCCGACCATGTGCGGCTCGATGTCGATCTGCACGGCCCTCGCCTGCCCGTACGGCGGCAGGAACTCGGAGTACGGGAAGTTGGAGCCGATCGTCAGCAGCGTGTCGCACTCCCGCATCAGCTCGTAGGAGGGACGGGAGCCGAGCAGCCCGATCGACCCCGTCACGTACGGCAGTTCGTCGCTCAGCACGTCCAGGCCGAGCAGCGCCTTCGCCACGCCGGCGCCGAGCCGCTCGGCCGTCTCCACGACCTCGGCGCGGGCCCCGGCGGCGCCCTGGCCGACGAGCATGGCCACCCGCTCGCCCGCGTCGAGGAGCTCGGCCGCGCGCCGCAGCGACTCCTCGTCGGGTACCGGCGTCCAGCCGCTCACGTCGAGGCTGGACGGCACCATCTTGTGGGCGTGCGTCGGCGGACTGTACTCCAGCTCCTGGACGTCGGCCGGAACGATCAGCGCGGTCGGCGCCCGGCGGGCGAAGGCGGTGCGGATCGCCCGGTCCAGCACGTTCGGCAGCTGTTCCGGCACGGTGACCGTCTCCAGATAGTCGGAGGCGACGTCCTTGAAGAGGCTGTGCAGGTCGATTTCCTGCTGGTACGAGCCGCCCATGGCGCTGCGGTCGGTCTGGCCGACGAGCGCCACCACCGGCACGTGGTCCAGCTTGGCGTCGTACAGCCCGTTGAGCAGATGGACCGCGCCCGGTCCGGAGGTGGCGACGCACACGCCGAGCCCTCCGGAGAACTTCGCGTAGCCGACGGCCTCGAAGGCCGCCATCTCCTCGTGCCGGGCCTGGACGAACCGTGGCTCGTCACCGGCCCGCCCCCAGGCGGCGAGGAGTCCGTTGATCCCGTCGCCGGGATAGCCGAAGACGTGGGTGACGCCCCATTCCCGCAGCCGTTCGAGGATCCGGTCCGACACCTGCGGCCCGCTCATGGCACGCCTCCTTCGTCCGTGTGCTGCCCGTCGGTCCACGGCGGCATCACGGCGGACGGGGCCCGGCACGCCTAGGCGTGCCGGGCCCCGTCCTCGTTCCCCTGGTCGGGCGGCGGCCCCTTCTCGAACCGCGCCGCGTCGCGGCGCAGACGTCGGGCCGCTTCCCCGACCTCCTTCCGGATCCTGGTCGCCACCTCGTCCATCGACTCCTCGGGCGGTACCTGGGAGCGGTCGGGTCCGTCGTCCTCGTGATGCTGCTTCGCCACGTGACGGCGGCTGCCCCGGATCCCGGCGGCCATTCTTCGGACGGTCGGCCGATTCGGGCCGCGCGGGGCCGGACGGTCAGCCGTCCGTGCCGTCCGCCGTGGCGTCGTCCTGGAGGAGGCCGTCCTTGAGTTCGCCGAGGATGCGCGTGAGCAGGCGCGAGACGTGCATCTGGGAGAGGCCGATCCGGTGGCCTATCTCCGCCTGGGTGAGCTCCTCGCCGAAGCGGAGTTCCAGGATGCGCCGGTCGCGGTCGTCGAGCCGGGCGAGCAGCGGCCGCAGCGCCGTCAGCGACTCGATCAGCTCGTACGAGGGTTCCGCGCTGGCCAGGTGACGGGCGCCCGCGCCGGGCGCGGCGTCCTCGTCGCCTGCGGGGAGGTCCAGGGACCGGGCCGCGTAGCCGTGTGCCGCGAGCTGGCCCTCGGAGACCTCCTCCTCCGTGAGGTGCAGCTGTGCGGCCAGTTCCGCCCGGGTGGGGCGGCGTCCGAGGCCCTGTTCCAGGGCGTCGGCCGCCTTCGCGAGGTCGATCCGCAGCTCCTGGAGCCGGCGGGGGACCCGTACGGCCCAGCTGGTGTCCCGGAAGAACCGCTTCATCTCGCCGACGATGGTGGGGAGCGCGAAGGCGGAGAAGTCGACGGTGCGGTCGGGGTCGAAGCGGTCGATCGCCTTGATCAGGCCGATCGTGCCGACCTGGACGATGTCCTCGACGGGCTCGGCGCGGTTCCGGAACCTCCGGGCGGCGAACTTGACGAGGCTGAGGTTGAGCTCGACCAGGGTGTTGCGGACGTACGCGTGCTCCGGGGTCCCCTCCTCCAGGGCCCGGAGCCGGGAGAACAGCGCGACGGACAGGGTCCGGGCGTCGTCCGTGGAGACGGCGGTCGGACACGCGGGCTCGGGCAGTCCGTCGAGCGCCGCCCGGCGGGTGGCGGCCCCCGTGGTGTCGGGGGCGGGGCCTGCGGTGGTGAGCAGGGTGTCGGAGCGTTCTCCGGCGGTGGACATGAGGGCTCCTTCGACGGGGGGCGATGGGCCTGCGCCGCGGCGAGAAGAGCGGCGACGGGGTCCGTCGGTCGAGCGTCCTGAGGAAAGGATGCCCCTTTTGGGATGGTTTGACACGAATCGCGGGGGAACCCGCAGAGACACGACGCGCCCACGTCGGCGCGCAGGGATCGGGAGGAGGTGTCCGCGATGGACGAGGCCCGGCTCTCGGCGCACGAGCGGCGCGTTCTGGCGGAGATCGAGGAGCAGCTGAGTCGGGACGCATCGCTCGCGCGCCGCCTGCGCACGATGCGACGGACCCCGCGCCTGCCCGCCCCCTCGCTCTCCCGGGCCCGCCGCCACCTTCCCTCCCTCGGCGTCGTGGCGCTCGGCGTCATGACCCTCGCCCTGCTCGTCCTCGCGGTCGACACCGGGGCGCCGGGGCTCATCTGGGCGTTCGCCTTCGTATGGGTGCTGACCCTGGTCACGGCGCTGCTCATGGTCGTCCGCTGGGCGAAGCGCCGGGCGACGGGATCACGGACGGACGGGTGAGGCGACGGGCTCCGGCCCGGAACCGCGCACCGCCGCCCCGGAGGGTCCGGGGCGGCGGTGGTGCGATCTCGGGGTCGCGGGTCCGTTCACCAGCGGTACCAACGGCCGCCGCCGCTCCTCATCAGGAAGCCGAGCACCCACACCACGAGCAGGGCGATGGCGATCCACCAGAGCACGTCGAGGGCGAATCCCGCGCCGAACAGCACCAGAATCACAAGGAGAACGAGAAGAAGGGGAACCATGGCTGCACCTCCGCTGCCTGCGGGGCCCGGCCGGTAGGTCTCGGCACGGGAACTCGGTACCAGCGCGCTTTCCCCCATCCTCGGAGAACATGCGGGGTGATATGTGAGGTTTGAGGCGACCGGTGCGGGTGAGGCGCAGAGACGGCGGGGGGGCAACCACGCCGGAAAGGAAGCACATCGTGTCGTCCGACGGAAAACTCGACGGAAAGCTCGCCGGAAAGCTCGCCGGAAAGAGCGTTCTCGTCCTCACGACGAACTACGGGACGGAACAGGACGAGTTGCAGAAGCCCGTGGCCGTCCTGCGGGAGAACGGCGCCCGCGTCACCGTCGCCGCGCAGAAGGACGAGTCCGTCCGGACCCTCGTCTCCGACCAGGATCCCGGAGCGGTCGTCCAGCCGGACACGACCCTGGCGGAGGCGACGGCGGACGGATTCGACGCGGTGATCGTGCCCGGCGGCACCATCAACGCCGACCAGCTGCGGAGCGACGACGAGGCGCGACGCCTCGTCTCCGCCTTCGCCGAGGCCGGCAAACCCGTGGCCTCGATCTGTCACGGACCGTGGCTCCTCGTGGACAGCGGCCTGGCCCGGAACCGCGAACTGACCTCGTACCCGTCCCTCCGCCCCGACCTGGAGAACGCGGGCGGGACCTGGGTGGACCGGAAAGTCGTGGTCGACACCTCGGGGGGCCACCCCCTGATCACCTCCCGTCGGCCCGGCGACCTCGACGCCTTCGCCGCGGCGATCGTCGACGCCCTCCACGGCGCCGGGAAGGCGGCATGACGGGAGAAGCCCGCGAGGCGGCCGGAAGGCCGGCGTCCCGAGACGGCCCGACGGCCCGGTGACACGACAGACCCAGCGACATGACAGGTGATGGCCATGACCACCGCACGCGACATCATGACCCCGGAAGCGACCTGCGTCCGTTCGTCCGAGACCCTCGTCGACGCCGCACGGAAGATGGCCGAGCTCAACGTCGGGGCACTGCCGATCTGCGGCCCCGACGAGAGGCTGAAGGGCATGCTCACCGACCGCGACATCGTCGTGAAGTGCGTCGCCCAGGGCAAGGACCCGCAGCAGTGCACCGCCGGCGAGTTCGCCCAGAACGAGATCGTCACCGTCCGCGCGGACGACACCGCCGAGCAGGTGATGCGCGTCATGAGCGAGCACCAGATCCGGCGGGTCCCCGTCATCGACGGACACGTCCTCGTCGGCATCATCGCCCAGGCCGACGTCGCCCGCGCGATGCCCGACCCGCAGGTGGGCGACCTCCTCGGGACGGTCTCCGAGGAATCCTGAGTCCGGAAGGCCCACCCGGCACCACGGGGGCGCCCCGCCGCCGTCCACGGCGGGCGGAGTGCCCCGCGCCGCGCCCACGGCGCCCGGGGCGCCCCGGTCACGAGCCGTCGCGGCGCGGCAGCACGTCCATCAGTTCGAGCAGGTACAGGAAGGCCTCCGCCATCGGCGAGCCCGCGGTGTCCCCGTGCACCCGCCCCCAGTCGATCCGCTCGCGCAGCCCCCGCGCCACCGGCAGCAGCGGGCCGAAGTCGCAGTGGTGCTCGGAGAGCGCGAGGAGACGGCAGACCATGAGGTCGGTCGGCGCCAGCACCGGCATGTGCACCGAGTCCACCGGCAGCGTCTGGGCACGGTCGAGGAGCTCCGCCGTGACCGGCCGCCCGGCGAGCGAGAAGATCAGATCGATCTGCTCGCCGCCCGCGCGGGCCTTGACGAGCCAGTCCTCGGGCGGGTCGACGATCCGCACGCCGCGCTCCCGCAGGGCCTCCGTCACGACCTCGGCGTCCTCGCGCAGGATCGCGAAGTCCGTGTCGTGCTGGAGCCGCACCGGGATGCCGTGCGCGTACGCGGCGACACTGCCGACCAGGGCGAACGGACGGCCGGACGCCTTCAGCACGGCCCCGACCTCCTTCGTCGTCTCCAGGATCGCCTGCGTGTGGTCGGGCGGCAGGGCGGAGGTAGGCGCGCGGGACGCGTGCGCGGGCGCGCTGTGCGGCGGGCCGTTCCGGGAGGATGCCGTTCCGCCCGTCTCCGGGCGTGCGGGCGGGCCTTCCATGAGGTTCATGGCCTGCTCCTCTTCTCGCGGCCGATCGCGGCCGATCGCGATGGCCCTTGCGGAGGGGACCAGCGTCTACCCATCCCGAGGAACCCCATCCACGCATGGTCGCCCGCCGGACCGGGCAGGCGCCTCGCACCCTCCGACGAGAGGACACCGATGACATCCGCCCGTCGTGCCCGGCACGCCCCTCACCCCGCTCCCGTCCTCCGCCCCCGGCGCGCGGGGCTCGCTCTGGGGACCTTCCTGGAAGGCCTGGTCGTCATCCACGAGCGCGGGCGCGTGCGGTCGCCGATGGCCGGCCGGACCGTCGTCGTCACCGGCGCGAGCGCCGGCGTCGGCCGCGCCGTCGCCCGTGCCTTCGGCGCCCAGGGCGCGAGCGTCGCGCTGCTCGCCCGTGGCCGCCACGGTCTGGAGGCCGCGGCCGCCGAGGTCGAACGGGCCGGCGGGCACGCCCTCGTGGTGCCGGTGGACATGGCCCTGCCCAGCCGGGTGGAAGAGGCCGCCGAACGCGTCGAGAAGGTCCTCGGCCCCATCGACGTCTGGGTGAACTCCGCCTTCACCTCGGTCTTCGCCCGCTTTCCGGACGTCACCCCCGACGAGTACGCGCGGGTCACCTCCGTGACGTACCTCGGCTGCGTCAACGGCACGCGCGCCGCGCTCCGGCGCATGCGCCCGCGTGACTCCGGGGTCGTCGTCCAGGTGGGCTCCGCGCTCGGCGAGGCCTCCGTGCCCCTCCAGGCGGCCTACTGCGGCGCCAAGCACGCCATCAACGGCTTCACCGCCGCCGTCCGGATGGAGCTCCGGCACGAGCGCAGCGACGTGGCCGTCACCGTCGTCCAGCTGCCCGCCGTCAACACCCCGCAGTTCTCCTGGGTCCTGTCCCGCCTGCCGCGCCGCCCGCGCCCCGTGGCGCCGGTCTACCAGCCGGAGGTGGCGGCCCGCGCCGTGGTGTACGCCGCTCGGCACCCGCGCCGTGCGGAATACCGGGTGGGGGCCTCGACGGCCGGGACCGTCCTCGCCCACCGGTTCGCCCCCGCCCTCCTGGACCGCTACCTCGCCCGCACCGGATACGACGCCCAGCAGACCGACGAGCGCGCGCGGCCGGCAGCCCCGCACAACCTGTGGGAGCCCCTCGACGGCCCCGGCGGCCGGGACTACGGCGCCGACGGCTCCTTCAGCGAGGAGGCCGCCGGCCGGTCGCCGTACACGGCGGCGGCGCGGCACCCCCTCCTGCTGTCGGCGGCCGCCGGGGCGGCGCTGGTCACGGCCCGTGCGCTGCGCACCCGGGCGGCACGGACCTGAGGCCGACGGGCCGGCCGGGCCGGGGGAGGCGCCCCGCGGCCCCGTCCGCGAAGGTCCGGGCCCCGTCCGAGAGGGCCCCGACCCGCCCGGCCGGGTCCGTCGTCGCCCGGGTCAGGTCCGTGCCGAGCAGGGCGACCACCGGCGCCCCGTCCGGCCGCGCGTCGTGCAGGCCCCGGAGGAGCCGCACGGTGCCCGGCGCGGACGAGGCGGCGCAGACGCCTACGTGACCGGAGAACGTGGCGTACCCGACGGCCTCGAAGGCCGCCGTCTCCTCGTGGCGCGCCTCCACGAGGAGACGGCTCGTCGTCCGTCCGCACCCACGCCGACACCCGGTCGTCCAGGTCGGGACAGCCGAAGACGTGGCGCACCCCCAGGCCCGCAGATCGTCGAGGAGCACGTCCCCGACGGTCGTGCGGGTCCTCACGGTTCGTTCCCGGACGGCTGCGGCAGGGGCGCGCGCAGGGCGCTCTCGCCCCGCGACCAGGCGTCCACCACCCGGCCGCCGAGCCGGTCCTCCAGGAAGGAGGTCGCGGCGATGCCGAAGGCGACGTCGTCGGCCAGGTCCGGCTCGTCCTCGAGGAGGCCGCCGACGACCTCACGGCGGACGATCTGCTCGTGGACGGCGTCGGCCTCCACGTGCTCCTCGTAGTACCGCTCCGCGGCCGGTCCGGCGCCGGTCCTGCGCAGCGCCGCGGCGATGCGGGCGGCGGCGGGCGGCGACGTCGTCTCCACGACGGCGAAGTGCCCCACGAGCGCCCCGCGCAGCCTCCGGTGCAGGCCGAACATCGACATCAGGTTCGAGGCCGCGAGGACCTCGGCGCCGGCCGTGTCCACATGGCGCCCGTACGCGGGGTCGAGGCCCAGATCGGCCATGAGCTCCGCGTAGAGCCGGGAGTGCATCCGTTCGGGCCGCCCGCAGCCGTACTCGTCGTACTCGACGGCCACCATCGCCGCCTTGGCGCGGCCGCTCAGCCGGGGGACCACCCACAGGTGCGGATCGGCCTCCCGCAGCTGGTGCACGGAGCGCAGCGCGACGTACTCGCGCAGGTGCCACGGCTCGCCCGAGGAGGCCAGGAAGTGGGAGACGCCCGTGCCGTCGACCGGCTCCACGAGGAGGGCGGCCAGCGCCTCGTCGACGCCCGCGCGGTGGCGGCAGTCGTGGCGCAGCGCGCTCTCGAAGCGGTGCTCCATGAGGGCCCGGGTCCGGAGCAGACCGGGGTCCCACTCCAGGGTGTCGGGGACGCCCGCGAAGCCCCGGTAGTGGAGCTCGTAACAGAGGTGGAGGGCGAGCTGGAGGTCCTCCCCGTACGGGGAGGAGCGCGCGATGTCCGCCGCCAGGGGCAGCCGGCCGCCGCCCAGCAGCCGGCTCCGGACCATGCGGGAGATCTCGCCTCGGGCCTCGGGGGCCTCGGGCCGTGCCGTGACGGCCGTCGGGAGCAGCGTCATGACGTCTCCGCCTCCCCGGCCGTGTCCCGCGCCGGGCGTGGGGCGCCCCGGGCCGCCTTCGGCGCGCCGGTGCGGCTGCGGAGGCGCGGGCGGTGGCTGGTGTCGCAGAACGGCGCCCGCAGGCTCCGCCGACAGGTGCACAGGGCCATGACGGGCCGCTCGCAGCGGATCACCGAACCGTCGGGCATGACGATCTCCGCGGGCCCCTCCACGAGCAGCGGACCCTCGGGGAGCGGACGGAACCGGGGCGGGGACGTCCGGGGCCGGGCGCTGCCCGGGCCGTCCGATCCGCCGTCCTCCGGGATCCTCACCCTCGGGGTGCCCTCGTTCGGGGAAGCAGACATCACACACACCGCCCATCAGCTCGGATTGCGTCGGTATCGCGCGACTGCCCGGCTCTCCGGCTTCGAA
Organism: Streptomyces sp. TLI_105; assembly: GCF_900105415.1. Taxonomy (GTDB): domain Bacteria; phylum Actinomycetota; class Actinomycetes; order Streptomycetales; family Streptomycetaceae; genus Streptomyces. The sequence continues at coordinate 1,259,482 of NZ_FNSM01000001.1, read as the reverse complement.
TCACGGCCGGCACGCGCGGATCACGACGAGCTGCTCCGTGCGCGTCCCCGACGGGACCAGGCCCCGGGCCGCGAACCAGTCGGCCCGGGCCGACATCACCGGACCGAACGGCTCGGTGCGCCGCTCGACGACACGGGCCCGCAGCCCGGCCCGCCCGAGCGCGTCGAGCGTGGGGGCGACCCCGGAGAGCGAGGACTGGACGAGCAGCAGCACTCCGGAGGGCGTCAGGAGGCGGGGCGCCCGCGCGCAGACCCGGTCGAGGAGCAGCCGGCCGTCGGACCCGGCGTCCCAGCTCCGGCGGGCGCCGCGCGCGGGCGGCCGAGGGTCCTCGCTGGGCACGTACGGCGGGTTCACGGTGACGAGGTCGAAGCGTTCCCGCCCCACCGGCCCGTCCAGGTCGCCGCGCAGCGCCCGGATCCGGCAGCCGTGCAGCAGCGCGTTGAGCCGGGAGGAGGCGATCGCGGCGCGCGAGATGTCGACGGCGGTGGCCCGCGCGCCCCGCAGGGCGGCGGCGACCGCGACGATGCCCGTGCCCGTGCACAGGTCGAGCGAGCGGACTCCGGGCCGCAGCTTCTCGCGCCGCACCTGCTCCACCAGGAGTCCGGTGTCCACCTGGGGCGCGTACACGCCGGGGAGACGGCACACCCGGAGGTCGACCGGCTGGTCCCCGGCGGGAGCGGAGCGGCGTACGGAGACGGGGGAACCCATGCGATCAGCTCCCCACCGTCGCCGAGGCCAGCGCGTCGACCACAGCGCTGAACCGGCCGTGCCGGCGGAAGACGTCGCGCTGACGGGCGGCGCCACCGCCGTCCGCGCGGATCCGCTCCCACTGCTCGCACACCCAGTCGGTGTCGCCGGTGACGTCGAGGCCCGGCCGGGCGAGGGCGATCAGCGTGTCGAGGAGCCTCGCGGCGGGCCGCTCCCGGCCGTCGACCGGATCGAGACCGGTGCCCGCGATGCCCTGGGAGGCGGCGAGCCGGTGGGCCCTGAGCAGCGTCGGGCCGGGGATCACGGGCGCGGGGACGCCGGCGTCGACGCGGGGCAGCAGGGTGGCGGCGAGGCCGCGGACCAGGATCGCGAGCAGCACCACCGTGTCGAGTTCCGCGTTGGCGTCGGCGACCCGGACCTCCAGGGTCGGCACGTGCTCCGAGGGCCGGGCGTGCCAGTACACCATCCGGTTGTCGAGGAGCGTGCCGTCCCTGACCAGGCGGGCGACGTGGGCGAGGTACTGGGACTCGTCGAGGACCGGGGTCGGGCCGACGGTCGGCCACCTGGCGTGCTCGACGGCGCGCCAGCTCTGGTAGCCGGTGTCCTGCCGGCCGGCGTAGGGCGAGTTCCCCGCCAGCGCCTGGAGCACGGGCAGCCACGGCCGTATGTGCTGGGCGAGCGCGAGGGCGTGCTCGCGGTCCAGCGTCCCGATGTGGACGTGACAGCCGCAGACGAGCCCGTCGTCGCGCGCGACGCCGTCCGCGCGGGTGACCAGCGAGGCGAAGCGGCTGGCCATCAGACGGTACCGCTCGGTGTCGGTCACCGTCAGCGGCTCCTCGGGCGGCAGCACGGGAGTGCCGCAGGCGACCGGCATGCAGTGCACGTCGTGCGCGGCAGCGCCCACGGTCGCGCGCAGCCAGGAGAGTTCGTCGCGCAGGGTGCGGCGGCTCGCCGTGGCCTTCGTGCAGATCTCGATCTGCGCGTTGAAGAACTCGGTCTGCACCTGCCCGCCGAGTTCGGGGCTCGCCCGCCGGATGACCTCCGGGGCCCGGTTGACCGGGGCCCGTGTCACCCGGTCGACCAGCACGAACTCTTCCTCGACACCCATCGTCAGGATCTTCATGTCGGGCTCCTCCTCGCCTCGGCGCGCGACTACCCGCCTCAGGGCCCGGCATGCCGCCACCCCGGCCCGCGACCGCTTCCGCCCCGGCCCGCGGCCGCTCCCGCCCCCGCCCGAGGCCGTCCCCGCGCGGGGACGGCCGTCGTGCGCGGCCACTCCTGCGCGGGGCCACCCGTCCGTGCGCGGCCGACCCGGCGCGGAGCTGTGCGCGCGGCCGACCCGGCGCGGAGCTGCGCGCGCGGCCGACCCGGCGCGGAGCTGCGCGCGCGGCCGACCCGGCGCGGAGCTGTGCGCGCGGCCGTTTCCGCGCGGTGCCCGGCGGGCACACGCCCGCGCGTCAGCGGTACGTGCCGGCACCGGCCGGACGGGACCGCTCCCGGGAGGTGCGCGATGGCCGGTACCGGTGACCGGGGGACCGCCCCCGAGGAGTACGACGCCACGCCCTATCTGCCGAGCCGCGGCGGACTCCCGGCGCACCGCGAGGCGGCGGCGGAGTGCCGGGGCTGCCCCCTCCACCGCGACGCGACCGGGACGGTCTTCGGCCGGGGCGCCCCGGACGCGCGGCTGATGCTGGTCGGCGAGCAGCCCGGCGACCAGGAGGACCGCGAGGGCCTCCCCTTCGTGGGACCCGCCGGACGGCTGCTCCACCGCGCCCTGGCGGAGGCGGGCATCGACGAGGAGGACCTGTACGTCACCAACGCGGTCAAGCACTTCAAGTTCGTCCGCGACGAGGCCCGGGGCCGCCGCATCCACAAGACGCCCAGCGTGCGCGAGACCCTCGCCTGCCGGCCCTGGCTCATGGCCGAACTCCGGCTCGTCTCGCCCGAGCTGGTCGTGGTCCTGGGGGCCACCGCGGGACGGGCCCTGCTCGGGTCCTCCTTCCGGGTCGGCACCGACCGGGGCGTGCCGAGACCGCTGCCCGACGCCGCGGACGGCACCCGGGTCCTCGCGACCGTGCACCCCTCGGCCGTACTGCGCGCGCGGGACCGGCAGGAGATGTACGCGGGGCTCGTCGCCGACCTCCGTACCGCCGCGGACGCCCTCTGAGCGCACGTCGCCGGGCCGAGAAGTCGGTTGTCGGGGTCCGGCTGATTCGGCTCCGCGGGAGCGGGCAGTCGCGGGGCGAGGGGGTACGACCGGAAGGAGGCGGACCCATGCGAGGGAACGCCGAGGGCAGAGCGACGGCACAAGGCCGAGGGCTCAGCGACGAGGAGTTCCGCTCGCTGATGAAAGAGGCACACGCCGAGGCGCGGCGCCGCTTTCTGGGCCGGCCGCCCCCGGCGGAGCCCGACTTCGCCCTCCGTACCCAGCACGCCGAGTTCGGGGCCGCCGCCCACTGACGGCGGTCCTGGTGCCCGGCCCTCGATGCCGTGACGACGTGAAGGAGGCCGCAGCATGAGCAAGGTCGAACAGACGATCGACGTGGACGTTCCGCTGCGGAACGTGTACGACCAGTGGACGCAGTTCGAGGAGTTCCCGCGCTTCATGGAGGGCGTCGAGGACGTCCGGCAGATCGACGACCGGCACTGTCACTGGCAGACCAAGATCGCCGGGGTCCGGCGGGAGTTCGACACCGAGATCGTCGACCAGCTCCCGGACCAGCGCATCGCCTGGCGCACCATGGGAGGCGACGTCCGGCAGATGGGCGTCGTCAGCTTCCAGCCGCTGGACGAGGCGCACACCCGGGTACGGCTCGCGATGGACGTGGAGCCCGAGGGCATGGCGGAGAAGGCCGCCGACGTGATGGGAGTGCTCGACCGCCGGGTCAAGGGCGACCTCAAGCGGTTCAAGGGCTTCATCGAGGAACACGGGGACGCGACCGGCGCCTGGCGCGGCCGGATCCGCCCCGAGGACGCCGGCACCGGGCCGGCCGCGGGCACCGGATCCATGGGGACCGAGGGGACCATGGGGTCCGACCGGCCCATGGGAACGGATCCGTCCATGGGTACGGGCCGGTCCACGGGCACCGACCCGTCCATGGGGACGGACCGATCCATGGGTACCGACCCGTCCATGGGGACCGACCCGTTGATGGAAGACCGATCCATGAGGGATCGGTCCATGGGCACGACCCCGTCCAGGGGGACCGACCCCTTGATGGAAGACCGGTCCATGGGAGACCGGTCCATGGGGACCGACCCCTCCAGGGGGTCCACCCGGAAGGGCCCCGACGCGATGAAGGAGCCGCCCGGGCCGGTGGAGACGCCCGGACGGACACGCCCGGCCCGGGAGACGGAGTCCTGGTCGCTGCCGCCGGACGACGAGCCGGACACGCGCTGACGACCCCCTCCCGCCCCGCGGCGGAAAAGGCCGGCTCCCCGGAGCCGGCCCTTTCCCGTTTCGGACCCCCTGGTCGCGGCAAGTCGCCGGACATGATGCGTATCGGGTACACGATGATGACCGAGCAGGCAGGCCCCCGTGAGCTGGTCGGGCACGTGGTCGAGGCGGAACGGGCCGGATTCGGGTTCTCCGTGATCTCGGACCACTCCTTCCCCTGGCTGCCCGCGCAGGGACACGCCCCCTACGCGTGGAGCGTGCTGGGCGCGGCGGCGCAGGCGACCTCCGACATCCCGCTCATGACCCTGGTGACCTGCCCGACCTTCCGCTATCACCCCGCGGTGATCGCGCAGAAGGCCGCCACCCTGCAACTCCTGTCCGAGGGTCGCTTCCGGCTGGGCCTCGGCTCGGGCGAGAACCTCAACGAACACGTCGTCGGCAGGGGTTGGCCCTCGGCGCGCGTACGCCTCGACATGCTGGACGAGGCGGTGGAGATCATCCGCGCCCTGTTCACCGGCGAGTACGTGACCCGTCACGGCCGCCACTTCCAGGTCGACGACGCCAAGCTCTGGGACGTCCCGCCCACGCCCCCGCCCATCGGCATCGCCGTCTCCGGGCCGCGGTCCTGCGAGCTCGCCGGACGCCACGCCGACCTGGTGGTCGCCACGGAGCCGAAACGCGAACTCCTCGACGCCTTCGACGCCCAGGGCGGGGCGGGGAAGCCCCGCCTCGGGCAGCTGCCCGTCTCCTACGACCCCGACCGCGACGCGGCCATCGCCCGCGCCCACGAGCAGTTCCGCTGGATGCTGGGAGGCTGGCGCCTCAACGCCGAACTCCCCCTGCCGGCGGGCTTCGCACAGGCCTCCCAGCACGTCCGCCCGGAGGACGTGGCGAAGAACATCCCCTGCGGGGACGACGTGGACGCCGTCGTGGAGGCGGCCCGCGCCTACGCCGAGGCCGGGTTCACCGACCTCGCCCTCGTCCAGATCGGCGGCGACCGGCAACTGCCCTTCCTCCGCTGGGCGGAGTCGACGCTGCTCCCCGCCCTCCGCGACCTGTAGGGGGCCCGACATGGACCGCGCCGCGCTCTTCGACGTCGACGGAACCCTCGTGGACACCAACCACCTGCACGTCGTGGCCTGGTGGGAGGCGTTCCGGCAGGGTGGCCACCAGGTGCCGACGCACGCCGTGCACCGCGCGATCGGCCTGCCCGGCGAGCAGCTCATCGACCACCTGCTCGGCGACTCCCGCGACCCGTCGGACGACGACCGGCTCAGCACCGCCCACGACACCCTCTACGCCACCTCCTTCGAGCGGCTCCAGGCCTTCGACAGGGCCGGCGACCTGCTCCGCACCCTCGCCGGCGACGGATGGAAGGTCGTCCTCGTGACCTCGGCCAAGGACCGGGAACTGAGCGCCCTGCGCCGCGCCGTCGACGCCGACGAGGCCCTTGCCGCCACCGCCACCGCCGACGACGTCGAGGAGGGCAAACCCGCCCCCGACCCGCTCGAACACGCCCTCTCGCTCGTCGGCGTCCCCGCCGACCGGGCCGTCTTCGTCGGCGACAGCGTCTGGGACATGGAGGCCGCCCGCCGCGCCGGCATGGTGAGCGCCGGCCTGCTGTGCGGCGGCATACCCCGCGCCGACCTCACCGAGGCGGGCGCCGCCGCCGTGTACGCCGACCCGGCCGACCTCCTCGCCCACCTCGACACCAGCCCCTTCACGACCGTCCCGGCCGACGGCGACCCCTCGGGCACCGGCGAGCCGTAGGGAGATGAACACCATGACCGGACCGAGCAACCCGGACCCGGACCCCCGCCGCACCCCGGGCGTCGAGCCCGGCGGGGGAGTCCCCGCGGGCGAGACGCCGCCGGCCGAGTCAGGCACGGGGACGGGCACCGGTCCCCACCGGCCGCCCCGGCGCGGCTGGGCGGCGGGCCCGCTCCTCATCGTGTGGGTGCTGGTCATCGCGTGCGCCCTGTTCTTCCTCGTGTACGCGATCGTCCTCGCGGCCCGCTGAGCCCCCACCCGACCACCCGACACGACCCACCCGACACGACTCACCCGAAAGGAACCCCCTTCATGGCCCGTAACGAGCCCGACCCGCAGGCGGCCCGCGGCGACGACGTCTACCAGCCCACCCACTCCGACGCGGGCAACCGCCCCAGCGGTGAACTCGACCCGGAGAACGCGCTCGCCACGGACCCGGTCGACGACCCGGCCGCCCCCGGCTACTCCCCTCCGGAACACCCCGGAGGCGTCGACCGGCACGGCACCACCCAGCGGGAGCAGCAGGAGGGCGAGCCGCTCGACGAACGGCTGGCCCAGGAGGTGCCCGAGGGACGACAGCCCGCCGCCGACGGCGCCGTACCCGCGGAGGAGGCCGCCGTCCACGTGGAGACCGGGGCGGAGAGGACCGAGGAGGAAGTCGATGAATGAGCGTACGAACGAGCCCGTGGACGCGCGCCTGAGCGAGGAGGAGCTGAGGGAGCATCCCGCCGACGACCCGGTGCACCCGCCGTCGGAGCGGCCCGGCGGGGGCCGTTCCCGCCACGAGCGGGGACGGCAGGACAGGGACGACGTGCAGAGGCAGGGGCGGACCACCCCCTCCCAGACGAAGGGCGCCCCCTCCCAGACGAAGGACGAGCGCCTTCCGGACGACGACGGGACGTGATCACCCGGGCCGCCCGTCGGTCCGTACCGCGCCGTTTGCCCGTCGAGGCGAGGGGCAGCCGCCGCAGAGGAGCCCGTACGACCCGCCCTCCCCCTGGAGAGGCCCTCATGAACACCCCCGACCGCGGCAGCAGCAAGTCCGGCCCCCGCCTCGACGACGCGCGCAAGAAGGAGGTCGAGGGCCGGGTCAGGTCCGGCCGCCCCACCCGCGCGGAGGAGCGGCACGACCCCGAGCCGCCCGTCGACGAGCCCGCACAGGGCCGGGAACGAGCAGCGACAGCTGACCGCCTCCCGTGACCGCTTCCCACCTTCTGGGGGACACCATGGACCTCGACTTCCTCAAACCACTCCTGGAACGCCCCGGCCCCTGGGCCTCCGTCTACGTCGAGACGAGCCGGGCCACCGAGGACGCGGCGCAGATCCAGAAGCTGCGCGACCGCGCCGTCGCCCGCCGGCTCGTCGACGAGGGTGCGCATCCCGCCACCGTCGGCGCGGTCGCCGAACGGCTCCGCACCGAGCCGGCCTCCGGATCGCCTCCCGGGCGCGCCCTCTTCGCCACGGCCGGGGAGATCGTGCTCGACCTCCCCCTGACGACGGCACCGCCCGGCGTCGAGACGATGTGGTCGAGCCTCCCGCACATCGCCCCGCTCCTCCACCTGCGGAGCGACGAACCGGCCTGCCAGGTGGCCCTCATCGACCGCACCGGCGCCGACCTCGAACTGCGCGGCCCCCTCGGCATGGAGGACATGGGCCGCACCGAGGGGAAGACGTGGCAGGGCCGCGGCCACCGCAGCCTCCCCGCCGACCGGTACGAATGGCACTACCACAACAAGGTCGAGAACGCCTGGGAGGAGACGGCCGACCTCATCGCCACCGAGCTCGTACGGCGCTGCCCGCAGCACGGCACCCTGCTGGTCCTGGCCGGGGACGCCCGCGAGCGCAAGGCGGTACGGGACCGGCTCCCCCCGCAGCTGCGGAGCAACGCCGTCGAGGTGGAACACGGCAGCCGGGCGCCCGGCGCCTCCACCGAGATCCTCGACCGCGAGATCGAGGACGTGCGTTCACGGTACGCACGGGAACGGATCCGCAGCACCCTCGATGACTTCCGCAGAGCGCGAGGACGTCCCGGTGAGCACCGCGCGGGGTCCGTGGACGGCGCTCCCGGTCCGGCCGCCGAAGGCGTTCCGGCGGTGCTGGAGGCCGTCCGCGAACACCGGGTCGCCACCCTGCTGCTCGGGCTCGACGCCGCCGACGCGGGCCGCATGATCTGGGTCGGCCCCGGCCCGTACGACATCGCCCTGGGCCGTACCGAGGCCAAGAACTGGGGGATCGGCCGACCGAAGGAGGCACGCGCCGACGACGCGCTGCTGCGCGCCTGCGTCGCCGCGGACTCCGAGGTCCTCGTGGTCCCCGAGGAGGCGCCGGGCCCGGCCGGCGGCCTCGGCGCGGTCCTGCGCTGGAGCACCTGACCCGCCCCGACGGAACAGACGGCGCCGCCCCCGACGGCAGAGCGGGCGGCGCCGCCCCACACGCCCCGGCGAGCTCCGCCCCGGCGAACGAAGCTTCCTCAGCCGACCAGGCGCAGGACCGCCCGTTCCACCGCGCCCCGCGTGACCGGGTGTCCGAAGCCGCCGTCCTCCCCAGCCGCCCCAGGACCGGGGCGATGGTGACGCCCTCCTCGAAGCGTTCGACGACGATCGGGTCGATGGAGGAGGCACGGCAGACCGCCGGCGTGTCGCCGAGACAGCCGCCGACCTCCCGGACCGCCCGTCGCGCCGCCTTCTCCCGCGCCGCGCGCGAGCCGTCCGCCATCAGTGCCGAGACGGCGAGCGCGACGGCGGCGAGGACCGCGGCGTGCCAGGTCCGGAAGTCCTTGGCGGTGATGTCGCTCCCGGAGTGCTCCCGCAGATACGCGTCGAGGTCCTCCGCGTGGACCTCGTGCCGGGCCCGCCCTCCCCGTACCCGAAGAGCCGGTCGCCCCCGCCCCCGCGCCGCAGCAGCGCGCGCACGACCTCGTACGCGGGCTCGTCCACGAGGGCCCGGGTCTACAGGCGGCCCGACTTCGCCGGACAGCCGAGGCAGACCTTCCCGCGTGCGCAGTGCGCGTGCTCGCGGAGCAGGGTGGTGAGTCCGTACGAGGAGTCGTCGTTGGCACCGCTCGCCGCCGAGCCGGAAGAAGCCGAGGTCGAGGAGGCGCACCGCGCAGGCCGGCACTCGCTCCCGGCACAGACCGCGCCGCTCCGGATCGCGTGTGACGGCCCGGCGCAGTGGGGGGAGGCCGTGGGCGACCCGGCGCACGTGCGCGTGCTTCGCCTCCTCCTGTCGGCGCCGGAAATCCTGGTGGCACAGGTACTGCCGGGGCCCGCCGCGTCCGTGCCGACGGCCTGGACGTGCCTGTTGGGCCAGGGGCGGATCCAGACGTCCCGCCAGGCCGGAGGGATGACGAGCGCGACGACCCCGGCCCGGTCCTCCGGGGCCAGGGGCGCGCCGTCGGCGTCCAGGTGGCGGAAACCCGGCCGTGGCGGACCCGCCGCCGGCCCGGCCGGTCCGGATCGCTCGCCCTGAGCCGCCTCCCTCCACTGCGCCGCCCCACGGCCCCGCCTGTCTCTCCCGGGAGCCGGCCGGCAGGCCGACTGCGGGCGTCGGCCCCGGGTAGTCGCCCCATGGGGCGGCGGAGAGGAGCCACCATGTCCGCGAGCTCGTACTGGATGGAGTCGGCGCCGCCCGCCGCCGCCCGACCGCCCCTGGAGGGCGACCTCGCCGCCGATGCGGTCGTGGTGGGGGCCGGGGTCGCCGGACTGTGCACCGCCCGCGAGCTGGCCCGCGCCGGGCGCGAGGTCGTCGTCCTCGAAGCGGGCCGGATCGCGGCCGGGGTCACCGGACACACCACCGGCAAGCTGACCTCCCTGCACGGGCTGTGCTACGAGCGCCTGCGCGCGGGCCGGGGAGAGGTGGCGGCCGAGGCGTACGCCGAGGCCCAGGAGGACGCCCTGCGGCAGGTGCTGCGCTTCTGCGGGGAGCGGGGCGTCGACGCGGAGGTCGAGCGCCGGCCGGCGTACACGTACACCCTCGACGAGGCGCGCGCCGTGAGGATCCGGGCGGAGGCGGCGGCCGCCTCCGCGGCGGGCCTGCGGGCCACGGCGGTGACCGGCACGGACCTGCCGTACCCGGTCGCGGCGGCCGTCCGGGTCGAGGACCAGGTGCAGTTCCACCCCCGCCGCTTCCTGCTGGCCCTGGCGGAAGACCTGGTCGCGCTCGGCGGCCGTCTCCACGAGGGCACCCGGGTCACCGGCCTGCGGGAGGGCGCCGACTGCCGCCTCGCCCTGGAGGGCGGCGGCACGGTCCACGCCCGGGACGTCGTCCTCGCCACCCACTTCCCGCTGCGCTGCCACACCACCCTCCTCATACGGCTCTCCGTCCGCCGCGAGCTGGTCGTCGCGGCCCCCGTGGAGGAACGCCACGCGCCGTACGGCATGTATCTGACCCACGAACAGGGCACCCGGTCGGTGCGGACCGCCCCGCTCGGCGAGGGGCGGCGGTTGCTGATCGTCGCGGGCGAACCGTTCGTCCCCGGGACCGGGGGCGTGAACGGCCGGTACGAGCGCCTGGAGGCCTGGGCGCGCGCCCGGCTGCCGGGCTTCGCCGAGGCGGCGACGGTCCGCCGGTGGGCGGCCCAGGACGTCCACACCACCGACGGACTGCCGTGCGTCGGTCACGAGCACCCCGACACCCAGCACGTGTACGTCGCCACCGGCTTCGGCGGCTGGGGCCTCAGCAACGGCGTCGCCGCGGGCCGTCTCCTCGGCGCGCACCTGACGGGCGGCCCGCGCCCGCCCTGGACGGAGCTCTTCGACCCGCGCCGCCGGCTGCCCGCCCGCGAACTCCCCGGGGTCGCCCGCCGGCAGGCCACCGTGGCCCGCCACTTCGCCGGCGGCCTGCGGACCGGCCGACGCTGCACGCACATGGGCTGCGAGCTCGGCTTCGACGAGGCCGAGCAGACCTGGGAGTGCCCCTGCCACGGTTCGCGCTTCGCCTCCGACGGCACCCTCCTCCAGGGCCCGGCCACCCGCTCCCTGGGGGGCTGAGTCTCCTCGCGTACGCGCGCGTGCGGGTGGCCTGCCCGGAACGAGGAGTTCACCGACCCCGAGGTCCGCGTGCGCACGCGCGTGCCGCCACTCGGCCGTACGCGCGCGTGCCCCCGCCCCGGCGGGGGTACCGGACGGGGCATGATCCGACTGATCGAGGACCTGACGGCGGACCGCACCGCCGCCCTGCTGCTCCAGGGGTACGCCTGGCTGCCCGACGCGCGCCGCCGGGCGGGGAACGGGGAGGTCCTCAGGACCCGGCTGCTCGGCCGGACCGCCGTCGCCCTGCACGGCCCCGGGGCGGTGCGCTTCTTCTACGACGAGGACCACGTGCGCCGCGCCGGAGCCCTGCCGGGGCCGGTGCTCGACACGCTCTTCGGCCGGGGCGCCGTCCACACCCTGGACGGTGCCGACCACCGCGCCCGCAAGGCGCTCTTCGTCGCCCGGCTGACCGATCCGGCGGCCGTCGCCTCCCTCGTCGAGCACGCCGAGGCCGCCTGGCGGGCGGCGTTCGCCGCCCCCGCCCGACGCGAGGTCGTGCTCTTCGACGAGGCGGCGCTGGTGCTCGCGCGGGCCGTCCGCGACTGGGCCGGGCTGCCGTACGACGACACCCGGATCCGCGGCCTGGCGCGGGACTGCGTCGCCATGGTCGACGGCTTCGCCACCCCCGGCCCGCGCCATCTGCGGGCCCGCCGCGCCCGCTCCCGCCAGGAGGAGGTCCTCGCGGACGCGGTCGGGAAGGCGCGGGCGACGGCGGTGTCCGCCGAGGACACCCCGTTCGGCGCGGTCGTGCGGCACCGCGGGACCGGCGGGGCTCCGCTCGACCTCCACACCGCCGCCGTGGAGCTCCTGAACATCGCCCGCCCGGCGATCGCCATCGCCTGGTTCGTGGCGTTCGCCGGACACGCGCTGCACCGGTGGCCCGGGACCCGGGAACGCCTGCGCGAGGACGGCTCCGGCGCCTACGCGACGGCCTTCGCCCACGAGGTCCGCCGCTTCTACCCCTTCGTGCCGTTCGTCGGCGGCCTCGGCGCCCGCGACCTGGAGTGGCGGGGCGAGCGGATCCCCGAGGGCGCCCTGGTGCTGCTCGACGTGTACGGCCAGAACCACGACCCGGCCCTCTGGCCGGACCCGTACCGCTTCGCCCCCGAGCGCTTCCTCTCCCGGCCCCCGGACCCGGACGCCCTGATCCCGCAGGGCGGCGGCGACGCCCGTACCGGCCATCGCTGCCCCGGCGAGGACATCACCGTCGCCGTCCTCGCGGCCCTGTCGGGCGCCCTGGCCCGGCAGGAGTGGACGGTGCCCCCGCAGGACCTGCGGATCCCCCTGCGGCGGATCCCCACCGCGCCGCGCAGCGGCTTCCGGATCGCTCCCCGGCCGGTCTGACCGGAAGGTTTGCGCGGCCGTGCTCCGGGCACCGCACCTCGCAGACGGGACGGAGGACAGCGATGAACGCCGGCGAGAGCGAGTACCGGATCGCCCGGTTCAGGGAGCGCCTCGCGCGCGAGGACGTGGCCGAACTCGGCGTCCGCGTCGAGGTGCGCGGCGCGAGCATCCTCCTGACCGGCACCCTCCCCACGGCCGACCGCCGCGACGAGATCCTCCGCCTCGCCGGCACCGAGCTGGCCGGCATCCCCGTCCACGCGGACCTCCTGGTCGCCTGCGCCGACCCTCCCGACCGTCCCGAGGAACTGTCGTGACCCCCGGCGGCGAGCGGAACGGAGCCGTCGTCCGGGTGGCCGCCGTGGGCGACATCCACCTGAGCCCGGACTGCCAGGGACTGCTGCGCCCCTCCTTCGAGACCCTGCCGATCTGCGCGGACGTGCTCCTCCTCGCCGGCGACCTCACCCGGCACGGCACCGTCCCGGAGGCGGAGGTGGTCGCGGAGGAGGTGCGCGACCTCGGCGTCCCCGTGGTCGCGGTGCTCGGCAACCACGACTATCACTCGGAGCGGGAGGCCGACGTCACCCGCGTCCTCACCGAGGCCGGGGTCACGGTCCTGGAGGGGGACCGGGTGGTCCTGCCCGTGGCGGGCCGCAAGGTGGGCGTCGCCGGGGCGAAGGGCTTCTGCGGGGGCTTCGCGGGCCGCAGCGCCGGGGAGTTCGGCGAGCGGGAGATGAAGGACTTCGTCCGCAGCGCCCGTCGAAGCGCCGAGGGCCTGTACCGGGCGCTGGCCGACATGTCGGCCGACGGCTGCGCGGCCAGGATCGCCCTCACCCACTTCGCGCCCGTCCCCGACACGCTCGCCGGCGAGCCGATCGAGATCTATCCCTTCCTGGGCAGCTACCTCCTCGCCGAGGCCATCGACGAGGCCGGGGCCGACCTCGCGGTGCACGGCCACGCCCATCTCGGCACCGAACACGGCATGACGGCCGGCGGGGTACGCGTGCGCAACGTGGCCCAGCCCGTCATCGGCCGGGCGTTCGCGCTCTACCACCTTCCGCTCGCCGCGAGCTGAGCGGAGGTCAGTGCCCCCGCGCGGTCCGGCCGTCCGCGCGTTCCGCCAGTTGGTCTGGATTCGGTGAAACCTTACGGCTCCTCGTACCGTCCTCTCACCAGGGAGATGATCGGAACACGGGGAGTGGGGGAATCCATGGGGCAGGGCAAGTACACCGCGCACATAGCCGTGGTGGCTTCGGCGGTGGGGCTGAGCCTGGCGGTGTGGGGCGCCGCGGCGCTGATGGACAACGAGGCCGCCGCGAAGATGGGGGGTGCCCCGGCCTCGCAGGGGCCCGCCGGGAAGCCCGGGCAGCCGGCCCAGGTGCGGCCGCAGAAGGTGCCCGAGAGCATCGCGCACGCGGCCGAGGCGGGGGGCTCGGCGGTGAACATCACCATCGACGACGGACCCGACCCGCGCTGGACGCCGCAGATGCTGGACATCCTCAAGGAGAACGGCGTCAAGGCCGTGTTCTGCATGGTCGGCCCGATGGCCGAGGCGCACCCCGACATCGTCAAGAGGGTGGTGGCGGAGGGCCACCGGCTCTGCGACCACACCGTGTCCCACGACACGACGATGGACAAGAAGTCCGTCGCGTACCAGAAGCAGCAGATCTTCGACGCGAAGAAGATGATCGAGGACGCGGCCGGGGGAGCGAAGGTCGAGTACTACCGGGCTCCGGGCGGGGCGTTCACCCCGGACAGCAGGCGGCTCGCCGCCGCCGCGGGGATGCGGCCGCTCGGCTGGAACGTGGACACGAAGGACTTCGAGCAGCCGGGCACGGCCTCGATCGTCAACACCGTCAAGAACGAGCTGTCGAACGGGCCGACGATCCTCTTCCACGACGGCGGCGGCGACCGCGGTCAGACCGTCGCGGCCCTGCGGCAGGTGCTGCCGTGGCTCAAGGAGAACGGACACACCTTCAGCTTCCCCGTCCGCACGACCCCTTGAGTCCCGGCGCGGAGGGACCCCCGTTCGGACGGTGAGAACGGCGAGAGCGGGGGCGGGCCGTGACCCGTGGCGGGCCGGCCCGTTGTGAGGGTGTGACCTCAACACGACGCATCTCCTCGCTCCTCGCCGTCGCCGCCGCCTTCTCGTGCCTCGGCGCCTTCGCGGCGTCCGCCGCGACCGCCGCCGACGCCACCGGACCGCTGGGCCCCAAGATCAACCCGATCAGCGAGCTCGACGCGCTCGCCACGACCGGCATCCCCGAGGAGTCCCGCGGGCGGTTCCCGGGCATCGCCGGCCAGCTGAACGGCCTCGACCGGCTGAACGAGCTGGGGCAGCTGCACCAGCTCACCGACCAGGCGGCGCCGGTGGCCGGGCTGCTGCCCGTCTCCGCCTGACCGACCGACACGACCGAAAGAACCCTCCGAAGGTCCGGTGCCCCGACGGCACCGGACCTTCGTCGTCCTCGCCCCCGGATCAGAGCTTGGCGGGGGTCTCCCGTACGGGGTGCTTGCTCAGGATCGAGACCCGGTTGAAGGCGTTGATCGTGATCGCGACCCAGATCACCGCCGAGATCTCCTCGTCGCTCAGCGACCGGCGGGCGCCGTCGTAGGCGCGCTCCTGGGCGGGGGAGTCGGCGGGGGCGGTGGTGGCCTCCGCGAGGTCCAGGGCGGCGCGCTCCCGGTCCGTGAAGAGCTCGGTGTCGCGCCAGGCGGCGAGCACGCCCAGACGGCGGGTGGTCTCGCCCGCGCGCAGGGCGGCCCTGGTGTGCACGTCGAGGCAGTACGCGCAGCCGTTGAGCTGGGACACGCGGAGGTTGACCAGCTCCACCAGGATGCGGTCGAGCCCCGCCTCGGCGGCCGTCGCGCGCACGGCGTCCGCCGTCTGGACCAGCGCGTGGTAGGCCTTGGGACTCTGCTTGTCGACGTAGATCCGCCTGTCCGCCGGGGCTCCTGCCGTGTCGCTCACCGTGCGCTCCTTCCGGGCCGTGCCGGCCGCTTCCTCGAACAGTGCGTGTCACCGTCGCAGGGGCTATCATCGTCCATGATTGTTGAAAATGGAACTATTCTTCGGAGGGGTCGGCATGAGTATCGCGGAGATCGAGGTCCTGACCGCACGGGACGTCCCGCTGGGCGGACCCCGGGCGATGACCGTGCGGCGCACGCTCCCGCAGCGCGCGCGGACGCTGATCGGCGCCTGGTGCTTCGCCGACCACTACGGCCCCGACGACGTCGCCGAGTCCGGCGGCATGGACGTCGCCCCGCACCCGCACATCGGACTGCAGACCGTGAGCTGGCTGTTCAGCGGCGAGATCGAGCACCGCGACAGCCTCGGCAGCCACGCGTACGTACGGCCCGGCGAGCTGAACCTCATGACCGGCGGGCACGGCATCAGCCACACCGAGGTCTCCACCCCCCGCACCACCGTCCTGCACGGCGTCCAGCTGTGGGTGGCTCTCCCCGAGGAACACCGGAACACCGCCCGGGACTTCCAGCACCACGCCCCCGGGACGGTCCGCGTCGACGGCGCGGACATCAGGGTGTTCCTCGGGACGCTCGCCGGCTCGACCTCCCCGGTGCGGACCTTCACCCCGCTGCTCGGCGCCGAACTCCTCGTCGACCCGGGCGCGACCGTCACCCTCCCCGTCGATCCCGGCTTCGAGCACGGCCTGCTCGTCGACACCGGGGAGGTCCGCCTTGCCGGAACGCTTCTGCGCCCGGCCGAACTGGGATACGCCCCCACCGGGGCCGGAACGCTCATCCTGACGAACGAGTCGGACACCCCCGCCCGCGCGGTCCTCCTCGGCGGAACGCCGTTCGAGGAGGAGATCGTGATGTGGTGGAACTTCATCGGCCGCAGCCACGAGGACATCGTCGAGGCCCGCGAGGAGTGGGAGAAGGCCTCCGACCGCTTCGGCGAGGTCGACGGCTACCCCGGCGACCGCCTCCCCGCCCCCGCCCTGCCCAACGCCCGGATCGCCCCGCGCAAGAACCCCGGGCGCCGCTGACCCGCGACTTCTCCCCTCACCGATCCACCCACGAAAGGCACTCCCATGACCGAGCAGGCCACCACCCCCGTCGTCCGGCGCGTGGACCCCCGGCACCGGTACGAGATCCTCGTCGACGGCGAGCGCGCGGGTCTGACGGCCTACCGCGACCGCGACGACCGGCGGGTCTTCTTCCACACCGAGGTCGACGAGGCCTACGCGGGCCAGGGCCTGGCCTCGATCCTCGTCGAGCAGGCCCTCACCGACGTCCGCGCCTCCGGGAAGCGCATCGTCCCCGTCTGCCCCTACGTGGCGAAGTTCCTGAAGAAGCACGACGAGTTCGCGGACATCACCGACCCGGTGACGCCCGAGGTCCTCCAGTGGCTGGACGGACAGCTGAAGCGCTGACCCCCCGTCAACACGACGCACGCGAAGGCGAACGCTTCCCCCGTACGGACCAGTCGCGCGCGCCCGGGCCCGCAGGCCCCCCGCCCCGGGGGGCCCAACGGGTGACCGAACCGGCGGAACCGTTGCGCGCCGCTGGCCGACTCTCCGTCGGTTGGCCGGAACCCGGCTGATCGCCGGGATAAACATCGTTTCGAGCAAGATCACCACAAGGGGGTAATGCTCTCGGACTCTCTGAGCGAGGCGGGCTCGGCGGCCGTTACTGTTCCCCGAGATCTGGACGGATTCCCGGATCTTCGCCCCCCTTTATCTTCTTTCACCGGTTCTCGGCGCTTTCGCGCGCCGAAAACCGCCCTCGCGAAGGAGAGCTCGCCCGATGACCGTTGACGACCGCCCGGACGTACAGCCGGCGCCGCCCCGGCAGTCCAGTCTGAGCACCGCGGCCGCCCGCAACCTCGCCACCACCACCAAGTCCGCCCCGCAGATGCAGGAGATCAGCTCCCGCTGGCTGCTGCGGATGCTCCCCTGGGTGGAGACCAAGGGCGGCGCCTACCGGGTGAACCGCCGGCTGAGCTACACCGTCGGCGACGGACGCATCGAATTCGTCCAGGACGGCTCCCGCGTCCGCGTCATCCCCCGCGAACTCGGCGAACTCGCCCTGCTGCGCGGCTTCGAGGACGTCGACGTGCTCAACGCGCTCGCCGACCGGTGCGTCCAGCGCGACTTCAACGCCGGCGAGGTGCTCGTCCAGCGCGGCGCGCCCGCCGAGCAGATCCACCTCATCGCCCACGGCCGCATCAACCAGACCTCCGTCGGCAAGTACGGCGACGAGGTCGCCGTCGCCACGCTCGCCGACGGCGACCGGTTCGGTGAGAACGCCCTGCTCGACGGCGACGCCGGCTGGGACTACACCGCGACCGCCGAGACCTCCGGCACCCTGCTCACCCTCTCCCGCGCCGACTTCGCGAACATCCTCGCCTCGGCGCCGAGCCTCCAGGCCCACATCCACGAGTTCAGCTCGCTGCCCGACCAGCGGCAGAACAAGTACGGCGAGGCCGAGATCGCGATGTCGGCTGGCCACAAGGGCGAGGCCGAGATCCCCGGCGCCTTCGTCGACTACGAGCTCAAGCCGCGCGAGTACGAACTCTCCGTCGCCCAGACCGTCCTCAAGGTCCACACCCGGGTCGCCGACCTCTACAACGGCCCGATGAACCAGACGGAGGAGCAGCTCAGGCTCACCATCGAGGCGCTCCGCGAGCGCCAGGAGCACGAGCTCATCAACAACCCGGAGTTCGGCCTGCTCCCCAACGCCGACTTCAAGCAGCGGATCCAGCCGCACTCCGGCCCGCCCACCCCGGACGACCTCGACGAGCTGCTCTGCCGCCGCCGCAGCACCAAGCTCTTCCTCGCCCACCCGCGGACGATCGCGGCGATCGGGCGCGAGTGGAACCGCGCCGGGCTCTACCCGGACACCATCGAGCTCCAGGGACACCGGGTCCCGGCCTGGCGCGGAGTGCCGATCCTGCCCTGCAACAAGATCCCCATCAGCAAGGAGAACACCAGCTCGATCCTCGCCATGCGTCTCGGCGAGGACAACCAGGGCGTCATCGGCCTGCGCCAGACCGGTCTGCCCGAGGAGTACGAGCCGGGCCTGTCGGTGCGGTTCATGGGCATCAGCGAGCAGGCGATCATGTCGTACCTCGTCACGACGTACTACTCCGCCGCCGTCCTGGTCCCGAACGCGCTCGGCGTCCTGGAGAACGTGCAGATCGCGCGCCGGCGCGACTAGTCCCCTCCCCGCAGGCCACCACCACCCGGACCCTCCGGGCCGGGCCGGCGTGCCCGGAATCCGGGACGGCCCACCCCTCTTCCCAAGGAGTCACGGATGCCCGATCCCGGGCTTTCCCCTCTGCAGTCCAGCCTGCCCGGCGCCGCGGCCCACTTCGGGACCCACGTCCTCGCCGCCGCCGCGGCCCGTGCCGAGGCCGAGGCCCTCGGCCTCGCCCACCCGCAGGCCGCCCCCACCCACGTCCCCACCACGGCGCCCTCGGCCGAACCGGCCGCCGCCCGGCCCGACGTGGCGCGGGTCCTGGGCGGTCCCACCGGCCTGGGCACGGCGAGCCTGTCCCTGGTCCCGCGCGAGGAGCTCCCTCACGCGGCATCCCCGGCGCCCCCAGCCGCGGCGCCGGCGGACGCCCTGATCATCCCGGGCCTCTACTGGCACCCGGTGCCCGAGCCGGACCCGGTGCGCGTGGAGGAGGTCAGCCTCCGCATCAAGTCCTGGGCGCTCGACGAGATCCAGCTCTACCCCGAGGACTGGGAGGGCGACTTCGACGGGTTCCACGTCGGGCGCTACATGGTGGCCTGCCACCCGGACGCCCCGACCATCGAGCACCTCATGGTCGCCGCCCGGCTGATGGTCGCCGAGAACGCCGTCGACGACTGCTACTGCGAGGACCTCGGCGGCTCGCCCATCGGCCTGGGGGGACGCCTCCTCCTCGCGCACACCGCCCTGGACCCGCTGCACTCGACGGCGGAGTACCAGCCGGTGTGGGCCGAGTCCCTCCACGCGGACGCGCCCCGGCGCTCCTACCGCTCCGCCATGGAGTACTTCGTCCGACTGGCGACGCCCTCCCAGGCCGACCGGTTCCGGCACGACATGGCCCGGCTGCACATGGGCTATCTCGCCGAGGCCGCGTGGGACGAGACGAACCACGTGCCGGAGGTGTGGGAGTACCTGGCGATGCGGCAGTTCAACAACTTCCGCCCCTGCCCCACCATCACCGACACCGTCGGCGGCTACGAACTCCCCGCCGACCTGCACGCCCAGCCGGCCATGCAACGGGTCCTGGCCCTCGCCGGCAACGCCAGCACCATCGTCAACGACCTGTACTCGTACACCAAGGAACTCGCCAGCCCCGGACGGCACATGAACCTGCCCGTGGTGCTGGCCGACCGGGAGTCCCTCTCGGAGAAGGACGCGTACCTGAAGGCGGTGGAGGTCCACAACGACCTCATGCGCGACTTCGAGGCCGCGTCCGCCGAACTGGCCGCCGCCTGCCCCGTCCCGAGCGTGCTCCGCTTCCTGAAGGGGGTGGCCGTGTGGGTGGACGGCAACCACTACTGGCACCAGACCAATACGTACCGCTACAGCCTGCCCGATTTCTGGTAAGAACGGATTCATCTGTGACCAACACCGAGCTCCCCACCGTCAACGGCACCTCCGCGTTCGTCCCCGGCCCGGCGACGCCGTACCAGGGAGACATCGCCCGTTACTGGAACACCGAGGCGAGGCCCGTGAACCTGCGCCTCGGTGATGTCGACGGGCTGTACCACCACCACTACGGCATCGGCGCCGTCGACCACGCCGCCCTCGGGGACGTCGAGGACAGCGAGTACGAGAAGAAGCTGATCACCGAGCTGCACCGCCTGGAGTCGGCGCAGGCCGAGCTCCTCCTGGACCACCTGGGCCCCATCGGCCGCGAGGACACCCTCGTCGACGCGGGCTGCGGCCGCGGCGGTTCGAGCGTCATGGCCCACCAGCGCTTCGGCTGCAAGGTCGAGGGCGTCACCCTCTCCTCCACGCAGGCCGAGTTCGGCAACCAGCGGGCCAAGGAGCTGGGCATCGAGGACCACGTCCACGCCCAGGTCTGCAACATGCTCGACACCCCCTTCGAGAAGGGCAGCATCGCCGCCTCGTGGAACAACGAGTCGAGCATGTACGTCGACCTGGACGACCTGTTCGCCGAGCACTCCCGGTTCCTCAAGGTCGGCGGCCGCTACGTGACCATCACCGGCTGCTGGAACCCGAAGTACGGCCAGCCCTCGAAGTGGGTCTCCCAGATCAACGCGCACTTCGAGTGCAACATCCACTCCCGCCGTGAGTACCTGCGCGCGATGGCCGACAACCGGCTCGTCCCGCAGGCCGTCATCGACCTCACGCCGGACACCCTCCCCTACTGGGAGCTGCGGGCCACGTCCTCGCTGGTCACCGGCATCGAGGAGGCGTTCATCGAGTCGTACAAGGACGGCTCCTTCCAGTACGTCCTGATCGCCGCCGACCGCGTCTGACCCGACGTCGGTACGAGAAGGGGGGACGGGCCCGTCGTCCGACGGGCCCGTCCCCCTCGTCATGCCGCGGCTGCCTTCTCCTTCTCGGCGGCCGGGGCGCTCACCCGCTCGGTACGGGGCGCCTGACCGGCCCGCAGGCCGAGGCGGGCGATGACGGCGACGAGCGCGAAGGCGACGGCGCCGATCCCGAAGGTGAGGGTGAAGCCGGACTCGGCGGGCAGGGCCGGGACGCCGGCGGGCAGGTGCTCGATCGTCTTCGACGCCAGGATCGTGGTGACCACGGCGCTGCCGATCGCGCTGCCGGTGGAGCGGGAGATGGAGTTGATGCCGTTGGCGATGCCGCTCTGGTGGTGCGGGACGCTCGCCATGATGACGGCGGGCATGGCCGCGTAGCCGAAGCTGACGGCCGCGCCGACGATCACGCCGGCGCCGATCACCGAGGCGGTGTGGCCGTGGTCGAGGGCGAGCCAGCCGAAGCCCACGGCGCCGAGGACGGCGGCCAGGGTGAGCGCGGTGCGCGGGCCGCGGTGGCGGACGAGCCGGCCGCCGATCGGCGAGGCGAGCAGGGAGACGATCGCGCCGGGCAGCAGGAACTCGACGGAGGCCCGCAGGATGGACGCGCCGAAGCCGTAGCCGGTGAGGGCCTCGGGCATCTGGACGAGGTACGAGACGCCCAGGAAGTTCGCGAACATGCCGAAGCCGACGAGGATGCCGGCCAGGTTGGCCATGAGCACCGGCCGGTGCACGAACATCCGCATGTCGACGAGGGGCTCGCGGACCTTGAGCTCGGTGAGGACCCAGACGGCGGTCATGACGGCCGCGCCGGCGAAGCTGCCGAGGGTGCGGCCGGAGGTCCAGCCCCACTCGTGGCCCTGCGAGATCGGCAGCAGGAGCAGCAGCAGGGTGGCGCCGAGGGTGAGCGCGCCGAGGAAGTCGGTGCGGCCGCCGGTCTTGTGGCGGGTGGCGGGGACCAGGAACACGACCGCGAGCAGGGCGATCGCGGCGAAGCCCGTGGCCATCCAGAAGGCGCTGCGGTAGTCGGCGTCGGAGCCGGAGGTGAGCAGGCCGGTGGCGACGAGGGCGAGGCCGCTGCCGAAGGCCAGGGTGCCGCTGACGAGGGACATCGCGCCGGGCAGCTTCTGCGGGCGGACCTCCTCGCGCAGCACGGACAGGGCCAGCGGGAAGATCGCGGTGGCGGCGCCCTGGAGGACGCGGCCGAGGATCAGCAGGGGGAGCGAGGTCGCCAGGGCCGCGACCACGGAGCCGGCGACCATGACGCCGAGGACGGCGACCAGGGTGGGCTTCTTGCCGTGCTGGTCGCCGAAGCGGCCGAGCAGCGGGGTGAAGACGGCGGCGGAGAGCAGCGTGGCGGTGGTCACCCAGCTGACGTTGGCGGCCGAGGTGCCGAGGTCGGCGCGGATGAGGCCGAGGATCGGGACCGGCAGGGTCTGCATCATCGACACGACCATGGCGGCGAGGCTCAGCGCGAAGACGACGAGCGTCTCGCGCCGGGGGTCGGCGGCGGGCGGGGTGGTCTCGTGACTCATGTGTGGGTGGCCTTCTCGGTGCTTCACGTCGTAGATCTTTGATGTCCTCAAGTAATACGACGAAGGTAGGCCCCGATGCTTGAGGAGGTCAAGTAAATGCTTGAGGCTCTTAAGTAAACAATTGATAATGTCAAGGATCGTGAGTACGCTCCCAGCATGAGCGCGACGACCCCCGAGACGCCCACCAAGCTCCAGCTGCTTGAGCTCCTCGCCGCCATCGGCACGGCCCAGTGGCGCGACTTCGCCGCGGCCGCCGCCCACCACGGACTGACCTCCACCCAGGCCAAGGTGCTCGCCCAGCTCAACGGGCCGCTGCCGATGCGCGCCCTCGCCACGCTGCTGGTCTGCGACGCCTCGAACGTCACCGGGATCGTGGACCGCCTGGAAGGGCGCGGTCTCGTGCGCCGCGAGGCCGACGCCTCCGACCGGCGCGTCAAGAACGTCGTGGCGACCGACGAGGGCCGGGACGTCATCCGGCGGGTCCGCGAGGAGATGCAGGCGACCCACGGCGCCCTCGACACGCTCGGCGCGGAGGACAGCGCCACCCTGTACGCCCTGCTCGCGCGGCTGCGCCCGGGCATGGAGCACGCCTGAGCCCGGGAACGGAGAAGGACGCCTGACGGGAGACCCCGTCCAGGCGTCCGTACCCGTCGCGCCGTCCCGGCGCCTCAGCCCCGGCGCTCCCCGAAGGCCTTCAGGATCTCCTCGGCGGCCAGGGTCGCCGTCAGTTCGCCGTCCCTGACCCGCCGCTCGAGCGCGGGCGTGACCTCCTGGACCGCCGGGTCGGTGTGCAGCCGCCGCAGCAGCTCGTCGCGGACCATCGACCAGGCCCAGTCGACCTGCTGGTCCTGGCGCTTGGCCGTGAGACGGCCCGTCGAGTCGAGGAGCAAGCGGTGCTGCCGCAGCCGCTCCCAGACCTCGTCGAGGCCCGCCGACTCCCGCGCGCTGCAGCTGAGGACCGGCGGCGTCCAGACGGCGTCGGCGCCGTGCATCAGCCGCAGCGCGCCCGCCAGCTCACGCGCGGCGGCGCGGGCGTCGCGCTCGTGCGGACCGTCCGCCTTGTTGACGGCGACCACGTCGGCCAGCTCCAGGACGCCCTTCTTGATGCCCTGGAGCTGATCGCCCGTACGGGCCAGGGTGAGCAGCAGGAACGAGTCGACCATGTTCGCCACGGCGGTCTCGGACTGGCCGACGCCCACCGTCTCCACGAGCACCACGTCGTATCCCGCGGCCTCCATCACGACCATCGACTCCCGCGTCGCCTTCGCGACGCCGCCGAGCGTGCCCGCGCTGGGGGAGGGGCGGACGAAGGCCGCCGGGTCGACGGCGAGCCGCTCCATCCGCGTCTTGTCGCCGAGGATGGAGCCGCCCGTACGGGTCGAGGACGGGTCGACGGCGAGCACCGCCACCCGGTGACCGAGCCCGGTCAGCATCGTCCCGAACGCGTCGATGAAGGTCGACTTCCCGACCCCCGGAACCCCGCTGATCCCGATCCGCACGGCCTTGCCGCTGTGCGGCAGGAGCTCCGTGAGGAGCTCCTGCGCCAGCGCACGGTGCTGGGGGCGGGTCGACTCGACGAGGGTGATCGCGCGGGCGATCACCGCCCGCTTCCCGTCGAGCACACCCTTCACATACGTGTCGAGACCGATCACAGGTCGTGCCCGAGGTCGGCCGCCAGCCGGGTCACCAGGTCGTGGGCCGCGTCCGGGATCACCGTCCCCGGCGGGAACACGGCCGCCGCGCCCATCTCCAGGAGCGTCGCCACGTCCTGCGGGGGGATGACACCGCCGACCACGATCATGATGTCCTCGCGGCCCTCCGCCGCCAGCTCCTCCCGCAGCGCCGGCACGAGGGTGAGGTGCCCCGCGGCCAGCGACGAGACCCCGACGATGTGCACGTCCGCCTCCACGGCCTGACGGGCCACCTCGGCCGGGGTCTGGAACAGCGGGCCCACGTCCACGTCGAAGCCCAGGTCGGCGAAGGCGGTGGAGATCACCTTCTGGCCGCGGTCGTGCCCGTCCTGGCCCATCTTGGCGACCAGGATGCGCGGCCGGCGCCCTTCGGCCTCGCCGAAGGCGTCGACCAGGGCCCGGGTGCGCTCCACGGAGGGGGACTCGCCTGTCTCGTTGCGGTACACACCGGAGATCGTACGGATCTGCGCCGCGTGCCGGCCGTACACCTTCTCCAGGGCCTCCGAGATCTCGCCGACGGTGGCCTTCGCGCGGGCCGCGCGCACCGCGAGCTCCAGGAGGTTGCCGTCGCCGCCCGCGGCCCGGGTGAGCGCGTCGAGCGCGTCCCGGCAGGCGGTCTCGTCGCGCTCCTCGCGCAGCCGCCGCAGCTTGGCGATCTGCTGGGCGCGGACGGAGGAGTTGTCCACCTTGAGGACGTCGATCTGCTCGTCGGACGCCACCCGGTACTTGTTGACGCCGATCACCGGCTGCCGTCCGGAGTCGATGCGGGCCTGGGTGCGGGCCGCGGCCTCCTCCACGCGCAGCTTCGGGATGCCCGCGTCGATGGCCTTGGCCATGCCGCCGGCCTGCTCGACCTCCTGGATGTGCTGCCAGGCACGGCGGGCCAGGTCGTACGTCAGCTTCTCGACGTACGCGCTGCCGCCCCACGGGTCGATCGTCCGGCAGGTGCCCGACTCCTGCTGGAGGAGCAGCTGCGTGTTCCGCGCGATGCGCGCCGAGAAGTCGGTGGGCAGCGCGAGCGCCTCGTCGAGGGCGTTGGTGTGCAGCGACTGGGTGTGGCCCTGGGTGGCCGCCATCGCCTCCACGCACGTCCGCGTGACGTTGTTGAACACGTCCTGCGCCGTCAGCGACCAGCCGGAGGTCTGCGAATGGGTCCGCAGGGACAGCGACTTGGCGTTCTGCGGGTCGAACTGCTTCACCAGCTTCGCCCACAGCAGCCGCGCGGCGCGCAGCTTGGCGACCTCCATGAAGAAGTTCATGCCGATCGCCCAGAAGAACGACAGGCGCGGCGCGAACGCGTCCACGTCGAGCCCGGCCTCACGCCCCGCGCGGATGTACTCCACACCGTCCGCCAGCGTGTACGCCAGCTCCAGGTCGGCCGTCGCGCCCGCCTCCTGGATGTGGTACCCGGAGATGGAGATGGAGTTGTAGCGCGGCATCCGCTGCGAGGTGTACGCGAAGATGTCGGAGATGATCCGCATCGACGGCCCGGGCGGGTAGATGTACGTGTTGCGGACCATGAACTCCTTGAGGATGTCGTTCTGGATGGTCCCGGCCAGCTTCTCGGGCGGTACGCCCTGCTCCTCGGCGGCCACGATGTACAGCGCGAGGACCGGCAGCACCGCGCCGTTCATCGTCATCGACACGGACATCTTGTCCAGCGGGATGCCGTCGAACAGCTGCCGCATGTCGTAGATCGAGTCGATGGCCACGCCGGCCATGCCGACGTCACCGGTGACGCGCGGGTGGTCGCTGTCGTAGCCGCGGTGGGTCGGCAGGTCGAAGGCGACCGACAGGCCCTTCTGCCCGGCCGCGAGGTTGCGCCGGTAGAAGGCGTTCGACTCCTCGGCCGTGGAGAAACCGGCGTACTGACGGATCGTCCAGGGCTGGTTGACGTACATCGTCGGGTACGGACCGCGCAGGTACGGGGCGATGCCCGGGAGGGTCTCCAGGAAGTCGAGGCCCTCCAGGTCCTGCCCGGTGTAGAGCGGCTTGACGGCGATGCCCTCCGGGGTCTCCCACAGCAGGTCGTCACCGCCCGCCGCCTTCTTCACGGCCGAGCGCCACTCGTCGGGACCGCCGGCGGCGGCCTGTGCCCCGAGCTCGATCCCGGAGAAATCGGGGATGGACATCAGGACACTCCCATGCGGTCGAGGGCGGTGGAGAGCAGGGCGACGGCGTCGCAGCCGGCGAAGACGTACGTGTCGACACCGGCGTACGACCCGGGGCGCCCGGCGAGGAGGACGTGCTCGGCCCCGGCCGCGCGCAGCTCCCCGGCGGCGGCCTCCGCCCCCTCCTCGTACAGCGCGTCGCTGGAGCACAGGCAGGCCTCGCGGGCGCCGCTCTCCTCGAACGTGCCCTCGGTGACGGCCTCGATGCCGCCCGCCTGGAAGAGGTTCGCGGCGAAGGCGAGCCGGGCCGAGTGCGCGGCCGCCGGGCCGAGCGCCGCCAGGTAGACGCGGGGCCGGGCGCCGGTCGCCGCGAGGTGGGCGTCGGAACGGGCGCGCAGCGCCTCGTACGCCTCGTCGCGCCGCACGCGCGGAAGGCCGCCGGAGAGCGGTTCGGGCGCGGGCGCGCGGTCCACGGGCTTCTCCGCGAGGTGCGGGAACTCGCTGACGCCGGTGATCGGTTCGCGGCGGGTGGCGAGCTTCCTGCTGCGCGCGGTCCAGGTCTCGGCGAGCCGCTCGCCGATCGTGCCGGAGCGCAGCGCGGCGGCCTGGCCGCCCTCCCGCTCGATGGCCTGGAAGAACTCCCAGGCCGCGTGCGCGAGTTCGTCGGTGAGGCGCTCCACGTACCAGGAACCGCCCGCCGGGTCGATCACCCGGGACAGGTGGGACTCCTCGATGAGGACGCTGGAGGTGTTGCGGGCGATCCGGCGGGAGAACGCGTCCGGCAGGCCCAGCGCGTCGTCGAAGGGCAGCACGGTGACGCTGTCGGCACCGCCCACGCCCGCCGCGAGCGTCGCGATGGTCGTGCGCAGCATGTTCACCCACGGGTCGCGGCGCGTCATCATCACCCGCGAGGTCACCGCGTGCTGGCGCTGCGCGCCCGCCTCCGGGGCGCCGCAGGCCTCGGCGACGCGGGCCCACAGACGGCGGGCGGCGCGCAGCTTCGCGATCGTCAGGAACTGGTCGGCGGTGGCCGCGTAGCGGAACTCCAGCTGACCGCACGCCTCCGTGACGTCCAGTCCGGCCTCGGTCAGCCCGCGCAGGTACGCGACGCCGGTCGCGAGCGAGCAGCCCAGCTCCTGCGCGGCCGAACCGCCGGCCTCGTGGTACGGCAGGGCGTCCACGGTCAGGGCCCGCAGCCCCGGGTACCGGTCGGCGCAGCGGCGCGCGAGCCCGGTCACGGACGCGAGGTCGTACGCCGCGCGGCCGGTGCGGGCCTCGTGGCCCAGCGGGTCCGCCCCCAGGTTGCCGCGGGCCGCCTCGGGGGCGACGCCCCGCTCCTCGTACAGCCGCAGCAGCCGCTCGGCGGCCGCCTCCGTCTCGTCGCCCGCGTCGAGGACGACGGGCGCGAGGTCCAGGTAGACGCCCTCGAGGGCGCCGTCGAGGGAGGACACCGGGATGCCGGTGCCGCCGACACCGAGCCAGAGGGAGGTGACGCCGTTCTCCAGGTCGGCGAGGACGGCTTCGCCGTCGGCCGTGACGTGGAGCTGGCGCACGTCCCAGCCGTCGGTCGTGTTGCCCTCGGCGCGCCCGCCGCGCACGAAGGGTGCGAAGCCGGGCAGGCCGGGGTCGGGCGCGGAGTCACGCGCGGTGTACAGCGGGCGGGTGCCGAGGCCGTCCTCCAGCAGAGTGGACAGGGCGTCCTCGGCGGCGGCGCCGGAGACCTCCTTGCCCGACTTGCGCAGGACACCCGCCACGAGGTGTTGCCACTGCTCATGTGGCGCGTCTGGGAATTCGGACGCCAGGGAGAGCCCGTCGTCAGGCAGGACCGTCATGGCTCGGATGCTAGGGGAGATCCACAAAGGAGCAGGAGGGCGTACGACTGTGACCTTCTTCTCTTCCGTGTCCCGAGACGGCCGTCCGAATGGCGGACACCCCCGACGCCGGGCTCAGAAGCCCCCGCCACCGGCCCGATCGGGGCGCCGCGCGAAGCAGAACAGATGTTCCTCCGGCACCGCGCGCTCGTCGTCCGGCCGGAAGACCGACACCTCGTGCCGGAGGACGTCGAGACCGCAGTCCTCCCGCAGCGTCCGCACGTACTCCTCGACCGAGAAGCTGGAGACCCTGACCGGCCGGCCCATGAACTCGATCTCCACCCCGTCCACGTCCGCCGGCACCGTGGCGGTCACCAGATAGCCGCCGGGCGCCACCCAGCCCGCCATCCGCTCCAGGGCGGCGGAGGCCTCCGCCCGGCTCATCATCAGCAGCGGGAAGAAGGCGCACACGGCGTCGAAACCCTCCGGCGGGGCGTCGTAGTCACGCACGTCCACCTGCTCGAACACGGCCCCCGGCACCTGCGCGCGGGCCAGCCCGACCATCTCCCCGGACACGTCGATGCCCGTCACCGCGCACCCGGCCCGCACCAGACGGTCGGCGACCGGCCGCCCCGTGCCGCTGCCGACGTCGAGGACCCGGGCCCCCGCGCCCAGGCGCTCCGTGAGCCAGTCCACCGCCGCCGACTGCTCCGGCAGCTGCCCGAAGGCCCGCTCGTACGCCATGCCCAGATCGTCGAACAGTTCCGCCGCCGACAGCGGCTTCCGCCCGGCACCCTCGTCCCGCATGCTGCTCCCCTTTCCCGGAGGTCACGGGCCGACCGCCCGCCCCGGGCGGCTTCCTACCCTCTTCCCATCGACTTCCCACCGGCCTTCCTCCGGCGTCCCCGGCCTTCCTCCGGCCGAGATGCCGGAGCGCGGAGCCGGGCGAACAATGGACGGGGTAGGCCCGCACGCCGCGGGTGCCGGAACCGCTCGGGGACTTCCCTATCCGGACACGGCCACGCCATGA
Source organism: Streptomyces sp. TLI_105 (assembly GCF_900105415.1). Lineage (GTDB taxonomy): Bacteria > Actinomycetota > Actinomycetes > Streptomycetales > Streptomycetaceae > Streptomyces. The sequence goes on along the minus strand of NZ_FNSM01000001.1, from coordinate 1,230,581 downwards.
ACGCAGGAAGCCCGGCCCAGGGCCGGCCAGCATCCCCCCAAGGCGCTCTCTACCGACTCGGTCACTGGTGCGCCCGCCACTTCCTCGTCGTCATCGCCCTCTGGTTGGCGGCCGTCGCGGGACTCCAGATCACCGACCGGGCCGTCGGCGGAATGTTCTCCGACGACTTCGCGCTCCCCGGAGTGCAGTCCGCCGAGGGCCTCGACGTCCTCAAGGCGCACGATCCCGCCGCCGGCGGATACAGCGCCCAGGTCGTCCTGAACGACCCCTCCAAGCCCCTCACGCAGGAGTCGTCCGCGGTCAACTCCGCCGTCACCGCCCTGGCGAAGCTCCCCGACGTCCTCGGCGCCCAGAACCCGCTGCCGCCGCCCGGCACCACCCCGCCCCCGCTCCCGGCCGGGACGCCCAACACCGGCCCGCTCTCCACGGACGGCAAGACCGCCTACATCACCATCCGCTTCAGCGTGGCGCCCTCCACCCTCGGCACCGACTACCTGAACGGCGTCGACGCCGCCGTCCAGCCGCTCCGGGACGCCGGCGTCACCGTCGAGTACGGCGGCTCGCTCGGCGAACTCGCCCGGCCGACGGCCGACGACCGCAGCAGCGAGGCCATCGGCTTCGCCGTCGCCATCGTCGTCCTCCTCATCGGCTTCGGCAGCGTCATCGGCGCCGTCATGCCGCTGGTCACCGCACTCCTCGGCGCGGTCTGCGGACTCGCCCTGCTCGGCCTGATGGCGGCCGCCTTCACCTTCGGGACCGTCTCACCCACCCTGGCCACCATGATCGGCCTCGGCGTCGGCATCGACTACGCGCTGTTCCTCATCACCCGCCACCGCCAGAACCTCATGCACGGCCGTGATCCCGCCGACGCGGCCGCCCTCGCGACCACCACCAGCGGCCGCGCCGTCCTCGTCTCCGGCTGCACGGTCATCATCGCCCTCTCCGGCCTGTGGGTCTCCGGCGTCACCTTCATCGGCAAACTCGGCCTCGCGGCCGCCTTCACGGTCGTCACCGCCGTCATCGCCGCGCTCACCCTCGTCCCGGCCATGCTCGGACTCGTCGGCCACCGGATCGACCGCTACCACGTCCGCAAACCCGTGGCGGAGACCGACGCCGAGCCCGGCGCGCCCGCGCACGGCACCTGGCACCGATACGCGCAACGCGTCGAGAAGCGCCCCTGGTGGTTCCTCACCGGCGGCGTCCTGGCCCTGCTCGTCCTGGCCTTCCCCCTGCTCTTCATCCAGCTCGGCCACATCGGAGACGGCGCCGACCCCAAGTCGTTCACCGACCGGCGGGCCTACGACCTGATCTCCACGGCCTTCGGCCCCGGCGCGAACGGACCTCTCACCCTCGTCGTCGACCAGTCGGCCGTCCCCGCCGCCGACCGTGCCGACCTCGGCACCAAACTCAAGGACGCGCTGACGGGCGTCCCGGACGCCGCCTTCATCACCCCGCTGCAGACCACCTCCGACGGGGACGTCCTCGTCGGCACCGCCTACTCCGTGGCCTCCCCGCAGGACGAGAAGACGACCCGGCTGACCAACCACCTCGTCGACGACGTCCTCCCGCAGGCGGTGGCCGGCACCGACGCGCAGAGCTACGTCACCGGGAACACGGCCGCCCAGGTCGACTTCCTCGACATCGTCTCCAGCCGCCTGCCGCTGATCATCGCCGTCGTGGTCGGGCTCGCCTTCCTCGTCATCCTCATCGTCTTCCGCGGACTGCTCGTCGCGATCAAGGCGGCCGTGCTCAACGTGCTCTCCATCGCCGCCTCGTACGGCGTCGTCGTGGCCGTCTTCCAGTGGGGCTGGGGCGGACCCGCGCTCGGCGTCTCCGGCAAGGTGCCCATCGAGAGCTACGTACCGATGATGATGTTCGCCATCGTCTTCGGCCTGAGCATGGACTACGAGATCTTCCTGCTGTCCCGCGTCCGCGAGGCCTGGCTGCGCACCGGGGACTCGAAGGCCAGCGTGGCCCACGCCCTGGAGATCACCGCCCGGGTCATCACCTGCGCCGCACTGATCATGGTCAGCGTCTTCGCGGCCTTCATCGTCTCGGACAACATCGTCGTCAAGATGCTCGGCCTCGGCCTCGCCGCCAGCGTCCTCATCGACGCCACCGTGGTGCGCCTGCTGCTCGTGCCCGCCGTGATGACCCTCCTCGGCCGCCACGCCTGGTGGACCCCCGCCTGGCTGGACCGGATCCTGCCCCACCTGGACACCGAGGGCGAGGAACCGGACCGGGCCGAGGCGGTGACCCAGGGCGCGGGGAGGCGCTGAGCAGCCGTGTCAGGGCCTGCCCGGCGCCCCGGGCGACCGGACGGGGACAGGCCTCAGCCGCGCGACAGCTCGCCGAGGAGCTTCCAGGTGCGGCGGCGGTCGTCCTCGCCGCCCAGGTCCGTGGCGGTGAAGACCACCTCCGTCGCCCCCGCCTCGCGGTAGCGCCGCACCTCGGCGGCGACCGTCTCCTCGTCCCCGATCGCGGCCAGTCCGGCCGCCCGGTCGGCGCCGGAGAGCTCGATCGCACGCTGGTAGGAGGGAATCCGCTCGTAGAGCGCGAGCGCCTCCGCCGCCCTCTGCCGCACGCCCTCGGCGTCCGACGTCACCACGCCCGGCACGAGGGCCACGATCCGGGGCGCCGGCCGGCCCGCCGCCTCGGCGGCGGCGGTCACGGTCGGCACGATGTGCTCGGCCAGCGCACGCGGACCCGCGAGGAACGGCAGGACGCCGTCGGCGAGTTCACCGCTGACGCGCAGGGCCTGCGGGCCCATCGCGGCGACGAGCACCGGCACCGTCGGCCGGTCCGCCCCCGGCACCGCCGCCGGGTACGGCGTCGTCGCGGTCAGCAGCTCCCCGTGGAAGTCCGCCTCGCCCGTCTCCAGGAGCGGCCGCAGGGCGGTGAGGAACTCCCTGAGCAGACCGATCGGCCGCTGGTACGGGAGGCCGAACGCGGTCTCGGTCAGGTGCCGGGTGCCGAGGGCGAGCCCGAGGTGGTAGCGGCCGCCGGTGGCGGCCTGCGCGGTCTGCGCCTGGCTGGAGACGAGCAGCGGATGGCGGCCGAAAACCGGGATCGCGGACGTCCCGACGTGCAGCCCGGGCACCTCACGCCCGACGATCGCGGCGAGCGAGGGAGAGTCGTACGCGAAGGACTGGCCGAACCACGCCGAGTGCAGGCCGGCGTCGTACGCCTCCCGCGCGAGCCGCACCGTGTCGTCGATCGGAAGCTGCCGGGAGGTCGAACTGAGCGTCACTCCAAGAGTCATGCATCCGGCAACCGGGGGCCGCGGGGCGGGCATTCCCGGTTCGGTGTGAACAGCATGTGACGACCGCGTCCACTCCACCGCCCGGCGATGATGGGGGACATGAAGACTCTCGCCCAAGTGGACGAACTGGCCGACCGCGCGCACGCCGGACAGGTCGACAAGGCCGGCGTGCCCTACGTCGCCCACGTCCGGGCCGTCGCCGCGGGCCTGGAGCCGCTCGGCCCGCACCTGGCCATGGCCGGGCTGCTGCACGACGTCATCGAGGACACCGGGTGGACGGCGGAGCGGCTGCGCGCCGCCGGGATCCCCGCCCGGGTCGTCGCCCTCGTCGAAGCCGTCACCAACCACCCCGACACGGCCTACGAGGAGAAGCTCCGCCGGATCGCGGAGGATCCCGAAGCCACCCTCGTGAAGATCGCCGACAACGCGCACAACAGCCGCGCCGACCGGGCCGCCGCCCTGCCGCCCGCCCAGCGGGAACGGCTGGCCGCCAAGTACCGCGCGGCCAGGGCCGTCCTGTGGCCGGCGGCCGATCCCGGCGACATCGCGACGATCCTCCGGGTGGTCAACCCCGACCTCCTGCGGGAACTGACCGCCCGCTGACGGGCCGCCCCGGCGCCGCTCAGCTCGTCCGGCCGGACGACCAGCCGCCCAGCTCGGTGGGGCGGTTCGTGATGACGCCGTCCACGCCGAGCGCGTCCAGGGCCTTCCAGCGCGCCGGGGCGTCGACCGTCCACACGTTCACGGCCACGCCGGCCGCGTGCAGGTCGCCGACCAGCTGCGGACGGGTGGCGAGCGCGGCGTCCGAGACGTTGTACGCGGAGAGGTCCAGCTCCCGGGCGAGCGCGACGGGGTCGGCGTCCAGGGTGCCGCGCAGCAGGCCGAGCGGCAGTTCGGGCGCCAGCTCGTGGGCGTACCGCAGGGACGGGATGTCGAAGCTCTGCACGAAGACCCGGTCCGTCATGTCCTGGTCCCGGACCTCCCGGACGATCCGGTCCACCTCGGCGCGACTGTGCCGGCCCTTGATCTCCAGGAGCAGCTTCCCGCCGCGCTCCCTGAGATCCGCGAGCTGGGCGGCCAGGGTCGGGACCCGGGTGCCGGCGTAGGCGGGCGCGAACCAGGAGCCGGCGTCCAGGGAGTCGAGCTGGGCGGAGGTCAGCGAGCGGATCGGTCCCGTGCCGTCCGTGGTCCGGTCGACGGTGGTGTCGTGCAGGATGTACGGCACGCCGTCCTTGCTGGGCTGGACGTCGTTCTCGATCCAGACGGCCCCGCCCCGCCGGGCCACCTCGTCGGAGACCAGGGTGTTCTCGGGAGCCGCGGACGGGGCGCCCCGGTGGGCGATCACCGTCAGCGGCGCCCCCGCCGCGCGCATCCAGGGACTCGCCGCCGAGGCCTTCGCCGCCGGGCGGGGCGCGGACTCCGAGGGCGGCGCGGCGACGACGAACGCGGTCGCGAGCCCCGCGACCACGGTGGCCCCGGCGACCAGTCCGACGGCCCTGCGACGACGGGACCGGGCGGCGGGCGGTTGAGCTTCTCTCATGGCCGCCCACCCTAAGGGGTCCCTCGTCGGGCGGGCCGGGCACGAGGCGACACGACCGGGCACGCAAGCCCTTCGTCGTAATGGTCCGGTCTGCGGCATCGTGGACCTGGGCCCGCAGCCGTGCCATCGGGGGACACGGCCGGGCGTAGCGAGTCAGGGGGACTCATGGACACCGGAGCGGCACGGAGAACGGGCGGCGTCGCGAGGACGGCCGCGCCGGGGCGCCAGGAGCGCGGCCGGGGAGTGCTGGAAGGGGCGTTCGCGCTGCTCGACGCCCTGCGCCGGAACGGCGACGAGGCAGGCGTGACCGAACTCGCGCTCGCCTGCGGAGTGCCCAAGGGCAGCGTCCACCGGCTGCTCGACCAGCTGGTCGGAGTCGGCGCCGTCGAACGGAAGGGCAACCGCTACCGGGTCGGCCCGCAGCTCTACCGCCTCGGCCAGGCCTGGGAACCGCACCCCGGTCTGCGCCCCGCCGCCCGGCTGCCGCTCCAGCGCCTCCGGGCCGTCACCGGCGCCAGCGTCGTCCTGGCCGTGCTGCGCGAGGACATGGCGATCACCGTGAGCTCGGTGCCCGGCGACCTGGAGCCGCTCCTCCCCGTGCGCGACGGCATCGCGTTCCGCCTCGACACCGCCGCCGGGAAGGCACTGTGCGGGCCCCTCCGCGGCGGGCCGGTCCTCGACCGGGAGGACGTGATGGAGGGGGTGTGCTGCGCCGCGCTGCCCGTCCGCGCCCCGGACGGCCGCACGGTCGCCGCGCTCGCCGGCATGGTCCCCGCGGGCCGCGGACTCGACGCGCTGGCCCAGGGCGTCGCCGAGGCGGGAGCCGCGGTCACCCGCGCGCTGGCCCGGGGCGGCCGGCGGGCACCGGTCCCGACGACCGCCCTCGTCCTGTAGTTCCCCGCGCGTTCCACCCAGCGGAACGCGCGTAGAGCCGGGACGGGACCGCGGGGCACAGTGAGTGTCGTGCCGAGGGGAAAGGCACACCGGGCCGCCGGGGAAGGCGGACCGGGCACCACGTCACACGAGTGACCTGATATGTGGGGGGACCACATGCGCAAGAACCGAGTCGTCCGAGCGGCCGCCACCGCCCTGCTGGGACTCGGCAGCCTCGGAGCCTTCGCCGGCACCGCGCACGCCGAGCCGATCGACTACGTGAAGATCGAGCTGTTCGAGCTGCACTGCCAGCAGAACAGCGAGGGCGACCACGACGAGGCCTACCTCAAGATCACCGACGCCAACGGCAACGCCGTCAAGGTCTGGCCCGGCAACGGCATCAAGTACCAGACCATGGGCACCGGTTACGTCCGCTCCATGGAGGACGGCAACGGCAACGCCGCGCTCATCCTCGGCAAGGAGCAGGCCCGCACCCTGACCCTGTGGGACTACGACTCCACCAGCAGCGACGACAAGCTCGGCGCCACGCTCGTCACCGGCAGCGAGGTCGGCGCCGAGACCCAGTGGCGCACCGTCGAGGGCTCCGGCGGCATCTACGTCATCGGCTACCGGGTCGTCGACATCTGACAGGTGACCGACCTCTGAGGAAAGGGTCGTGCCGGGCGCCCGGCACGACCCTTTCCCGTCCCGCGTCAGTGCCCGCCGGGCGCGTGCAGCTCACCCGAGCGCGCCACCCGGCCGTACCAGCGGGCGCTGGACTTCGGGGTGCGCTCCAGGGTGTCGTAGTCCACCCGGACCGCGCCGAACCGCTTCGCGTAGCCGTACGCCCACTCGAAGTTGTCCAGCAGCGACCAGAGGAAGTAGCCGCGCACGTCCACCCCGTCCGCCATCGCCCGGTGCACCGCCTCCAGGTGCGCGTGCACATAGGCGGCCCGCTCCGGATCGTGCACCGAACCGTCCGGACCGACCACGTCCTCGTACGCCGCCCCGTTCTCGCTGATCACCAGCGGAAGATCGGGGTACGCCGCGGAGACCCGGGTCAGCAGGTCGTACAGCGCGCTCGGGTCGACCGCCCAGCCCATCGCCGTCGGCTCGCCCGGCGCCCGGTGGAAGGCGACCGCGTCCGCCCCCGGCCACGGCGAGTGCTCGCTGTTGCCGTGACCGTCGTCCTGAGGCTTCTCCGCGCCCTCCGGCACCGTCGAGACCACCGTCGGCGTGTAGTAGTTGATCGCGAGCAGGTCCAGCGGCTGGTGCGCCGTCGCGGTGTCGCCGTCCCGGACGAAGGACCAGTCGGTGAGGTGCGCCGTGTCGGCGAACAGGTCCTCCGGGTAGGCGCCCTCCAGTATCGGCCCCAGCCAGATCCGGTTGCCGACGGCGTCGATGCGACGGGCCGCGTCCAGGTCCTCGGCCGAACCGGTCAGCGGACGGATCTCGTGCAGGTTGAGCGAGACCGCGATCTGCCGGTCCGCCGGCAGCGCGGCCCGCAGCGCCTGCACCGCGAGACCGTGCCCGAGGTTGAGGTGGTGGGCGGCGCGCAGCGCGGCCACCGGATCGGTCCGGCCCGGCGCGTGCACCCCGGAGCCGTACCCCAGGAAGGCGCTGCACCAGGGCTCGTTGAGCGTGGTCCACCGCTTCACCCGGTCGCCGACGGCCGCGGCGACGATCCCCGCGTACTCGGCGAACCGCTCGGCGGTCGCCCGCTCCGGCCAGCCGCCCGCGTCCTCCAACTCCTGCGGCAGGTCCCAGTGGTAGAGGGTCAGCGCCGGCTCGATCCCGGCCGCGAGGAGTTCGTCGACGAGCCGCCGGTAGAAGTCGAGTCCCTGCTGGACGGCCGGACCCCGGCCGGTGGGCTGGACGCGGGACCAGGAGACGGAGAACCGGTAGGCGTTCAGGCCGAGTTCGGCCATGATCCCGACGTCCTCGCGGAACCGGTGGTAGTGGTCGACGGCCACGTCACCGGTGTGGCCCTCGAAGACCTTGCCGGGGGTGTGCGAGAAGGTGTCCCAGATGGAGGGGGTACGGCCGTCCTCCGCCGCCGCTCCCTCGATCTGGTACGCGGCGGTGGCCGCGCCCCACAGGAAGTCGGCGGGGAACGAGCGGACGGCGGTGAGCGGCCGGGTTTCGGGCGCGGTCATAGGAGGGGGCTCCCAACACGGTTACGGGAAAGGTACGTTCGGTACGGGGGGGGATCGGCGCGGCCGGTCAGCTCTTGACGGCGCCGGCCGTGATGCCGCCGACGATGTGCTTGCCGAGGAAGGCGAAGACCAGCAGCAGCGGCACGGTGGAGATCAGGGCACCGGTCAGCACCACGGCGTGGTCCACGGTGTGGTTGCCCGCGCCGAGGCCGGCGAGCGCCACCTGCAGGGTGGGGCTGCCGTCCGGGGTGAGCGCGATGAACGGCCAGAAGAAGTCGTTCCAGGCCTGGACGAAGACCAGCATGCCGAGCACGGCCATGGCCGGCCTGGCCACGGGGAAGACCACGTGCCAGATGATCCGGAGGCTGTGCGCCCCGTCCATCCGGGCCGCCTCCACCAGCTCCATCGGCAGCGCCTCCAGCAGGAACTGGCGCATGAAGAACACGCCGAAGGCGGCGACCAGCGAGGGCAGCACGACCGACTGGAGCTGGTCGAACCAGCCGAGGTCCGTGATGATCTGGTACAGCGGGATGACGCTGAGCTGCGGCGGGATCGTCATCGTGGCGACCACCAGCGAGAGCAGCATGCCCCGGCCCCGGAAGGGGAGTTTGGCGAAGGCGAAGCCGGCGAGCGTGGAGAACAGCACGGTGGACAGCGCCACCAGGCTCGCCACGATCGTGGTGTTGACCAGCGCCTCGCCCATGTCGACCTGGTTCCAGGCGAAGCTCAGGTTGTCCAGGAGCCGCTTGCCGGGCAGCAGCGGCGCCGGGGCCTCCACGACCCGCTCGCCGGTGTGGGAGGCGGCGACCACGTTCCAGTACAGCGGGAAGAGCGAGACGAACGCGGCGACGACGAGCAGGACGTACGTCACCGGCCCCGCGTGGTGCTGACGGCCGGCCGACTGGCGGAAGCGACGCCCCGGCCGGGCCGCCGGGACCTCGGCCGCGATCGGCGTCGTGTCGAGTGTGCGGGCCATGAGGTCATCCCCCCAGCTTCGTGCGGTCGCGGCGGGAGACCAGCGCCTGGACGCCGCCGATCAGGAGGAGGAGCAGGAGCATGACCCAGGCGATCGCGGAGGCCTGTCCGAGCGCGCCGGTCACCCAGCCCTTCTCGTACATCAGCAGGCTCAGCGTCTGGAACTGGTTGCCGCTGCCGCCGCTGATGCCGACGCTGCCGCCGAAGAGCATCGGCTCGCCGAACAGCTGGGTCGCGCCGATGGTGGAGACGATGATCGTGAAGAGGATCGTCGGCCGGATCGACGGGATGGTGACGCTGGTGAACTGCCGCCAGCGCGAGGCCCCGTCGAGCGAGGCCGCCTCGTAGAGGTCCTGCGGCACGGCCTGCATCGCGGCCAGGTAGATCAGCGCGTTGTAGCCGGTCCAGCGCCAGGTGACGATCACCGAGATCGCGATCTGCGCCGGCCACTTGGACGACTCCCAGTCCACCGGGTCGACGCCGATCCAGCCGAGGAGGCCGTTGATCATGCCGTAGTCGGTGTTGAACAGCTGGGCGAAGACCAGGGTCGCCGCCGCGATCGAGGTGGCGTACGGGGCGAGGATCGCGACCCGGAAGAAGCCCCGGCCGCGGAGCCTGTAGTTGAGCAGGTGCGCCAGGCCCAGGGCCATGAGCAGCTGCGGAACGGTCGATATCACCCCGATGGTGAAGGTGTTGAGGAGCGCGTTCCAGAAGAACTCGCTGGTCGCGAGGTCGGTGTAGTTCTCCAGGCCCTTCCACGTCGGATCGCCGCCGAGCTCGACCCGGTTCAGCGAGAGCCAGCCGGTGTAGAGCAGCGGGAAGAGCCCGAAGGCCGCGAAGGTGAGGAAGAAGGGGGCGATGAAGACGTACGGGATCGCCTTGATGTCCCAGCGGTAGAGCGCGCTGCGCCAGCCGCCCGGGGCGGCACGGCGGCCGCGGGGGCCGTCGGGGGAGGAGGGCGGTGCGACGGGCGGCGGGGAGCCGGCCCGCTTCGCCCGAACGGAGGTGGCCACGGGGGCGTCCTTCCAGGTCGATGCGTGCGGTGGTGCGGACGGTGCCGGTCCGCCGCCCGCAGGCGACGACGGACCGGCAGGCGCCCCCGCTAGGCCGTGTCCGGAAAGTAGCGCCGTCTGCCCGGAGGGCAGGGGCCGCGGGGTCTGGTGCGTGCGATCGCAAGGCGCCGGGGTGCCTTCGTAGCGGAGCTACCAGGGCGTTTCGGCAACGCGGCGAGCGTGCGGGCCAGACGCCGCGGCCCAGGGGGGACTTTCCGGACGGGGCCTAGTGGTCGATCTTGTCGTCGACCAGCTTCTTGACGTTCTCCCAGGCCTTGGCCGGGTCGGTGCCGCGCTGCTCGATGTCGAGGATGCCGTTGTCGGTGAGGAAGGTCTTCACCTGGCCGTCGTAGCGGCTGATGACGGCGGGGTGGATGCCGACCGCCGCGCTGGAGAAGATCTTGCCGACCGGCGTGTCGCCGAAGTACGGCAGCTTCGCCTCCTGGACCGCGGCGGAGAGCAGCGTGTCCTTGGACGAGGGCATGTTGCCGTTGACCGCGAAGACCTTGGCGTGCTGCGCCGGGGCGGTCAGCCAGGCGGCGAGCTCGGCGGCCTCCTTGGTGTGCTTGCCGGCCTTCGGCACGGCGAGGAAGGCGCCGCCCCAGTTCCCGGCGACCGGCGGCGCGGCGATGTCCCACTTGCCCTGGTTGGCGGGACCGGCCTGGTCCTTGATGATGCCGGTCATCCAGCTCGGGCAGGCGACCGTGGCGAACTTCGAGTTCTTGAAGGCCGCGTTCCACGTGCCCTTCTCGTCGAACTGGCGCAGCTTGGCGGTGAGTCCGCCCTGGGCCGCCTTCACGGCGGTCTCCCAGGCCTTCTTCACGCCGGGGCTGTTCTCCCAGTCGAGCTCGCCGCTCGCGTTGGCGTACTGCACCGGGTCGCTGGAGACGACGGCGTTGAACAGGCCGCTCGCGGAGTCGTGGAAGGCGGTGCCGGCGGGCGCGGCCGCCTTGTACCTCTCGCCGGTCGCGAGGAACTTGGACCAGTCGCCGGCCCACAGCCTGGCGACCTCCTCGCGGGCGGTGGGCAGCTTGGCCTTGGCGAAGAGCTCCTTGTTGTAGCAGATGGCCATGGGGCCGATGTCGGTGCCGAGGCCGATGACCTTGCCGTCGGCCGTCGTCGCCTGCTTGACCTTCCAGTCGAGGAAGGCGCCGAGGTTCGCGCCGCCCTCCTTGCTCAGGTCGACCCACTTGTTCGCCATGGCGGTGCCGGTCGCCTCGGCGATGTAGCCCACCTCGACGGCCTGGATGTCGGCGACGCCGCTGTTCTGGGTGAGGCGCAGCTTCAGCGTGTCCCAGTACTTCTGGCCGTCGGAGACGTTCGACTCCTCGATCTTGATGTTCGGGTGGAGCCGCTCGTACTCGGCGTAGAGCTTGGCGCCGGTCTTGTTGTCGTAGCCGAAGGAACCGAAGGTCCCGACCCGCAGCGTGATCTTCCCGGCGCCCTGGCCGTCCTTGCCGGCGCCGTCGTCCTCGTCGCTGCCGCAACCGGTGAGCAGGGTCGTGCCGGTCACGACGACGGCGACCGCCGCGATCGCCGCACGGCGTCCGCGTCTGCTGCTGGAAGTGCGCATTCCACTCTCCTCGTCCAAGGTGGTGCTCTTTGTGCGCCAAGAGGCCCGGCCGGCCGATCGCGGCTCGGCGGCGCCCGCCAGGACCTGATGCAAGGCTGTGTCGCGTCCCGATGGGAGCGCTCCCACGTCGTTGCCGGAAGGTTGCTGCCTGGCGGGTGTGAGTGTCAAGACATGAACACGGATTCGTTACCGGAAGGTTTTCCGGGGGTTTCGCGGCCTTCGGCGAGGTGTCGGGCCGTCATCTCCTGAACGCGGGCGCGTGGCGCGGCGGGGTGGCCGTGGACTAGTGTGGGAGCGCTCCCATCAGCCTGGGCGGTCATCCGGGCAGGTGAGCGGCGCGTTGTCCTACGAGGGGAGTTCGGGAGTCGTGAACGGACGGCAGAGCGGCAGACCCACCCTGGAACAGGTCGCGGCCAGGGCCGGGGTCGGCCGGGGCACGGTCTCCCGGGTCATCAACGGCTCCCCCCGGGTGAGCGAGCGGACCAGGACGGCCGTCGCCCGAGCCGTCGCCGAACTCGGCTACGTACCCAACCAGGCGGCCCGCGCCCTGGCGGGCAGCCGCACCGACGCGATCGCGCTCGTCATCCCCGAGGCCGAGGCCCGGCTCTTCGCCGAGCCCTACTTCCTCGACCTCATCCGCGGGGTCAGCGCCGAGCTCGCCGAGGCCGACAAGCAGCTCCTGCTCACCCTGGTCCGCAGCGAGCAGGAGCGACAGCGCTTCGAGCAGTACCTCGCCGCCCAGCGCGTCGACGGGGTGCTGCTCGCCTCGGTCCACGGCGACGACCCGCTGCCCGACCGCATCAGGGAACTGGGCCTCCCGGTCGTGCTGAACGGCCGCCGCACCGAGGCCGAGCCCGTGCCGTACGTGGACTCCGACAACATCGGCGCCGGACGGACGGCCGTCGCCCACCTGGTGGGGCGCGGCCGGAGCCGTATCGCGACCGTCACCGGCCCCCTCGACATGTACGTGGCGCGGGCCCGGCTCGGCGGCTACCGGGCGGGCCTCACGGAGGCCGGACTCACGCCCGACGAGACGCTCGTCGCCAACGGCGACTTCACCGAGGAGGGCGGCCGGCAGGCCATGCGGGAGCTCCTGGACCGCCGGCCCGACCTGGACGCCGTCTTCGCCGCCTCCGACGTGATGGCGGCCGGCGCGCGGAGCGTCCTGCGCGAGGCGGGCCGCCGGGTCCCGGAGGACGTGGCCCTCGTCGGCGTCGACGACTCGCCGGTCGCCCGGCTCATGGACCCGCCGCTGACGAGCGTGCGACAGCCCATCGAGGAGATGGGCCGCACCATGGCGCGGATGCTGATCCAGGACGTGGCCGGCACCCCGGACCGGCCGAGCAGGGTCCTTCCCACGGAGCTGGTGGTGCGGGGGTCCTGCTGACGGCCCTCCCGGCCCCGGCGGCCGGGGCCTCCGTCACCACGGCTCGTACGCGGAGAGGGACAGGGTGCCGCCGCCCGGGTGGACGGCGATGAGCAGCTCCCCGTACGGAAGCACTTCCCGGGCCGGGGCCTCCAGGTCGCGGAAGACGCGTTCCTCCTCGTCGCCGGTGGCGGCGTCGAGGGTGTACAGGACGTCGCCGGACCGGGCGGAGGTCTTCAGCGCCATGACCCGGCCGGCCTCCGCGTGCAGCCCGCCGAGGGTGTAGGCGGCGCCGCCCAGGTCCTCCTCCCACAGCTTGTCGCCGGAGGCCAGGTCGTGGGCGACGACACGTCCCCACCGGCCGCCGCTCGTGAGGTTGAAGACCCGACCGTCCGAGACGGCCACGTCGCCGCCGTCCAGCCTGTGGGGCGGGCCGACCGGCTCGATCCGCGGACCGGGGGTGCCGTCCGGCCCGAAGACGAGGAGGTCTCGGGCGTCGATCCGCAGCACGATCGGCTCGGCGGACACGACCGTCACGATCGACCCGGTGGGGACGCCACGACGGGCGTCGAGCGGGACGGCCCACCGCGCCGAGCCGTCCGCCGGATCGAAGGCGGCCACCTTCATCTCGTCACGGCAGGTGAGGACGGTGACGATCTGCTTCGGGCCGGCGGCCGACACGCCGGGGACGCAGCCCTTCGGCACGGCCGCCGTCCAGCGCGCCGCGCCGGTGCGCAGTTCGAGGGCCCGGAGGGCGGGCGCGCCACGCCCCTCCTCGAGGACGACGCCGAGTCCGCCGGCGACGGTGAGGGCGCCGCCGACGCCGACGCCCGGGCCGTCGGGCCGCAGACCGAAGATGTCCCTCTCGGAGGGGGTGCGGAGCGCCGGGACCCGGGACGTGTGCCACAGTTCGCGGCCGTTCTCGAGGTCGAGCGCGGCGACGGTGGCGCAGCCCCCGTCGCGCCCGGTGCGGGCGACCAGCGCCACCGAACCGTCGACCGTGGGGCTGAGCGCGCAGAGGTCGGTGAGGCGGGGAGGGGCGTACTGCCAGCGCTCCGCGCCGGATCCGGCGCGGAAGGCGCGGACGCCGTCAGGGCCGCCGCGCACGACGGTGTCGCCGATGAGCCAGGTGCGGTCCGGGGCGTTTTTCGGCGGGGTCCCGTCCGTGTCGCTCCGCGCCGTCCAGGCCGTCGTCATCGACGACCCCGGCCAGTAGCCCATGGGCTCCAGGAACGCCCAGCCGATGCCGGCGACGAGCGCGAGCAGGAGACCGACGGCGGTCAGGAGGCAGCCCAGCCCTCCTCGCCGTCCGGACGGCTCCGCCGCCCCGCCGTCGCGTTCCCCCTGTGTCCGTCCCGCCATGCGGATCCCCACCCCTGGTCCGGTCGAATCGAGCGATGCACAGCGTGGGGAAGCGGTGATCGTCCGCACCGCCGGGGAGGACGCGGAAGGAGAACGGCCGGACGGGGTCCGTGGCCCGTCCGGCCGTTCTCCGTCTCCCCGTCGGGTTCTACGGCCTCCCCGCCGGGGTGTTACAGCGCCGGGTGGGCGTTCTTCAGGAGCTCCTGGAACTGGGCCGAGAACCACTTGCCGGCCAGCGGGGCGTCCGGCAGCGCGCCCGACATGCTGTTCCCGTTACGGACGTTGCCCGTGTACGTCGGGTCGCACATCCGGTCGAAGCCCTTGCCCTCGTTGTTCGGGATCTCCTTGGAGGCGCCGTCGGACTCGCCCGGGGGCTTCATCCAGACGTACGCGTCGATGCCCGCGGCCGGGGCCGCCTGGGGCCGCTCGCCGAGGCCCGCACCGGACTGGTTGCACCAGTTGCCGGGGTTGATGCGCCGGTCGTAGCGACCGCCGTTCACGTACGTGTCGACGCTGGTCGTGGCGCCCGGTCCGGTGGGCCGGGCGGTGCCGCCCCAGCCGTTGCGGGAGGTGTCGATCAGCATGCCGAGGTTGGGGTCGAAGCCGATCGAGACCAGCTTGGCGCGCATGGCCTGGGCGTACGACAGCTCGTCGGTGTACCGGTTCCAGTCCACCCACTTGGACTGCCGTACGGAGACGCCGTTCACGCTGTCGTCGATGGTGAAGTGATCCTCCTTCAGGGCGCTGTAGTTGGCGGTGTTGACGATGAAGCCGTGCACGTTGGAGAGCGTGGAGCCCTCCGCCGTGGCCGCCTGCTTGAACAGTTCGGCGGACGGGCCGAAGTTGTCGTCCCAGCCCAGCCAGCCGTGGTGGCCGGCGTCGAGGTAGTTGTAGACGTTGGCGATCGCGCCGAGCTTCTTGAGCGCGTAGCCGACGCCGGTGATGTAGTTGCCGTTCGCCTTCATGACGTCGCAGTTGGCGGTGGCCGTGGCACGCCCGGAGACGTTGGTGACCAGGTTGGGCAGCGAGTCGAGCTCGACCGTGGTGACGATCCGCAGGCCCGCGTACTTGGAGTCGGAGAGGACCGCGGCGATCGGGTCGATGTACTCGGTCTTGTAGCGGCCGATCTCCGTCGGGCCGAGCTCGCCGTTGGAGGCGAGCGCGGCGCAGTCGCGGCCGGGCAGGTCGTAGATGACCAACTGGACGACGAGCTCGCCGGAGCCCTTCTGCTTCAGGGCCTCGTCGAGGTGGGCGCGCAGTCCCATGGAGGTGCTCGAACCGTTGATCGCGGCGATCCGGTCCAGCCAGATGCCGGTGGGCTGGTTGGAGACCTTGGTGCCGCCGGGCTCGGCCGCCGCGTGCGCGGACCACTCGGGATTCACGTACACCTTGGCGCCGGCGTACGGGTTGTCGGCCTTGGTGCCGGCCGGCGGGGTGGTGGGAGGCGTGGTCGGCGGGGTCGTGGGAGGGGTCGTCGGGGGAGTGGTGGGTGGGGTCGTGGGAGGCGTGGTGGTGTTGCAGGTGACGCCGTTCAGCTTGAAGGCGGCCGGCACGGCGTTGGTGCCGCTGTACGAGCCGTTGAAGCCGAAGGAGGTGGAGCCGCCCGTCGCCAGGGTCCCGTTGTAGGAGACGTTCTTGGCGGTGACGGCGGCGCCGGACTGGGCGAGGGTGGCGTTCCAGCCCTGGGTGACCTGCTGGTTGCCGCCGTAGGTCCACTCCAGGGTCCAGGCGGCCACCGGGTCACCGGTGTTGGTGACGGTCACGTTGGCGCCGAAGCCGGTGTTCCACTGGTTGGTGATCTGGTAGTCGACCTTGCAGCCGGGTGCGGCGGCGCCGGCGGTGGCGGTGCCGAAGACCGTGGCGGTGGCTCCGGTCGCGGTGATGAGGCCGAGTGCCGCCAGGAGGGCGGTGCGGCTGGTGCGGCTCATGGGTGGGGGTTCCTCTCAGGGGTTGAGGGCGCGCAGGTGGTCACGCAGCCCGATGCCGAAGGCGGTGGGGGTGCCGTCGTACGAAGTGATCAGCGCGGGACCGGAGTTGCAGTTCCAGGTGTTCCAGGTCCAGCCCAGGTACGAGAGGCCGCGGTCGTCGAACCACTTCATGACGCGGTCGATGAACGCGTGTCCGCAGGTGTTCTCGCCGATCTCGCCCGCGAGGAGGGGAACCTGGGCGGCCACCGGGGCGAGGGTGTCGTTCCAGCACGCCTCGTCGGCGCAGGTGTTGAAGTTGTAGACGTGCCAGGCGGCGGCCAGATTGCCCGCCGGGTCCGTGGGGCGGTACGTGAGCCACCGGCTCAGGTCGTTGGAGTACGCGAGGCCCGGGACGAGGACGAGGTTCTTCGCCCCCGTGGCGCGGACGGCGTCCACCAGGTCCTGCATGCCGGCGACCTCGTAGCCGATGCCGGGGCAGGTGCCCCCGTCGCGCCAGCAGGACCAGGCCTGTGCCGCGGTGGAGGTCGCCCGGTCCGGGTAGGGCTCGTTGAAGAGGTCGAAGACGACCCGCCTGTCGTTCTTGAAGGTGTTCGCCACCGAGGTCCAGAACGCCGGGGTGTACTGGGCGTCCGGCATCGGCTTCTGGCAGGTGGCGTGCGTGTCGGAGCAGCCCGCCGAGTTCCCGGTGTACTGGCCGTGCGTCCAGTGGAGTTCGACCACGGGGGTCATGCCGTGGGCGAGCACCTTGGCCACCAGGTCCTTGACGGCGGCGACGTAGTTCGCGCCCCGGTACTCGGGTTTGACGTTGTCGAGGCCGAGCCAGCACTCCTCGTTGAGGGGGATGCGGACCGTGTTGGCCTTCCAGTCGGCGATCGCCTTGACGGAGGCGTCGTCGACGGGACCGTCGAAGAAGCCGTAGCCCTGGACGCACATGAACTCGCCGCCGGAGCGGTTGACGCCGAGGAGACGGCGGGTGGCGCCGTTCTGGTCGATGAACCTGTTTCCGGAGACGCCGAGTTCGGGTGCTCCGGTGACCGGGGTCGGGGTGGTCGGGGGAGTGGTGGGCGGAGTCGTCGGGGTGGTCGGGGTGGGGGTCGGTGTCGTGGGGGTCGGCGTGGGCGTGGGCGACGGCGCGTCCGTGGTGCACGGGGTGCCGTTGAGCGTGAAGGCGGTGGGCGCCGTGTTGGTGCCGGTCCAGGAGGCGATGAAGCCGGCCGAGATCTTCGCGCCCGTGCCGAGCGCGCCGTTCCAGCTCTCGTTGACCACCGTGACGGACGTCCCGGACTGGGACCATTTCCCGCCCCAGCCCTGACTCATCACCTGGCCGGCCGGGAAGTCGAAGCCGAGGCTCCAACCGTTCAGCGCGGCGCTGTTGTTGGTGACGGTCACGGCGCCCTGATAGCCGCCGGCCCACTGGCCGACGACCGAGTACTCCACCGTGCAGGCGGGTGCGGCCGCGGCTCCTGAGGCCGTACCCATGACGGCGAGAGCGGTGCTCGCCATCGTGAGCGCCGCTCCTGCGAGCAGCGCGGACAGACGTGGGGGATGTCGCATGAGCGAGTCCTCGCAGCGAGGGCACACCCCTGACGGTGTGCCGACTGGATGGAATCGCTCCCACTGGGTCGGGGCAGACCGTAGCGCCAACAGGCGCCAAGGAAAAGAGGAGTTGGGTAAATTCCCCGGCTTTTGGCTTCGACTTCCTCACGCACCTTGACGGCGTTGGGCCCCAACTGCACAGTGGGAGCGCTCCCACTGGTTCAGAGCTTGACCGTCGCACCTCCCCGCTCTTCGCTTCCCCGACCTCCCGAGCCGCGAGGAGAACCACCCGATGGCACGACTCCGCCCGAGAACGCGACCCCGCCGGCAGCTGACCGCGCTGGCCGCGGCGCTCTCCCTCCCCCTCGGCCTCACGGCCGTCGGCACCACGACGGCCCAGGCCGCCGCCGTCCAGTGCAGCGTCGACTACAAGACCAACGACTGGGGTTCGGGCTTCACCGCCGAACTCACCCTCACCAACCGGGCCGCCGAACCCCTCAACGGCTGGACGCTGACGTACTCCTACGCCGGCGACCAGAAGCTCACCAACGGCTGGAGCGGCGTCTGGTCGCAGTCCGGCAAGAACGTCACGGTGACCAACGCGTCCTGGAACGGCACCCTCGCCGCGGGGGCCGCCCTCACCACCGGCGCCCAGTTCACCTACAGCGGGACCAACACGGCCCCGACCGGCTTCGCCGTCAACGGCACCACGTGCGCCGGCGCCCACCAGCCCCCGGTCGCGGTCCTGACCAGCCCCGCGCCGGGAGCCGTCTACACCCAGGGCGACGCGGTGCCGCTCGCCGCCACCGCCGCCGCGGCCGACAGCGCCACCGTGAACAAGGTGGAGTTCTACAGTGACACCACCCTCCTCGGCACCGACACCACCGCGCCCTTCACCTACAGCGCCGCCGGCCTCGCCACCGGCGCCCACTCCCTCTACGCCAAGGCCTACGACAGCCTCGGCGCCTCCGCCGAGTCGGCGCCCGTCGGCATCACCGTCGCGGCCGGCCCCGCGCTCGTCGCCTCGCCGACCCAGCTCGGCGTGCGCCAGGGGGCCACGGGCACCTTCGACCTGAAGCTCTCCACCGCCCCGACCGCCAACGTCACGGTGAGCGTCGCCCGCACCTCGGGCAACACCAACCTCACCGCGACCCCGGCCACCCTCACCTTCACCCCGGCGAACTGGAACACCGCCCAGAAGGTGACCGTCGCCGCCGCGGCCACCGGCACCGGCTCCGCCGTCTTCACCGCGACCGCCCCCGGCCACGCCAAGGCCGAGGTCACCGTCGCCCAGCTGGCCGCGAACTCCACGTACGACGCGCGCTTCCTCGACCTCCACGGGAAGATCACGAACCCGGCCAACGGCTACTTCTCGCCCGAGGGCATCCCGTACCACTCCGTGGAGACCCTGATCGTCGAGGCCCCCGACCACGGGCACGAGACGACCTCGGAGGCGTACAGCTACCTCATCTGGCTCCAGGCCATGTACGGCAAGATCACCGGCGACTGGACCAAGTTCAACGGCGCCTGGGAGACCATGGAGAAATTCATGATCCCCACCCACGCCGACCAGCCCACCACCTCCTCCTACAACGCCTCCAAGCCGGCGACGTACGCCCCCGAGTGGGACCTCCCCTCCCAGTACCCGGCGAAGCTCGACTCCGGCGTGACCTCGGGCTCCGACCCGATCGCCGCCGAGCTCAAGAGCGCCTACGGCACCGACGACATCTACGGCATGCACTGGATCCAGGACGTCGACAACGTCTACGGCTACGGCAACGAGCCCGGGAAGTGCTCCGCCGGACCGACGGCGACCGGCCCCTCGTACATCAACACCTTCCAGCGCGGCCCGCAGGAGTCCGTCTGGGAGACCGTCACCCACCCCACCTGCGACAACTTCTCCTTCGGCGGGAAGAACGGCTACCTGGACCTCTTCACCGGAGACTCCTCCTACGCCAAGCAGTGGAAGTTCACCGACGCCCCCGACGCCGACGCCCGCGCCGTCCAGGCCGCCTACTGGGCCGACCTCTGGGCCAAGCAGCAGGGCAAGGGCGCGCAGGTCGCCGGAACCGTCGGCAAGGCCGCCAAGATGGGCGACTACCTGCGCTACGCCATGTTCGACAAGTACTTCAAGAAGGTCGGGAACTGCGTCGGGCCGACCGCCTGCCCGGCCGGCACCGGCAAGGACAGCGCCCACTACCTGCTGTCCTGGTACTACGCGTGGGGCGGTGCCACCGACACCTCGGCCGGCTGGTCCTGGCGCATCGGCTCCAGCCACAACCACAGCGGCTACCAGAACCCCCTCGCCGCCTACGCCCTCAGCTCCTACGCCCCGCTCAAGCCCAAGTCGGCGACGGGCGCGGCCGACTGGGCGACCAGCCTCGGCCGGCAGCTGGAGTTCTACCGCTGGCTGCAGTCGGACGAGGGCGCCATCGCGGGCGGCGCCACCAACAGCTGGCAGGGCCGCTACGCCACCCCGCCGGCCGGCACCCCCACCTTCCACGGCATGTACTACGACGAGAAGCCCGTCTACCACGACCCCGCGTCCAACCAGTGGTTCGGCTTCCAGGCCTGGTCCATGGAGCGGGTCGCCGAGTACTACCAGCAGACGGGTGACGCCAAGGCGAAGACCGTCCTCGACAAGTGGGTCTCCTGGGCGCTGTCGAAGACCACGATCAACCCGGACGGCACCTACCGCGTCCCCTCCACCCTCCAGTGGTCCGGCGCGCCCGACACCTGGAACGCGACGAGCCCCGGAGCCAACGCCGGACTGCACGTCACCGTCGCCGACTACACCGACGACGTCGGCGTCGCCGCCGCCTACGCCAAGACGCTCACCTACTACGCGGCCAAGTCCGGCCACGCCGAGGCCAAGCGCGTCGCCAAGGCCCTCCTCGACGGCATGTGGAACCACCACCAGGACGCGCTGGGCATCGCCGTCCCGGAGACCCGCGCCGACTACAACCGCTTCGACGACCCCGTGTACGTGCCGAGCGGCTGGACCGGCACCATGCCGAACGGCGACGCGGTGAACTCCTCCTCCACCTTCGCCTCGATCCGCTCCTTCTACAAGAACGACCCGGCCTGGCCGAAGGTCGAGGCCTACCTGGCGGGCGGCGCCGCCCCCGTCTTCACCTACCACCGGTTCTGGGCCCAGGCGGACATCGCCCTGGCCATGGGCTCGTACGCGGAGCTGCTCGAATAACAGCCCGCCCCGCGAGAGCGGGCTCCGCGTACGACGAGGCCGGGCGGTCCCCGAGAGGGGCCCGCCCGGCCTTCGGACGTCCGGGGGCCGGTGATCCATTGACGGCCGAAGGCTCCGCTCCTACCTTCTCGTTCGGACATACGGCCGCTGGTCGATATTTCGAACGTCTCGAACGAGAGGGATTCGCATGTCACTTCCCGAGCCCGCCGCCCGCTTCACCCTCGACCCCGACTTCACCGTCGGCCCCGTCGACCCCCGGCTCTTCGGCTCCTTCGTCGAGCACCTCGGACGCTGCGTCTACACCGGCATCCACGAGCCCGGCCATCCCGCCGCCGACGAGGACGGGCTGCGCACCGACGTCCTGGAGCTCGTCCGCGAGCTGGGCGTCACCGCCCTCCGCTACCCCGGCGGCAACTTCGTCTCCGGATACCGCTGGGAGGACGGCGTCGGCCCGGTCGAGCGGCGGCCGCGCCGGCTCGACGCCGCCTGGCGGTCCACCGAGACCAACCGCTTCGGCCTGAGCGAGTTCATGGCCTTCCTCCGGAAGGTCGGCCCGGGCGCCGAGCCGATGATGGCGCTCAACCTCGGCACCCGGGGCATCACCGAGGCCATGGACCTCGTCGAGTACGCCAACCACCCCGGCGGCACCGAGCTCTCCGAACGCCGCATCGCCCACGGCGACAAGGACCCCTTCGGCATCCGCCTGTGGTGCCTCGGCAACGAGATGGACGGCACCTGGCAGACCGGCCAGAAGACCGCCGAGGAGTACGGCCGGCTCGCCGCCCAGACCGCCCGGGCGCTGCGGCAGATCGACCCCGGGCTCGAACTCGTCGCCTGCGGAAGCTCGGCGCGCGGCCTGACGACCTTCGCCGCCTGGGAGGCCACCGTCCTGGCGGAGACGTACGAGGTCGTCGACCACGTCTCGCTGCACGCCTACTACGAGGAGACCGACGGCGACCGCGACTCCTTCCTCGCCTCCGCCGTCGACATGGAGGCCTTCATCGAGGAGGTCGTCGCCACCTGCGACCACGTCGGCGCCCGGTTGAAGTCCCCGAAGAGGCTCACCCTCTCCTTCGACGAGTGGAACGTCTGGTACCAGCGCCGGCCCGATCCGCAGCCGGTGGAGGACTGGCAGGAGGCCCCGCGCCTCCTGGAGGACGTCTACACCGTCACCGACGCCGTCGTGGTGGGCACGCTCCTGATCGCGCTGCTGCGCCACGCCGACCGGGTCGCGGTGGCCTGCCTCGCCCAACTGGTCAACGTGATCGCCCCCATCATGACCGAGCCCGGCGGCCCCGCCTGGCGCCAGACCACCTTCTTCCCCTTCGCCCAGGCCTCCCGGTACGGCCGGGGGACCGTCCTCGACGTGCGCGTGGCCTCGCCGACGTATCCGACGGAACGGTTCGGGGACGTCCCGCTGCTGCACGCCACGGCCGTGCGCGGCGAGGACGGCGGAGTGACGGTCTTCGCGGTCAACCGCGGCCGGAACGCGCCGCTTTCGCTGGAGGTCGCGCTGCGCGGTCTCGACCTGCACCGGGTCGTGGAGCACAGCGCGCTCGCCGACGCGGACCCGGACGCCCGCAACACGCTCGACGAGCCGGAGCGGGTCGTGCCGCACGCGGTGGAGGGCGCGCGCCTCGCGGACGGGGTGCTGCGGGCGGTCCTGGAGCCGATGTCCTGGAACGTCATCAGGCTGGCCTGACGGGCCCTCTGTTGAATCCTTTCAGAGCAGTCTCCCCGTAGCGCTGCTCGAAGCGCTTCGAAAGATCCTGTCCGAAGCGTTGACGCGACTGGCGAGCGACC
This sequence comes from Streptomyces sp. TLI_105, assembly GCF_900105415.1. Taxonomy (GTDB): domain Bacteria; phylum Actinomycetota; class Actinomycetes; order Streptomycetales; family Streptomycetaceae; genus Streptomyces. The sequence goes on along the minus strand of NZ_FNSM01000001.1, from coordinate 1,207,950 downwards.
CTACTTTGTCCCAGCAAGCGCTTTCCTGAAACGTTCTAATGACGCGCGGAGGACGAACTGTGCGTACTCAAGGCACTGTTGACCGTCGAGGTCTGCTCAAGCTCGCGGGCGGCTCGATCGCGGCCCTCGGCCTGACCGCGGCGGGGTGCGGCACCGGCTCCGGAACCGGGGACGGCACCGTCACCCTCCGGTACGCATGGTGGGGCTCCGACGACCGGGCCAAGCGGATCAACCAGTCGATCGCGCTCTTCGAGAAGAAGCACCCGAAGATCAGGATCAAGACCGACTTCCAGCCCTACGCCGACTTCTGGAAGAAGTTCAACACCCAGGCCTCGGGCGGCAACGCACCGGACGTCTTCCAGAACGCCATCGGCTTCCTGCGCAAGTACGACGCGAAGAACGTCCTCCTCGACCTGCGCGAGCAGGCCGAGGCGGGACACCTCCGCCTCGAAGGGTTCCGGGCCGGCCTGGAGAAGTTCGGCGAGGTCGACGGCAAGCTGCTCGGCGTACCCGTCGGCAGCAACTCGATGGCCCTCGTCGTCGACCAGGCCGTCTTCACCGGGGCCGGCGTCGCCCCGAAGCCCGGCTGGACCTGGGACGAGTACCACGAGGCCCTCGCCAGGATCCACGACAGCCAGGGCCGGGCCGGCGACGCGGGCCCGTACGGGATCATGTACCTGTACGACCTCTACCTGCGCCAGCACGGCAAGGCCTTCTTCACCACCTCCGGACTCGGCTTCACCGAGGCGGACCTCACGGACTGGTGGACCAAGGCGTTCCAGCGCGTGAAGTCCGGCGTCTACGCCGACCCGAAGAAGACCATCCAGGCCAAGCCCAAGTCCGCGGTCACCGCCGAACTCGCGGGCGCCGAGTTCACCTGGGACAACTTCGCCGTCCGCTACACCGCCGAGGGCAAGAGCCGGTACGGCCTCGCACCCATCCCCACCACGGACGGCCACAGGACCGGCCAGTACCTCGGCTCCCTCATGCTCAGCGGCTCGAAGCGCACCGAGCACCCCGAGGAAGTCGCCCGGTTCATCGACTTCATGGTCCACGACCCCGAAGTCGGGAAGACCATGGGCTACGACCGGGGCGTCCCGGCCACCGAGGCCCAGTACCGGGCGTACGTGCCCACCGACGAGGTCGGCAAGCAGATCGCCGCGTACGAGAAGCAGCTCGTCGAGTCCCGCGTCCTGGAGCCGATCACCCCCCACCCGGCCGGCGCCGACGTCTGCGAGGCCGCCTTCCTGCGCCTCTCCGAGGAGATGTCCCTGGGCACCCGGACCGTCGCGGACGCGGTGAAGCAGTACTTCACCGAGGCGAAGACGGCGCTCTCCTCCTGATGGACGCCGCCGTGACCTCCGCACCCCGCCCCGCTCCGCCCGGCCGGCCCGACGGGAAGACCGCAGCGGCGGACTCCCGGCCGGAAGACGAGCGCCCGCGCGGTTCCTCCCGCACCGGCAGGCCCTCGCGCGCCTCCTCCCGTCCCGACGGGGCCCGCCGCGAGAACCTCGCCGGCTACCTCTTCATGTCCCCCTGGATCGCGGGCTTCCTCCTGCTCACCGCGGGACCCGTGGTCGCCTCGCTCTACTTCGCCTTCACCGACTACAACCTCTTCGACGCCCCGAAGTGGATCGGCCTCGACAACTTCACCGAGATGTTCGCCGACCCCCGCTGGCGCACCTCGGTCGAGGTCACCGGCCGGTACGTGGTGATCGGCACCCCGCTGAAACTCGCCGCCGCGCTCGGCGTCGCCCTGCTGCTCCACCAGAGTCGGCGCGGACAGGGCTTCTACCGGGCCGCGTTCTACGCGCCCTCGCTCATCGGGGCCAGCGTCTCGATCGCCGTCGTCTGGCGCGCGCTCTTCTCCGACGGCGCCGCCGTCGACCGCGCACAGCAGCTCCTCGGGATGACGGCCGGCGGCTGGATCGGCGACCCCGACCGCATCATCTACGCCCTGGTCGCCCTCACCGTCTGGCAGTTCGGCGCCCCCATGGTCATCTTCCTCGCCGGACTCAAACAGGTGCCGCGCGAACTGTACGAGGCGGCGCAGGTCGACGGGGCGAGCCCCTGGCGGAGGTTCTGGCACATCACCCTGCCGATGATCTCGCCCGTCCTCTTCTTCAACGTGCTCCTGGAGACCATCCACTCCTTCCAGATCTTCGGCTCCGCCTACATCATCGGCAGCCAGGGCAACGCCTGCGGACCGGCCGACGGCACCCTCGTCTACACCTGCTACCTCTACATCCAGGGCTTCGAGAACAGCCGGATGGGCCTGGCCTCGGCGATGGCCTGGATGCTGCTGCTCGCCGTCGGCCTCGTCACGGCGGTCCTGTTCTGGTCCCAGCGGCGCTGGGTGCACTACGAGGAGGCGGGCCGATGAGCCCCGTCACGCGTACCGGCGGAAGGTCGCGCACGCTCGGCCCGCTCGCCTGGCACCTCGGTGCCCTGGCCGTCCTCGCCGTCATCCTCTACCCCGTGGTGTGGGTGATCGGCGGCTCCCTCAAACCCAACGACGAGATCGTCGGCAGCCTGAACCTCCTCCCCACCGACCCCGTCACCGACAACTACCGGCGCCTCGCCGACGGCATCGCCGACATCCCCCTCTCCACCTTCTTCGGCAACTCCCTCTTCCTGGCCGTCGGTTCGGTGATCGGCGTACTGATCTCCAGCTCGCTCGCCGCGTACGCCTTCGCGAAGATCGGCTTCGCCGGCCGGGGGCTCCTGTTCACCCTGATGATCGGCACGCTGCTGCTGCCGTACCACGTGCTGCTCATCCCGCAGTACGTCCTCTTCCAGAAGCTCGAACTCGTCAACACCTACACGCCGTTGCTGCTCGGCAAGTACCTGGCCACCGACGCCTTCTTCGTCTTCCTGATGCTCCAGTTCATGCGCGGACTGCCGAGGGAACTCGACGAGGCGGCGCGCCTCGACGGCTGCGGGCACCTGCGGACGTACTGGTCGATCGTGCTGCCGCTGTGCCGGCCGGCGCTCATCACCAGCGCGATCTTCACGTTCATCAACGCCTGGAACGACTTCCTGGGGCCGCTGATCTACCTCAACGACCCCGAGAAGTACACGGTCTCGCTGGGCCTGAAGATGTTCGTCGACCAGGACGGCGTCGCCAACTACGGAGGCATGATCGCGATGTCGCTCGTGGCGCTGCTCCCGGTGATCGCGTTCTTCCTCGCCTTCCAGCGGTACCTGATCGACGGCATGGCCACCTCGGGGCTCAAATGAGACGGGAACGCCTCCTCGCCCGCTTCGCGGTCTTCGCCGAGAGCCTGTTGGCGGGCGTGTGGATCGCCGTCGCCGCGCTGCCGCTGGTCACCCTCCCGGCGGCGCTCGCGGCCGGCGCGGCGCACCTGCGGCGCTGGACGGGCGGCGAGGACGCCGGCCTGCGGCACTTCACCGCCGACCTGCGCGCGGCGCTGCGGGGCGGGGGCTGGGCGACGGGCCTCGGTTGCGTGGCGGCGTTCGCCCTGACGGCCGCCGACGTGACGCTCGTACGGGCGCTGCCCGTGCCGGGCGGACGGGCGACGGGCGCCGTGGCGATCCTCGCGGCGCTCTGGCTCACGGTCACCGTCCTGCGGGCGGCGACGGCGTGGCGCCCGGGGCTGCGCTGGCGGGCCCTGCTCGGCCCCGCCGCCCGCCGGGCGCTGCGCGACCCGGCGGGTTCGCTCCTCGTCGTCTGCGGCCTGGCGGTGATCGCCGCGTCGGCCTGGCTCTCCGCCCCCCTGGCCCTGCCGGCCCTCGGCATCCTGGTCGCCTCGACCTCGGCGGCGGAACACCGGGGGGCGATGCCCACGACGACCACCTGACCCCCTCCGGGGCCGCGGCCCCTCCCGTCGCGCCGGGCCCTCGGGCGGCCCCCGCCGCCCACTGGGGGCGTCTCCTCCACCGGGGCGGTGCCCGCCCACCCCCGCTCGCCCCGCTGTGGGCAGTCGTTCCGCCGGGACGGTGCCCACCGCCCCCGTTGCGGGCGCGCCCGCCGGGGCGGTGCCCACCCCCGCACCCCCGTTGTGGGCAGTCGTTCCGCTGGGGCGGTGCCCACCCCCCCGCCCCCCGTTGTGGGCATGCGTTCCGCCGGGGCGGTGCCCACCCCCGCGCCCCCCGTTGTGGGCATGCGTTCCGCTGGGGCGAGGGGGTCCCCCCTGCTCGAGCGAAGCCGAGAGCTTGGGGGAGGGTGGGCACAACGGAACGGCGCCCTTGCCGGCGCCCGAGGCTCCCGAGCCTGAACCCGCACCGACAGGTACGGCGCACACGTGGTGCGGGTCCAGGCTCGGAACGCGGAGGCGCCGCTAAGGGGCGCCGTCCCGTGTGCCCACCCGTCCCGCCCCAGCGGGACGATTGCCCACACGGCGGTGGGCGGTGGGAGGGGCACCGGCCAGCGGGCGCAGCCCACACGGCGGGCGCGCCAGGACACCGCCCCGCCGGGCGCGCGCCCCGCACAGCGCGCGTCGGGCTGCGGCCCAGGGCTTCGGGGCCGGGTCCCGCCCGTCGTTCCGTAGCGCCACGGCCCAGCCGGCCGAGGCCCCCGCACCTTCCACTTCCGCAGGCATGCCCCACGCATGTCCCCGAAAGGAGCCCCATGTCCCCCCTTCCCCGTCGTTCCCTCCTCAAGGCCGCCGCCCTCGCAGGCGCCTCCGCCCAGTTCAGTCGGGTCCTCGGGCGCGGGGACGCGCGGGCCGCCGGGGCCGCCGAGGTTCCGGCGGCCGAGCGGCCCGCGACCGTCACCTGGCTGGAGCCCGGCGGGCTCGGAGCGGCCGCCGGGTCGACCTTCGGCGTCGCCTGGCCCAAGGGCGTCCACCCCGCCGACCGGACGTTCGCGCTGACCACCGCCGACGGCGCCCCCGTCCCCGTACAGACCTGGACGACCGCCCGTTGGCCCGACGGTTCCCTCAAGTGGACCGCGCACGCCGTCGGCCCCGAGGCGGCGGGGGCCGAGCGGTTCACCCTGGGCCCCGGGGCCCCCGTGACCGGCGCGAAGACCGTGTCCGTCACCGAGACCGACCGGCGGATCACCGTCGACACCGGCACCGTCCGGGCCGTCGTCTCCAAGGACGGCGGGAAGCTCGTCGAGTCCGTCACCCGCGACGGCGTGAAGATCGCCACCGACGGCCGCCTCGTCCTCCTCCGGCAGGGCGACCTCGACGACGGCGACCACGGCAACGCCAAGTGGGAGCGGTTCGACGGCGAGATCTCGGGCGCCACCGTCGAACAGACCGGTCCCGTCCGGGCCGTGGTGCGGATCGACGGCAAGCACCGCAAGGGCAGTCGCAGTTGGCTGCCGTTCTCCGTGCGGCTGTACTTCTACGCGGGCTCCGAGTCGTTCCGTATGGTCCACACCATCACGTACGACGGCGACCAGAACAAAGACTTCATCCGCGGCATCGGCGTCCGCTTCACCGTCCCCATGCGCGACGCCGCCCACGACCGGCACGTCCGCATCGCCGGCGAGGGCGCCGGATTCCTCACCGAGGCCGTCCAGGGCGTCACCGGCCTGCGCCGCGACCCCGGCGCCGCCGTCCGCACGGCGCAGGTCAGGGGCGAGAAGCTGCCCGACCCCGCCACCTGGGACCAGCGCGTCACCACCCGCATGCAGTACGTCCCCACCTGGGGCGACTACACCCTCGCCCAGCTCTCCGCCGACGGCTTCACCCTCCGCAAGCGCACCAGGCCCGGCCACGGCTGGATCGCGGCCGGTGGCGGCCGCCGCGCCGGCGGCTTCGGCTACGTCGGCGGGGTGACCGGCGGACTCTCCTTCGGCCTGCGGGACTTCTGGCAGAAGCACCCCGCCCAGCTCGACATCCGGGGCGCGGCCGGCGACGCCGCCGAGGTCACCCTCTGGCTCTGGTCGCCCGAGGCCCAGCCCATGGACCTGCGCTTCTACCACGACGGCATGGGCCAGGACACGTACCCCGAGCAGCTCGAAGGCCTCAACATCACCTACGAGGACCACGAGCCCGGCTTCGGCACTCCCTACGGCATCGCCCGCACCAGCGAGCTGATGTTCTGGGCCAACGCCGCCACCCCCACCGCCGCCACGCTCGTCGCCCAGGCGGCCGCCGTCCGCACCCCGCCGCAGCTCGCCGCGAGCCCCGAGGACCTCGTCCGTGCCCGGGTGTTCGGCGGACTGTTCTCACCGGTCGACCGCTCCACCCCGGCGAAGGCGAGGATCGAGGACCACCTCGACTACCTCTTCACCTACTACAAGGACCAGGCCGAGCAACGCCGTTGGTACGGCTTCTGGGACTACGGCGACATCATGCACACCTACGACGAGGACCGGCACCAGTGGCGGTACGACGTCGGCGGCTACGCCTGGGACAACTCCGAACTCTCGCCCGACCTCTGGCTCTGGTACGCCTACCTGCGCTCCGGCCGCGCCGACGTCTTCCGCTTCGCCGAGGCCATGACCCGCCACACCGGCGAGGTCGACGTCTACCACCTCGGCAAGTGGGCCGGCCTCGGCACCCGCCACGGCGTCCAGCACTTCGCCGACAGCGCCAAGCAGCAGCGCATCTCCACCGCCGTCTACCGCCGCCCGTACTACTTCCTCACCGCCGACGAACGCGTCGGCGACCTCATGCACGACCAGGTCGACTCCGACGAGACCTTCCTCGTCCTCGACCCCATCCGCAAGATCCGCACCGAGCCCTACACCCCCGACCGGCACGCCCTCTCCGTCGGCTTCGGCACCGACTGGAGCGGCCTCGCCGCCGCCTGGCTCACCGAGTGGGAGCGCGGCGGACCCAAGGCCGCCAAGGCCGAGGCCCGGCTCCGCTCCACCATGGAGACGATCGCCGCCCAGCCCAACGGCTTCGTCCAGGGCACCGGCCTCTACGACCTCGACACCGGCCGCTTCGCGATCGCCGACAAGCCCGTCGTCGGCGTCTCCCACCTCTCCGCCATGTTCGGCCTGGTCGAGATGTGCGCCGAGCTCATCGACCTCATCGACATACCCGCCTTCGAGAGCGCCTGGCTGGACTACTGCCGCTACTTCAACGCCACCAAGACCGAACAGGCCGCCCGCTACGGGCAGAACTTCGGCACCCTGCTCCTCTTCCAGGGCCACTCGCGCCTGGACGCCTACGCCGCCGCCCGGTCGAACGACACCAAGCTCGCCCAGCGGGCCTGGGCCAAGTTCGACAAGAGCGACGGCTACACGGCGGCCATGGTCTGGGACAAGACCCCCGTCCAGGGCTCCGCCGCCCTCGAACCCGGCTACGAACACCTGTGGATCAGCACCAACACCACCGCCCTGTTCGGCCTCGCCGCCATCCAGAACCTCGCCCTCGTCGGCGACCACCTTCCCCAGTGAGCACCGAGAGGACCACGATGCGCACGACCGCACTCCTCGCCGCGGCGGCGACCCTGCTCGGGACGCTCGCCGCCGCACCCGCCGCACCCGCCGCCCACGCGGACGGCTCCTTCGGCCGGGGCCTCGACCACTGCGCCCCCACGGACACCGGGACGCTCGCCTGCCACTTCGACGTGGCCCCCGGTACGTACGACGTGACCGTGACCCTCGGCGGCCGGGCCGCCGGCGCGACCGCCGTCACCGGCGAGACCCGGCGGGCCCTGCTCGCCGAGACCGCCACCGGAGCGGGGGAGCGGCTCCGGCGTTCCTTCACCGTGGACGTCCGCGAGCCGGAGGGCGAGCCCACCGGAGCCGCCGGCAGCCCGGGCCTCGACCTCGTCCTCGGCGGGTCCGCGCCGCGCGTGACCTCGCTCCGGATCACCCCGGCCCCCGCCGCCCGGCGCCTCTTCCTGGTCGGGGACTCGACCGTCTGCGACCAGCCGGCCGATCCGTACGCCGGCTGGGGTCAGATGCTGCCCGTCCACCTCGCGCGGGGCGTCGCCGTCGCCAACCACGCCGACTCCGGCGAGAGCACCGGCACCTTCCTGGCGAACCCGGCGCTCTTCGACCGGGTCGAGGCGGAGATCCGGCCCGGCGACCCCGTCCTGATCCAGCTCGCCCACAACGACAAGCAGACCGACGCGGCCACCTACCGGGCCAACCTCACGGTTCTTGTCGAGCGGGTACGGGCGAGGGGCGGCGAACCGGTCCTCGTCACGCCCGTCGTCCGCCGCTGGTTCAACGCCGACGGCACCCTGAACAACGGCACCGCCCTGCTCGTCAACGGCCTCGGCGTCGACCACCCCGCCGAGATCCGCGCCCTCGCCGGCTCGCTCGGCACCCCGCTGATCGACCTCACCGCCCTCACGAAGGCGCGGGTCGAGGAGCTGGGGCCCGAGGTGTCGAAGGGGCTGTACCTGACGGCGGAGAAGCGGGACAACACCCACACGTCGGCACGGGGGGCCGCGGAGTACGCGACGCTGGTCGCGGCCGGCCTACGAGCCCAGGGCGTCCTGCCGCCCGCGCGCTTCCGCTAACCGCTGCCCGTCGTGGCCCGCCTCCGCCCGTCGCGGGCGGTCGTCCCTCCCCGGACTCCGTCCGGGGACCCCCAGGGCGGAGCGGGGTGCGACGTGAGGGTTCGGCAATATCCGCGCCATGCGAAACACGGCGGAAACTTCCGTGTACGCATCGCGAAATGCGCCGCCATGAGGCTCTTCCCCAAACCGTAGGAGGAGACCTTCGATGCCCCTCGCCGCCGTACCCCGGCTCGACACCGGCGACACCGCCTGGCTGCTCGTCGCCACCGCGCTCGTTCTGCTGATGACCCCTGGCCTGGCCCTGTTCTACGGGGGCATGGTCCGTACGAAGAGCGTCCTCAACATGCTGATGATGAGCTTCGTGTCGATCGCCCTCGTGACGGTGGTCTGGCTGGTCGCGGGTCACTCGCTCGCGTTCGACGACGACGCCTTCGGCGGTCTGATCGGCGGCCTGGGGCACCTCGGTCTGGCAGGCATCGGTCCGGACAGCCTCACCGGCACGGTTCCCACGTTCCTCTTCAGCACCTTCCAGCTGACGTTCGCGATCATCACGGCGGCGCTGATCAGCGGCGCGGTCGCGGACCGCACCAGATTCGCGGGCTGGCTCGTCTTCGTGCCGGTGTGGACGCTGCTCGTATACGTTCCCGTGGCGCACTGGGTGTGGGGTCCCGGCGGCTGGATCGCGCACTCGCTGGGCGCCCTCGACTTCGCGGGCGGACTCGTCGTCGAGATCGCGTCGGGCGCGTCCGGCCTCGCGCTGTGCCTGGTGATCGGCCCGCGCATCGGCTTCAAGAAGGAGGCGATGCGGCCGCACAACCTGCCGATGGTGCTGCTCGGCGCGGGCCTCCTCTGGTTCGGCTGGCTCGGCTTCAACGGCGGTTCGGCGCTCGGCGCGAACGGCCTGGCGGCCGCGTCCCTCCTCAACACCCTCGTCGCCGGGTCCACCGGCCTGCTCGGCTGGCTCTTCGTCGAGCAGCGGCGCGACGGCCACCCGACCACGTTCGGCGCGGCGTCCGGCGCGGTCGCGGGCCTCGTGGCGATCACTCCGGCGTGCGGGGTCGTCGCGATGCCCGGGGCGGCGGCGGTCGGTCTCGCCGCGGGCGTCGTCTGCTCGTACGCGGTCGCCTGGAAGTTCCGCTTCGGGTACGACGACTCGCTCGACGTCGTGGGCGTGCACTTCGCCGGCGGTGTCATCGGCACACTGCTGATCGGCCTGTTCGCGACCTCGGAGATGACCGGCGGCAAGGAGGGGCTGTTCTACGGCGGCGGGCTCGCCCAGCTCGGTCGGCAGGCCCTCGCGGTGGCGGCCGTGGCGGCGTACACCTTCCTCGTCACCTACGGGATCGGCAAGGTTCTCGACCGGGTGATGGGACTTCGGGCCTCCGCCGAGGAGGAGGTGACGGGACTCGACCAGACGGTGCACGCGGAGACCGCCTACGATCACGGCGTGCTCGGCCACGGCGGCTCGCCGCTGCACGCCGCGTCCCCCGTCACCTCGCCCGTCAAGGACAGGAAGCCCTCCGCATGAAGCTGATCACCGCGATCGTCAAGCCGTTCCGTCTTGACGAGGTGAAGAACGCGCTCCAGGAACTCGGCGTCAACGGGCTCACGGTCACCGAGGCCAGCGGCTACGGGCGCCAGCGTGGCCACACCGAGGTGTACCGGGGCGCCGAGTACCGGGTGGACCTGGTCCCCAAGGCCCGCATCGAAGTCGTCGTCGAGGACGCCGACGCGGACCCGGTCGTCGACGCCATCGTCCGTGCCGCCCACACCGGCAAGATCGGCGACGGCAAGGTGTGGGCGGTGCCGGTGGAGACGGTGGTGCGCGTACGCACGGGACAGCGCGGCCCGGACGCGCTCTGACGTACGGGCCGCGCCGGGAACCGGTCCCGGCCGGGGAGACCCCTCCGGGGCTGTCGCGACGCGGAATCGATGCGCACGCGCATAACCGTGCCGCCCGCACGGTATATACGCCCGCATATGCGCCGCTATCGCCACCCGTGCCTCACCGACCTGGCCTCCTGGGGTGGTGCCGAGCCGAGGAGGACCCCATCGCCGGAACCCCACCGCAGCCCCCCTCGGCGGACGCTCCGGGAAGCCAGCCCCAGGAAGCCGACCTGCTGCGGACCATGCTGCGGCGACCCGAATACCGCAAGGGTCTGGTGTTCTCCGGGCTGATCGGCGTTCCGGTGGCGCTCGTCGCCTTCTGGTTCCTCGTGATGCTGCACGAGCTCGAGCAGCTCGTCTGGACGGACTGGCCCAGGGACCTGGGCTGGAAGCAGGCTCCCTGGTGGTGGGGGCTCGCCCTGCTGCCGGTCGCCGGCCTCGTCGTCGGTCTGGTGGTCGCACGCCTTCCCGGCCGGGGCGGGCACGTTCCGGCGGGCGGGCTCCATGCGGAAGGGGTCTCGAAGGCGGCGCTGCCCGGTGTCGTCCTCACCGCGGTGGCCGGTCTTCCGCTGGGCGCCGTCCTGGGGCCCGAGGCACCGTTGATCGCCCTCGGAGGGGGGCTGGCGCTGTTCTTCGCCGGCCTGGCCCGGGCACCGCAGGCGCAGGCGAGCACGGCGCTGCTCGGCGCCGCAGGGGCGGCGGCGGCCATTTCCGCGCTCTTCGGGAACCCGGTGGTCGGCGCCGTGCTGCTCATGGAGGTGGCCGGGGTGGGCGGACCCCAGCTGTTCGCGGTGATCCTTCCGGCCCTGCTGTCCAGCGGCGTGGGAGCGCTGATCTTCACCGGGTTCGTCCACTGGACGGGACTGGAGACGGGAAGCCTGGACATCGGTCTGCCCGAGCCGCCACCGCTCGACGTGGCGGATGTGCTGTGGGTGCTCGTGGTGGCGCCCGCTGTCGCGTTCGTCGTCCACGGGACCCTCGTGGGCGGCCGGTTCGCGGCGCGCTTCGTGGTGAGCCGGATCGTACGGAACACCGTCCTCTGCGCGACGGGCGCGGCGGTCTGCGTCACGCTCTACGCCGTCACCACCGGTCGCTCGCCGGCGGAGGCGGCTCTGTCCGGCGAGGCCACGCTGTCCGACCTGGCGCGGGATCCCCACGCGTGGTCGGTGGGCGCCCTCGTCGCGGTGCTGGTCTTCAAGGGGCTCGCGTACACGCTGTGTCTGGGCGGCCTTCGCGGCGGCCCCGTCTTCCCCGCCCTGTTCCTGGGCGGGGCGACCGGAGTCCTGCTGGCCCCGCTGCCGGGCCTGGGCCTTGTGCCGGCGATGGCGGTCGGCATGGCCGCCTCGGTGACCGCCGCCCTGCGGCTGCCCGTGAGCAGTGTGATCCTGGTCGTTCTCCTGCTGGGCAACGTCGAGACGGTGGCCCTGGTGGTGCTGGCCGTCGTCCTGTCCTTCGTCGTCACCGAGCTCCTGCCGCAGGGCCCTCGCATCCCTGCCTTCAGCGAGCTTCCGAGCGGTCGACCGCGCCGTCCCTCGCCCCGGCAACCGTGAGCCGCTCGGGGCGGGGGACGCTCGCGCCGGCGGTCAGGAGCCGAGGATCCGGCTCTTCTGAACCGCGAACTCCTCCTCGGTCAGTACGCCTTGTTCCTTCAGTTTTCCGAGTTCCTTGAGCTGGTCGATCTTGCTGCTCATGTCGTCGGCCGGTGCGGGAGGCGCGGCCTGTGGCGGTGGCGGTGCGTACTGTTCGGCCGCCGCCGTGTCCTGTTGGGCCCAACGGCCCGCCTGACGTCGCGAGACCCTGTTGGAGACGGCGGTCGCCGTCCCGGCCACCACCGCGGTGCGTGCCACACCTCTGAGAAGCCCTGGCATGTCGGTCCTCCTTGACCGCTTTCGAGTGGGTCGGCCTTCTCGGTCACCCGAGACGGTCGTCCGCCGGCGTCAGGCAGCGGCGCTGCCGCCGGCTTCCTCCCCGGTGTCCAGCGAGGCCAGCAGGGCCTGCACGGGGATGCGCCCGCCGGCCACGAGCTGCGCGCCGCCGCGCCGCAGTTCCCGCGCGAGGGGGGCGGCCCAGAGGTTCTCGTAGACGAGGATGCCGGCGGAATTGCCCGGCTCGAGGGCCGCCCCCGCCTCGTCGAAGTCGTCCTGTCCGAGGAGCCCGGATGAGGAACCCTCGAACACGGACAGGTCCAACTCGCCGTCGGCGTCGAGGTCCCGAAGTTCCATGCCGACCACACTGCCGTCGGTGTCCTTCCGGACGAACGCGAGATCGAGAATGCGGACGATGCCTCTGTCTACCAGGTCGAGGAGCATGGGCAGCCCCTTGCCCGTCATGCGGTTGCCGGGGAACTCGATGACCAGATAGTCCACCGGTCCCATGTCCTCGAATTCGTCGCTCATGACCACTCCGCACACGGTTGGTGAGGAACTGACCGAAACTCGCTCCCATCCGTATCGCATCTCGCCGGACGCGACCGGAGGCAGTCCTCTCCCATTCGAGCATCCGCCGGAGCGCTTCGCACGTTCACAGGAGGCGGTCACGACCGGTCGCCGCCTCGGCAGGCCCTCGGCCCCGCTCGGGCAGGGGACGCCCCTCGCCCCCCGCGGGACGCTCGCCCACCGGGGTACGGGCGAGCGCGCCCCCGGACACCGGAGTCCTCGCTGCCCGTCTGGACAGCTCGTCGAGCCGCCGCTTAGGGTCGGGGCCGAATCGTCGGGCGGTCGCCCGGAACACCGGGAACCGTCCAGGAGCACGCACGTGGTCACCCTCGCCGATGTCGCCCGCCACGCCGGGGTCTCGGCCAGCACCGTCAGCTACGTGCTCAGCGGCAAACGGCCCATATCCGCGCCCACCCGCGAGCGCATCCAGCACAGCATCGACGTCCTCGGCTACCGGCCGCACGCCGGCGCCCGCGCCCTCGCCAGCAGTCAGACGAACACCCTCGCGCTGATGATGCCGCTCCGCACCGGCCTCTACGTGCCGGTGATGATGGAGATCGCGATGGCCGTCACCACCACGGCCCGCTCCCACGGCTACGACGTGCTGCTGCTCACCGGCGAGGAAGGCCCCGAGGCCGTCCGCCGCGTCGAGGGCAGTGCCGTCGCCGACGCCATGGTCGTCATGGACGTGGGGCTCGACGACCCCCGGCTGCCCTGCCTCCAGGAGGCCGAACGGCCCTCCGTCCTCATCGGCCTGCCCGCCGAGACCACCGAGGCCGCCGACGCCACCGGACTCGACTGCGTCGACCTCGACTTCGAGGCCGCCGGAGTCCGCTGCGTCGAGCACCTCGCCGGTCTCGGCCACACCCGGATCGCCGTCCTCGGCGAACCTCCCGCCGTGTACGAGAGGGGCACGGGCTTCGCCGCCCGCACCCTCACCGGTCTGCGCGGCGCCGCCGGCGCCCACGGCGTGGGGCTGCTCCACCGGCCCGTCGAGGGCACCTACGCGGCCGTCGCCGCCGCCGTCACCCGCGTCTTCGAGGAGCGCCCCGGCACCACGGCCCTCGTCGTCCAGAACGAGGCCGCCGTCGAGCCGCTCCTCGCGCTCCTGCGCCACCAGGGCCGTGCCGTGCCCGAGGACGTGTCCGTCGTCGCCATCTGCCCCGACCAGGTCGCCGTGCACGCCTCCGTGCCGCTCACCTCCGTCTCCGTACCGGCCGGGGAGATGGGCCGGCTGGCCGTCGAGCGGCTCGTCGCGCGCCTGGCGGGCGAGGCCCCGCGGGGCACGGAGCTCATCGCGCCCCGTCTGACGCCCCGCGCGAGCACGGGCCCGGCGTCCGCCGCGGTCTCGTGATCACGGCGGACGCCGGGGCCGAGGACAGCGCGACGGAGTTCCGGGCCTTCTTCGAGCGCCACTACGCCGAACTCGCGCGCCTCGCCCATCTGCTGACCGGCGAGACCGACGCCGCCGACGACGTGGCCGCCGACGCCATGCTCGCCCTCTGGAACCGCTGGGACCGGGTCCGCGCCGCCGACCACCCCGCCGCCTACGCCCGGGGCGTCGTCGCCAACCTCGTCCGCACCCGCATCCGCGGCACCGTCCGCGAGCGGCGCCGGATCGCGGCCTTCTGGGACCGGCGCCCGGAGCACACCGAGGACCCGGACGTACCCGCCGTCGTCGACGTCCGCACCGCCCTGCGCGCCCTGCCCTTCCGCAAGCGCGCCTGCGTGGTGCTCCGGCACGCCTTCGACCTCTCCGAACGCGACACCGCCCTCGCGCTCGGCGTCTCCGTCGGCACGGTCAAGAGCCAGACGGCCAAGGGCATGGCGGAACTCCAGCGGCTGCTCGGCGACCGGGCCGCCACCGAACTCGCCGCGGGAAGGCGCTGATGGACGAGGCACAGCTCCGCCGCGAGCTGCGGGAGGCAGCGCTCGCGCACCGGCCCGACCACGCCCGCATCCTCGCCCGGGTGGAGCGGGGCATGGCCGCGCCCGCCCCGGCCGGGCGCCGGGCCCGGCCGCCGCGCCCGTGGTCCGGTCGCCGCTGGCCGGCGGCCGTCGTCGTCGCCGCGGCCGTCGCCGGGGTCGTCGGCCTCGGCGGCCTCGCGGCGACCACCCTGGACGACCGGCCCGCCGGGCCCGCCGCCACCCTGCCCGCGCCCGGCCCGACGGCACGGGCGGCCGGCACGATCGACCCCGGCAGCAACCGCTGGTGGGCGCAGAGCGACCTCGCCGTGACGACGGAGTCCCCGGCCGCCGGCCTCACCGTCGAGCTGCGGGTCGCCCGCACCCCCGGCGTCGTGAGCACCGGCCACTGGCGCACCCGGCCCGCCGAGGACTTCACCGTCACGGTGACCGAGGAGCCCCGTGCCCTGGTCTACCGGTGGACCCTCAAGCCGGGCCGTACGGTGCCGCCCGGCCCCCACGCCTTCGCCGCCCAGTACAACCACGCCGAGGGCGTACGGGACGCCTCGGCCGACACGTACACCGTCCTCCTCACCGGTTCCGACGGCGGCCGCACCACCCTCCGGGGCGGCTTCGGCCCCCGGGGCGGGGCCTGAACGACTTGCGGTTGACGCGGCGTCAACTCCTACGGTCTTCGTACGGGGCCGGAGAGACCGGTCCCCGGCGAGGGAAGGACACCGTCATGGCCTGGTCGATCGCGGATGTGGCCCGGATGTCCGGGGTGACCTCCCGGACGCTGCGGCACTACGACGAGGTCGGCCTGCTCGCGCCCGCGTGGACCGCGGGCGACGGGCACCGGTACTACGAGGAGCCCCAGTTGCTGCGCCTCCAGCAGATCCTGCTCATGCGGGAGCTGGACCTCGGCCTGCGCGAGATCCGGGAGGTCCTGGACAGCGGGGCCGACCGCGTGGCCGTCCTGCGAGAGCACCACGCCCGGCTGCTCGCGGAGCAGGACCGGCTCGGCACCTTGGCCCGCACGGTGGCCCGCACCATCGCCGAACTCGAGGAAAGCGAGAACCAGGACATGGTGAGCATCAACCGCCCCGAGAACCTCTTCGAGGGCTTCCAGGCCGACCCCGCCATCGAGGCCGAGGCGCGGGAGCGCTGGCCGGAGGCGTACGAGCAGTCCCGGCAGGCCGTCGAAGGGCTGACCCCCGAGACCACCGAGCAGTGGCAGCGCGAGGTCACCGCCCAGATGATCCGCTTCGCCGAGCACATGGCCGCCGGCACGCCCGTCGCCGACCCGGCGGTCCAGGCCGAGGTGGACGCCCACTACCAGGGCGTCTGCCGCTTCTGGACCCCGTGCGCGGAGGCGTACCGGGGTCTGGCCCGGACCTATGTCGAGGACCCGCGCTTCCGCGAGAACTTCGACAGGATCGCCGACGGCCTCGCCGAGTACCAGCAGCGGGCGATGGCCGTCTACGCGGACACCCGGCTGAGCTGAGGACGGTCAGGGCCTGTCTTCCGGACAGGCCCTGACCCGCGACTCCGGACCGGCCCCCTCTCGCCCGTGCGGCGGAGGGGGTTCGGTCCGGCGGGCGATCCGTCGGCGCCCCGTCGGCGGAATCGTCGTCGGTGACGGGCCGACCACCGGCCCCCGGCACCGAGGACCGCGCCATGAAGACGCCCTCCCGCAGCGAAGACCGGGTACCGACGGCCCCGGGAAGGTTCCGAGCCGCCTGGCGCGCCGCCCACGAGACCGTGCCAGGGGTCTCCCGGCGCGTCCGACTCCTCGCCTACGCCGTGCCGTTCACCGTCCTCCCCGCGGGGCTCTGGCGTCTCCCGGCGGCCTTCGACTCCGGGATCGGCATCGGCGAGCGGGCGTACGTCGTCTTCCTCTCGCTATTCTCCGAGGCCGTCGCGTTCACCGCGATCGGTCTCGTCGCCCGCTGGGGTGAGGTCGTCCCCGCCTGGGTCCCGGTCCTGCGCGGCCGCCGGATCCCTCCCGTGGCGGTGCTCGTCCCCGCCGCCCTCGGCGCCACGGCCCTCACGCTCCTGTGGACCGTGCTGGCCCTCGCCACCCAGATCATGGGCACGACCATCCGCGGCGAGGCGCTGTCCGGCGATTTCCCCAGCGAGGCCGGCGGTTGGGAGGCGGCCTCCTTCTACGTCTGCTACGCCCCGCTCGTGCTGTGGGGCCCGCTCCTCGCGATCCTGACCGTCGCGTACGGCCGGCGGCGCCGCCAGGAGTGACCGGCCGCCTCCGGCATCCCTTTCGCCGCCCGGCCGTACCCCGGCAACCCTTCGCCACCCGGCGGCGACCTACGGGAGACCACACCGCCCGTCGAAGGAGCCGCATCCCGATGAGCCCGTACGACACTCCCACGCCTCCCCTCCGCCGCCGTGCCCTCCTCGGTGCGGCGGCCGCCGGAGCCGCTCTCGCCGCCGTCGGGGGGTCCGCCGAGGCCGCCGGGTTCGGCTGGAGCGACGACGGCGGCCAGTACGTCGTCGACACCGGCGCCGGACTGGTCCTCAAGGTGTCCAAGTCGACCGGCGACCTCACCTCCCTCGTCCACAGGGGCAAGGAGTACGAGGGGTACGGAGGCAAGCACTCGCACGTCGAGTCCGGTCTCGGCGCCTCCGCCGTGTCCCTCGCGCAGACCGGCTCCACCGTCCTCGTCACCGTCGTCCACGGCACCCTCCGCCACCACCTGGCCGCCCGCGCCGGACTGAACAACGTCTACCTGTGGACCGACAAGGCCGACACCTCCGTCACCGCCACCCGCTTCATCGCCCGCCTCAAGCCGGGGATCTTCCCCAACGAGGGCCCCGACTCCTGGGTCGAGGGCGCCGACACCGTCATCGAGGCCGGGGACGTGTGGCAGCGGACCGACGGGCAGACCCGCTCCAAGCACTACTCGGGCGTCCGCGTCATGGACTACGACCACATCGGGTACACCACCGGCTCCGTCGGCCTCTGGATGGTCCGCTCCAACCACGAGAAGGCCTCCGGCGGGCCCTTCTACCGCTCGCTGCTCCGCCACTCCAACGAACTCGGCGTCGGGCTCTACGAGATCCTCCACTACAACCAGTCGCAGACCGAGGCGATGCGCTTCGGCCTCCAGGGGCCGTACGTCCTCGCGTTCACCGACGGCGGCGCACCCGACCCGGCGCTCCACGCCGCGAACCACGACACCTCCTGGGTGGACGGCCTCGGGATCCCGAACTGGGTCGGCGCGGCGGGTCGCGGCCGGGTCGCGGGCGTCGGCCTCGCCGGCATGGCCGCGGACCATCCGTACACCGTCGGTTTCGCCAACGCCGACGCCCAGTACTGGACCCGCGCCGCCGCCGGAACCGGCGCCTTCTCCTGCCGGGGCATGCTGCCCGGCACGTACACCCTCACCGTGTACAAGGGCGAACTGGCCGTCCACACCGGCACGGTGACCGTCACCGCCGGGGCCGTCACCGCGCTCCACACGATCACCCTCGCCAACGACCCGAGCACCGCGCCCGCGATCTGGCGCATCGGCGACTGGGACGGCACCCCCGGCGCGTTCAAGAACGCGGCCCTCATGACCCGCGCCCACCCCGCCGACGTCCGGGCCGCGCCCTGGACCGGCAACGTGGTCGTCGACGGCGGGGCCGTGACGAGCGCCTTCCCCTGCTACCTCTGGAAGGACGTCAACGACGGCGTCCTCGTGTACTTCAGGCTCACCGCCGCCCAGGCCGCCGCCGCGCACGCCCTGCGGATCGGCGTCACGACGGCCTTCCTCAACGGCCGCCCGCAGGTGACCGTCAACGACTGGGTCTCCGCGATCCCCTCGCCCCCGTCCCAGCCGTCGACCCGGTCGCTGACCAACGGCTCGTACCGGGGCAACAACCACACCTTCACCTACGTCGTCCCGGCGAGCGCCTGGAAGACGGACCCGAGTCAGTACAACGTCCTCAGGCTGAACATCGTCAGCGGTTCCTCCGGCAGCGGGTTCCTCAGCCCCGGCACCGCGATCGACTGCGTCGACCTGCTGCCCTGACGCCCGTGTCCCGGCATTGACATCGACAGCGTGTGAATCGTCATGATCTTGGTGTTGGTGCCGGTCAGGGGCGCGGTGGCAAGCTGAGCCCATGGACACCTTCAAGACGACCAGCGGTGCGGTACGGGGCTTCCGGGCGTCCTCCGACGTCGTCGCCGTACTCGGAATCCCCTACGCCGCACCGCCGTTCGGCGCCCTCCGGTTCCGGGAGCCCGCCCCGGCGGAGGCGTGGACCGGAGTGCGGGACTGCACGGCCTTCGGCCCCGTCGCCCCGCAGACGGCGGAGCTGCCGGGCTCTCCCGTGTGGTCGCCCGGCGACGAGGACGTCCTCACCGTCAACGTCTGGACCCCGGCCCCGGACGGCGGCTCGCTGCCCGTCCTCGTCTGGATCCACGGCGGCGCCTACACCTTCGGTTCCTCGGCCCAGCCCGACCTCGACGGCCACGCCCTGGCCCGCGCCGGACTGGTCGTGGTCACCCTCAACTACCGGGTCGGCTTCGAGGGGTTCGGACACATACCGGACGCCGACGAAGCCGCCTTCCCCGACAACCGGGGGCTGCTCGACCAGGTCGCGGCCTTGCGCTGGGTGCGGGAGAACATCGCCGCGTTCGGCGGCGACCCCGACAACGTCACGGTCGCCGGTCACTCCGCGGGGGCGGCGTCGATCGCCTGCCTCATGGTGATGGACCGGGCCCGCGGCCTGTTCCACCGCGCCATCGCCCACAGCCCCGCCAGCCCCCACTACCCACGGGACCTCGCCGCCGCGACCACGCGCGAGGTCGCCGCCGCGGCCGGCTGCCCCGCCACCCCCGAGGGCCTCGCCTCCGCGACACCGCAGGCGCTGCTCGCCGCCTCCGACCGGGCCGTCGAGAAGTACCGGCGCGACCCCGCCTCCGGATCCCGCCACTACGACCCCTCGCTCTACGCCCCCGTCCTGGACGGAGACGTCCTGCCCGTCGACCCCCTCACGGGCCTGGCCGCCGGTGCGGGCCGGGACGTGGACCTCCTGGTCTGCCGCACCACGGAGGAGTACTGGCTGCTCGACGCCGTCGGCAGCAGCGCCAAGGTCACCACCGAGGAGCAACTCGACCGTTTCGCCGAGGACTTCGGACTTCCCGACGGACTCGTTGCCGGCTGTCGCGCCGCCCTGCCCGACGCCCCCGTGCTCGACGTCTACCTGACCGTCTTCGGCGACCTCCTCTTCGGGGAGTACGCCCGGCGGCTCGTCGAGCAGCACGCCCGGGGCGGCGGCCGGACGTTCCAGTCCGTCTTCGACCGGCGGCGCACCGGCCCGCACGGGGTCGTGCGGGCCTGGCACTGCGCGGACATCCCCTTCGCCTTCGGCAACGTCGACAAGGACTGCGTGGCCTTCCTCATCGGCGGCGCCCCCACCCCCGCCGACCACGACCTGGCCCGCCGGATGGTGGGCGCCTGGGCCAGCTTCGCCGCCGGCGGAGACCCGGGCTGGCCCTCGTACGACGAAGCCCCGGGGCAGCCGAAGGTCTGGCGGACGGACGAGTGCGACGCGCACGACGTGCCCGCCGCTCCCCGGGAGCTCTGGGCGGAGGCCGAGTTCCCCCTCCTCCGTCCGTGAGGACCGGGGCGACCCGTCAGACGCGGGGCCGTCGCGGGGCCCAGTCGCCCAGGTACGCCCTCCGGGTCACGGCCCCGGCCCCGGCGGGATCGAGCTGGGGGCGGTTCTCCGGGACCGTGATCGCGGCACCCGGCCCGGTGTTGCGGTACTCGGCGAAGCGCTGGTCCTGCCACGGGTAGGCGTCCCGCATGTTCGCGTACGGGGCGACGGCGTCGATGCCGGGGCCGAGGTAGCTGTCCCGGACCACGAGCGACGGCCGTGCCGTGGGGTCGGAGCCCGGCACCCAGGGCCGGGCCAGCTTGTAGAAGCCGTCCGGCGCCTCGCCGGTGATCCGGCAGCGGGCGGCGAGGAAGCCGTACGGGTCGCTCCGGGCCGTGGACGGCGCGAAGACGAAGCCGTACGGGGCCGCCGCCAGGTCCGGCCGGAGCAGCGTACGGAAGCGGCAGTGCTCGAAGACCGCCCGGGCCCGGCCGAAGACGAAGTCGACGTCGCCCTCCACGTGACAGTGCGCGAAGTACTGCCGGGCCACGGCCGCGAGGGTCGGGGAGTCGGCGTACAGGGTGTCCTGGTGGCCGAGGAACCGGCAGTGGAAGAAGGCCGACCGGTCGCCCTGCGCCTTCAGCGCGACGGCCTGGGTGCCGGGGTTCCCGGGGAGGTCCGTGCGGAGGAAGTCGTTGGCGAAGGTGACGTCCTGCGCGGTGAAGCCGTCCGCCTGGACGGTGGTGGTCGCGGAGCCGGACGTGCCGTGGGTGCCGCCGCCGGGCCGGGGCGTGCCGGCCGCGTTGGCGTACACCACGACGACGTCCCGGGGATCCCCGCTCGCGCCGATCCAGGTCATGTCCGTACGGTCGGGGCCGACGACGACCGTCTCGCGGTACGTGCCGGGGGCGAGCACCAGCGTCCAGTCGGGGCCGTCGGCCGCCGTGACCGCCGCCTGGACCGTGGTGTGGTCGCCGAGCCCGCCGGGGTGGACGTACCGGGTCCGGCGGGTGAGCCGGTCGGCGGGCGAGCCGAGGCGACCGAAAGGGGCTCGGGGAGCGGCGGTCGCGGTCCCGGCCGGCAGGCCCGGGGCGAGGGCGCCGCCGAGACCGGCGGCGAGCAGGGCGCGGCGTCCGGGGCCTTCGGCTCCGGTGGGGTGCGCGGGCATGCGTGTCCTCCTGGAGGTCTCAGCGGAGGCGGCCGGCGCCCGCGTGGTGGTCGACGAGGGCGGGGACGGCCTTCGGGTGGTCGACCCGGGTGCGCAGGACGGGCGTCCAGCCCGCGTCCGCGCGGAGCTGCTCGGTGGGGTACTGCGCGTTGTGCGCGGCGATCAGGTCGACCGGGCTGCCGTTGACGTAGTTGCCGGTGGTCGTGACCGGCGCGTCCTTCCACTTCTTCAGGATCTTCCCGGCGGGGACGTCCGCGGCGAGCGTGAACGCGTTCTTCTCGGCGACCAGTTGCGACTCCTGCCCGATGCCGAGGCTGTACACGTACGCGGAACTCGCCACCACGAAGTGGTTGTTGTACGCGTCGACCCGGCCGAAGCGCACCCGGGGCGCCCGCTCCACCACGTCCTCGAAGAGGTTGTGGTGGAGGGTGACGCGCAGCCTGCCCCGGTCGGTGGCGCCCGCGCTGTCGCTGTTGCCGATCATCAGGGTCTTGTCGTGGTCGGCGAAGACGTTCCAGGAGGCGGTGACGAGGTCCGCGCCCCGCACGACGTCCAGCTCGCCGTCGTGCTGCTGGTACACCTCCCCGTAGTACGAGGGCAGCGAACCGTCCGGGTGGGCGCCGTCGGTGAAGGTGTTGTGGTCGATCCAGACGTGCGTGGAGCCGTACACGGCCAGGCTGTCGTACTCGGAGTTCCACGCCCCGGTGGCGCCGTCCGTGGGGTCCCACTGCGGGAAGCAGTCGAGCGGGCTCTCCAGGGTCAGGTTGCGGACGACGACGTTGTCCACGCCCGTGACCTGGAGGCTGCCGCCGGTGATCGCCGCGTGCTTGCCGACCCCCAGGACCGTGGTGTTGGCCGGCACCTTCACCTTGACGGCCAGCCCCTGTGCCGTGGCGGACGCCGCCCGCAGGTCCTCCTGCGGGCCCTTGACCTCGTTCTCGTACCCCCAGACGGCCGGGTCGTAGTCGGCGAGGTAGCGGGCGAAGTCGTAGCCGGGGGCCTCGAAGGCGGCGCAGCCCGCGGCGGTCGCGTTCAGGACGCCGGCCACCTTCACGATGCGGGGCTCCGTGCCGGGCACGGCGAGCGCGTCCCGGAACTCCTCCCAGGTGGTGACGGTGAAGACCCGGGAGGCGTCGGCGGCGGACCCGCCGGTGGTGCCGCCGTCGGCGGCGGCCCAGCCGTCCCCGGCCGGCAGGGTCGCGCGGGCCGGGTCGGCGGCCGGCCGGTGACCGGCGTGCGCACCGGCGGCCGGCGCGGTGACGGTGAGGACGAGGGCGGCCGCGGCCACCACTCCCAGCTGCTTGCGTCGGTTCATGCGAGGCTCTCCTCGGAAGCGGGCCAGGTGATCCGGGCGGGGTCGATCTCGTCGTGCAGGCGGCGCGTCTCGCGCGGCGCGAGGACGTGGGTGGCGAGCAGCTCGGCGGTGACGAGCCGGGCCACCTCGATCGCCCCGGGCGGGTTGAAGTGGGTGTTGTCCTGCTCGGTCGCCGTCCAGTTGAAGTACGTCTTCGTGGCCTCCGGACCCAGCCGCTGCCACAGCGCCAGGGACAGCGCCTCGACGTCGAGCAGCGGCACGTCCGACTCCCGGGCCACCTCCCGCATCGCCGCCGGGTAGGCGCCGTGGGTGCGCAGCGCGGTGCCGTCCACGGCGAACTTCCGCCGCTCCACGGGGGTGGCGAGCACTGGGAGGGCGCCCCGGGAGCGCGCGCCCTCGACGAAGACCCGCAGGTTGTCCTGGTAGGTGGTCCACGGCTCGGTGTAGCGGGCGGGGTCGGCGGCCTTCTCGTCGTTGTGGCCGAACTGGACCAGGAGCAGGTCGCCGGGGCGCAGCGCCGCCAGGACCGGTTCGAGCCGTCCCTCGTCGAGGAAGCTCTTGGTGCTGCGCCCGTTGACGGCGTGGTTGGCGACGGTCAGGCCCTGGTGCAGGAAGAAGGGGAGCGCCATGCCCCAGCCGGTCTCCGGTGCGGCGTCGGCGTACTTCTGGGCGGCCGTGGAGTCGCCCGCGATGAACAGGGTGCGCATACGGGGGTGTCCTTGGGCTCGGGCGGCGGGGGACCCGGCCAGGGCGAGCGCGAGGCCCGCCCCGGCCGTGACGACCGCGCGGCGGCCGACGCTCACCGGTTCTGCTGCTTCCACTCGGCCTGGGCGGCGTTCAGCTGCTCGGCGAGGTGGTCGAGGAACTCCTTCGCGGTGGACTTGCCGAGCAGGACCTTCTGGAAGCCGGGCTCGTTGTCGGCCTTGGAGAGGGTGTTCCAGTCGGGCAGGTAGTAGGGCAGCTCCACGATCGTGGCCTTGCCGCTGAAGAGGACCTCGGCGCCGAGCTTGGTCGGCTCGGCCTCCGCGAGCCACGGGTCGGCGGCGGCCTCCGTGTTGGCGGGGATGGCGCCGGCGGACCTGTTCCACTTGCTGTTGGAGGCGTGGGAGGCCGCGAACTCGATGAACTTCCAGGCGGCGGCCTTGTTCTTGCTCGACGAGAAGAGGCCGAGGCCGTCGACCGGGTTGGAGACCTGGACGCGGGTGCCGTCGTCGAGCGTCGGGTTCGGGATGCCCCGGAACTTGTCCGTGCCGAGCGCCTTCACATGGTCCTGGTACGAGCCCAGGTTGTGGTTCAGCATGCCGATCTGGCCGCTGTCCCACTGGGCGACCATCTTGGTGAAGTCGTTGTTGACGTCGGCGGCCGGGGTGTTCTTCTTGAACAGCGCCGCGTACTTCTCCAGGGCGGCCACGTTCTTCGGGTCGTTGACCGTGGTCCTGTCGCCGTTCCAGAAGCTGGTGATGCCGCTCTGGCCGTACATGGAGTCGAGCGCCTGGGCGATGGAGCCGGCGCCGCCGCGGATCGTGTAGCCGAAACGGTTCTTGTCGACGGCGGTCAGCTTGTCGGCCGCCGCGTAGAACTTCGACCAGGTGGTGGGCGCCGGCAGACCCGCGGCCCTGAACAGATCGGTGCGGTAGTACAGCACGCCGTTGCTGGCGGAGGTGGGGACGGTGAACAGCTTGCCCTGACCGCCCGCGGACTTCACGCTCGCGAGCATGCCGGGGTTCAGCTTCCCCTTGAGCGAGCTCGACTCGATGCGGGCGTCCAGCGGCTCCAGGGCGTTCTGCGCGGCGATCCCGGCGAGCATCGCCGCGCCGACGCCGCCCACGTCCGGCAGTCCGTCGCCCTGGATGGCGGTGTCGTACTTGGACTGGACCTCCTTGGAGGCGATCCCGACGTACTCGACGTCGATGTCGGGGTTCGCCTTCTCGAAGTCCGCGATGATCTCCTTCCAGACCTCGGTGCGGACACCGCCGTTGTTGTCCCAGAAGGTGATCTTTCCCTTGCCCGATCCCTCGGTGCCCTTGTCGCCGCCCGCGCCGCTGCCGTCGTCACCGCAGGCGGTGGCGGACAGGGCGAGGACACCGGACAGGGCGAGGGCGAGGGCGGCTCTGCGCCGTCCGCCGGGGAAGATGGTCATCGTCGGCTCTCTTCTCTCGGGTCTTGCGGGTGAGGGGGAGGGGGGAGTGCAGGAGGGGAACGTCAGGCGGGAGTGACGCGGAAGGCGGAGAACACGGCCGTCCCGGCGTGCCCCGCGCCCGCCGGCGCGCCCGCGAACAGGCCGAGGAGCGCGCCGACCCAGCGCCAGGGCGTGGCGGCGAACTCCGGGCCGAGCCGGACCGGGCCCGCGGCCCCGCCGGTGGAGTACGAGAAGCGGCAGCGCGCGTCCGCCGTGACCTCGATCCGCAGCAGCACCTCGTCCCCGGGGACGGGCAGGGCGTGCGCCGCGTCCCGTTCCCGGTCGGCGCCGGCCGGGGCGAAGCGGTGCACGAGCCGGGCTTGGCCGTCCGGGGCCCGCTCCAGACCGATCCAGGCGTACGCGTCGCCCAGGACGACCAGGCCCGCGCGGGCCCCGGGCGCCTCGCCGGCGAGCCGCAGCCCGACCTCCACGGTCAGCGCCCCGGCCGGCAGCCGCTGGGTGAGCACGTGCGGCACGCTCCGCAGGTCGTCCAGGTGCTCCGTACGCACACAGCCGAGGCGCAGGCCGTCGCCCGCGTGCTGACCGGTCCAGCCCGCGGCCGGGTTGGCGGTCCACTGCCACTGTCGGCCGAACCGCCCGCCGGGGAAGGTGTCGTCCACCGCGGGGCGCCCGGGCGGCTGCTCCGGCAGGTCCGGCTTCCGGTGGACCCGGACGGGCGCGCCCCCGTCGCCGAGCACCGGCCAGCCGTCCGCGCCCCAACGCATCGGCTGGAGGTGGACGAGCCGGCCGTGCGCGCCGGACTGCTGGAAGTGCAGGAACCAGTCCTCGCCGTGCTGGGTGCGGACCCAGCCGCCCTGGTGCGGGCCGTTGACGTCGGTGTCGCCCTGCGCCAGGACGGTCCGCTCCTCGTACGGGCCGAAGAACGACCGCGAGCGGAAGGCGCCCTGCCAGCCGGTGGCCACGCCTCCGGCCGGCGCCAGGATCCAGAACCGGCCGTCGTGCCGGTACAGCTTCGGGCCCTCCAGGGTGAACCAGCCGGGTATCCGGTCGGCGTCGACCAGGACCCGGCCCTCGTCGAGGACCTTGTCGCCGGCCGGGCTCATCCGGTGCCCGATCAGCCGGTTGTTGACCCCGGCGCGGGACTTGGCCAGGGCGTGCACGAGATACGCCTCGCCCGTCTCCTCGTCCCACAGCGGGCAGGGGTCGATCAGGCCGCGGCCCGCCTTCACCAGGTGCGGCGCGGTCCACGGGCCGCGCACGGAAGGGGCGTTGACCTGGAAGATCCCGTGGTCCGGGTCGCCCCAGAAGATCCAGAACCGGCCGTCGTGGTGACGGAACGAGGGCGCCCACACCCCGCGGTCGTGCCGGGGCGAGGCGAACGCCGCGGCCGGTTCGAGCCGCTCCAGGGCGTGGCCGACCAGCGTCCAGTTGACCAGGTCCCGGGAGTGCAGCAGGGGCAGCCCGGGGGCGCGGCCGAAGCTGGACGCGGTCAGGTAGTGGTCCTCGCCGACCCGCAGGACGTCCGGGTCCGACCAGTCGGCCGCCAGGACCGGATTGCGGTACGTGCCGTCGCCGAGGTCGCCGGTGGGCAGGGCGTTCATGAGGCCACCGCCTTGCGGACCAGGGCCGCGGCCCCCGCCCGGTCGAGCCGGCCGTCGGCGACCACGGTCACCACCCGGCGTACGAAGGTCTCCCCGGCCGCCACCGGGAGCCGCGCCCCGTACGCGAGGGAGGAGCCGACCCCCGGGTACTCGGCGGCCCGCACGAACCACGGATCGCGACGGGTCTGCGCGGTCGCCCCGGCGAACACCAGGGTCCAGCCCTCGCCGGACATGGCCACCCAGTCGGCGGCGACGCCGTGCACGGCCTCCTCGCCGTCGGCGCCCCAGTTGCCGGTGCCGGAGCCGTCCGCGCCGGAGCCGTCCGCGCCGGAGCCGTCCGCGCCCGAGCCGTCCGTGCCCGCCCCGAACACCGTCGGCGCCGTCGCCTCCTTCGGCGCCCGCCAGAAGAAGCCGCCGTACGCGGCGCCCGGGCGGCCGTTCGTCGCCGGGCTGCCGATCGACAGCTCACGCCCCGACACGTTGGTCAGGGAGAAGGTCAGGTCGAGCGCCCAGGCGGCGTCGGTGAGCGCGGTGGCCGCCACCGTCCGGTGCTCGCGGAGCAGCCGCTCGCCGCCGGCCGTCCAGCTCAGCTCCTCCACGAAGCCGTCCGGGTCGCACAGCTTGAAGCCGTCGTGCCGCTGCGTCCCGTGGTTGTCGAGCTCGACGGAGCCCCGGCCGCGCACGAAGGTGCGCCCGCCCCAGAAGTTGTGGCCCGCGACGTCGGCCACGGCGACGCCCGCCCCGAGGTGATGGGGGTGGTCCTCGGGCACGGTCTCCGTCACGGGCAGCCCGGCGAGGGTGGTGACGGGGTGGAGGTACGGCCGGGGGGAGCGGTCGGCGGTGAGCTCGGGCCGGGTGGTGTAGCGGGCGACGACGCGGCCCGCGCAGCGCAGGAGGGTGGCGGTGTCGGCGGTCATCGGGCCTCCGCCCGGGTCGACGGCGCCCAGGGGGCGCCGAGTTCGGAGAAGAGCCGGAGGGTGTCGGCGCTCGCGTCGACCAGGGCGTCGACGCCCCCGACGACCCGGCGCGGTCCGCTCTCGCCGGGCTCGGCGCGCCAGTGGGCGGCGGGGACGTCCAGGGGTTCGGGGGCGGTCCGTACCGCCTCGACGACCCGCATGAAGGCGCCGGTCTCCGCCGGGGGCACCCACAGCCGCTCGCCCTCGGTGACGTGCGCGACGAGGTTCTCCAGGAGGTCGGTGCGGCCGTACCCGGTCTCCACGGGGCCGTGCCCGGCGCGCTGCACCAGGACCCGGTCCTGCCGGTACCAGAAGGTGATCCGGCCCCGGCTGCCGTGGACGAGCACGTACGGCTCCGCCGGCTTCTCGGCGCAGAGCGTCGCCGCGACCGTGACGTGGGTGCCGACCGAGGTCACGACCCGCACGGCCGAGGTGTCGTCGGACTCGATGGCGTTCGCGCGCAGCAGCTCCGTCTCGATGTGCGGGGCGTCCTCGGCGCGGGTGGAGCCGGAGAGTGCGAGCGCCGTGGCGACGGCGTGCGCGAGCGGGTTGGTGAGGGCCCCGTCGACGACGTCCACGCCGTCGAGCCGCCGGTGTCCCGCCCAGGGCGCGCGCCGGAAGTACGCCTCGTCGCGGACCCAGGCCCCGGCCGCGCCGACGCCGAGGAGTTCTCCGATCGCGCCCTCCTCCACCATGCGGCGGATCGCGGGGACCGCGTGCGAGCCGAGCGACTGGAAGCCGATCTGGCAGGACACCCCGGCGGCCTCGACGCCGTCGGCCATCCGGCGGAACTCGGCGTACGACGGGGCGGGCGGCTTCTCCAGGAGGACGTGCGCGCCGTGCCGGGCGGCGGCGAGCGCCATGTCGGTGTGGGTCTGGATGGGGGTGGAGAGCACGGCGATCCGGGCGCCGGTGGAGGCGAGGAGCGCCTCGAAGTCGGCGGACTGCTCCGGGTCGCCGATGCCGTCCAGTTCGGCCGCCTGCAGCGGGCGCAGCTCGCAGACCCCGGCGAGGCGGACGAGACCGCGCTCTTCGAGGCGGCGGATGTTGAGGAGGTGGCTGCGGCCGTGGCCGCGGGCGCCGGCGAGGACGACCGGCAGCGGGGCCGGGGTGCGTGCGGTGTTCATGTCTTCCTTGTCCGTGTGGGTGCTGCTCATCCCTTCACCGCCCCCGCGCTGAAGCCGGTGACCAGCCACTTCTGGATGAAGGCGAAGACGACGACCACGGGGACGGCGGCGATGACGCCGCCCGCCGCGAGCGCGCCGAGGTCGACGCTGTCGGCGCCCATGAGGGTGTTGAGGCCGACGGGGATGGTCTGCTTGTCCTGGCTGCTGAGGAACATCAGGGCGAAGAGGAAGTGGTTCCAGGCGTGCACGAAGGCGAAGGAGCCGACGGCGACCAGACCGGGCCGCAGCAGCGGCAGGACGACGATCCGGAAGGCGTGGAACCGGTTGCAGCCGTCGACCCAGGCCGCCTCCTCCAGGGAGTACGGCACGTTCCTGATGAAGCCGCTGATGAGGATCATCGACAGCGGGAGCTGGAAGACGGTCTCGGCGATGACGACGCTGCCGAGGGAGTTGATCATCCGCAGCCCGGCGAAGATCTGGAAGAGCGGGACGAGGAGCAGGGCGCCCGGCACGAACTGGGAGCAGAGCAGGGCCAGCATGAAGCCCTTCTTGATCCGGAAGTCGAAGCGGGCGAGGGCGTATCCGCCGGCCAGGGCGACGACGGTGGTGCTGATGAGCACCGCCACGCCGATGAACAGGCTGTTCTGGAAGAAGACGGCGAAGTTCCGCTCGGTCCACACCTTCTCGAAGTGCGCCGTCGTCATCGGCCAGGGCAGCAGCGAGGTCGAGCCGGCGGGCCGTACGGCGAAGAGCAGGATCCAGTAGAAGGGAACGAGGGTGAAGAGGAGGTAGATCCCGAGCGGCAGGTAGATCTGCCAACGGGGTGTCTCGTCCAAGGCCCTGTGCTTCGTGCGGGCGGGGACGGCGGTCAGGGGGGTCGCGGCTGTCACTTGCCGTCGCCTCCGAACTTGCTCAGGCGCAGATAGACCGTCGAGCAGAAGAGAAGGATCACGAACGCCACCGTGGTGAGGGCGGAGGCGTAACCGAAGTTGTGGGCGTCGACGCTGGTGTGGGCGATGTACAGCGGCAGGGTGGTCGTCTCTCCCGCGGGGCCGCCGCCGGTCAGCGTGTACAGCAGGTCGACGTTGTTGAACTCCCAGACCGCGCGCAGCAGCGTGGACAGGACGATCGCGTCCCGCAGGTGGGGGAGCGTGATGTGCAGGAACTGCCGGAGCCTGCTCGCCCCGTCGACCTCGGCCGCCTCGTACAGGTCCTTCGGGACGGACTGGAGGTCGGCCAGGATGAGGATCGCGAAGAAGGGCACCCCGCGCCAGAGGTCGGCGACGACCGCCGCCGGGAAGACGGTCGAGGTGTCGGAGAGCCAGGACGTGCCGTACGTGCCCATGCCGAGGTCCGCGAGGTAACGGCTGATGCCGGTCTGGGAGTTGTAGAGCAGCACCCAGATCGCCGAGGTGAGCACGCCCGACACCGCCCAGGGCGAGAAGACCAGGGCCCGGCCCAGCGCGCGGCC
This sequence comes from Streptomyces sp. TLI_105, assembly GCF_900105415.1. Classification (GTDB taxonomy): domain Bacteria; phylum Actinomycetota; class Actinomycetes; order Streptomycetales; family Streptomycetaceae; genus Streptomyces. Next base: position 1,177,941 of record NZ_FNSM01000001.1, on the reverse strand, counting down.
GACGAAGGTCTGGTTCACGATGAGCGCGAGCGCGAGCCCGAGGACGAGCTGGAGGGACACCTCCACGACGACCCACTTGAGACTGAAGGTCAGCGTCCCCCAGAACCGCGGGTCGTCGGTGAGGATCCGCGTGAAGTTGTCCAGGCCGGCGAAGCCGTTCCGCCACGGTTTGGTGGGGTTGTGGTTCTGCAGGCTGTAGTAGAAGACGCTGAGCACCGGGTACGCGATGAACCCCAGCATCAGGAGGCCCGCGGGGGCGATCAGCAGGTACGGCAGGGCGGCTCGGCGTGAGGGGGGCGCAGCCGAGGCCACGACGGCGGCTCGGCGTGAAGGGGTCACAGCTGAGGCCATGACGGCGGCTCCGTTCTCGGTGAAGCGCTTCGCGAACGACGTTCGAGATTTCGGACAGACGGGGCGGGGGAGTGCGTGGCCGGGCGGGGCTCAGCCCGCGTACGGATCGGGGGTGGCTCCCGGCCGGGCCAGGAACGCGAAGTCGCAGCCGGTGTCGGCCTGGGAGATGTGCTCCATGTAGAGCGCGCCGTAGCCCCGCTCGTACCGGGTCGGCGGCGGTGTCCACGCGGCCCTGCGGCTGTCAAGCTCCTCGTCCGTGACGTGCAGGTGGAGGGAGCGGGCAGCGACGTCGAGGGTGATCGCATCGCCCGTGCGGACGAGGGCGAGGGGTCCGCCGACATGCGACTCGGGCGCCACGTGCAGCACGCACGCCCCGTAACTCGTCCCGCTCATCCGGGCGTCCGAGATCCGGACCATGTCCCGCACCCCCTGCTCCAGGAGGTACCGGGGGATGGGCAGCATGCCGTACTCGGGCATCCCCGGCCCGCCCTTGGGGCCCGCGCCGCGCAGCACGAGCACGTGCTCGGCCGTGATCCCGAGCGCCGGGTCGTCGATGGTCCGCTGCATTGTCCGGTAGTCGTCGAAGACGACCGCGGGCCCAGTGTGCCGGAGGAGACGGGGCTCGGCCGCGATGTGCTTGATGACGGCGCCGTCGGGGCAGAGGTTGCCGCGCAGGACCGCCACCCCGCCCTCGGCGGCCAGCGGCCTCGACCGCTCCCGGATCACCTCGTCGTCATGGACGAGGGCGCCGGCCAGCTGCTCGCGCAGCGTGGCGTGCGAGACGGTCGGCCGGTCCAGGTGGAGCACGTCGGTGAGCCGGGACAGGAAGCCGGTCATGCCGCCCGCGAAGTGGAAGTCCTCCATCAGGTACCGCCCGCCCGGCCGCAGGTTCGCGAGCACCGGCACGGTCCGCGCGATCCGGTCGAAGTCGTCGAGCGTCAGCTTCACCCCCGACCGGCCGGCCATCGCGATCAGATGGATCACCGCGTTGGTCGAACCGCCGAGGGCCAGGACGGCCGCCGCCGCGTCCTCGTACGCCTCCTGGGTCAGGATCCGGGAGAGCCTGACGTCCTTCCGTACGAGCTCCACGATCCGCAGCCCCGACGCGGCGGCCATCCGGTCGTGCCCGGAGTCCACCGCGGGCACCGAGGAGGCGCCCGGCACGGTCACGCCCAGGGTCTCGGCGGCTGCGGTGAGCGTGGACGCCGTGCCCATCGTCATGCAGTGGCCGGGGGAGCGGGCGAGGCCGTTCTCCAGCTCGGCCATCTCGCAGTCGCCGATCGTCCCGGCCCGCTTCTCGTCCCAGTACTTCCACATGTCGGTGCCGGAACCGAGCGTCTCGCCCCGCCAGTGACCCGGCAGCATCGGTCCCGCCGGCACGAACACGGTCGGCAGGTCGACCGAGGCCGCGCCCATGAGGAGAGCGGGCGTCGTCTTGTCACAGCCGCCCATGAGCACCGCCCCGTCCACCGGGTACGAGCGCAGCAGCTCCTCCGTCTCCATCGCCAGGAGGTTGCGGTAGAGCATGGGGGTCGGCTTCTGGAAGGTCTCCGACAGGGTGGAGACCGGGAACTCCAGCGGGAAGCCGCCCGCCTGCCACACGCCCCGCTTCACCGCCTGCGCCCGGTCCCGCAGATGGACGTGGCACGGATTGATGTCGGACCAGGTGTTGAGGATCGCGATCACCGGCTTGCCGAGGTGCTCCTCGGGCAGATAGCCGAGCTGTCGGGTGCGGGCGCGGTGGCTGAACGAGCGCAGCCCGTCCGTGCCGTACCACTGGTGGCTGCGGAGCTCCTCGGGGCGCTTCTCCGTGCTGGGTGCGTGGGCCTCCTCGGGGCGCTTCTCCGGCCTGCTCATATCGGCCACCCCGCGGCTATCGCCGCCACCTCTTCCCGCTCCGCCTCCGGGAGTTCCCGGCTCGGCGGGCGGATGTCGCGGCGGCACAGGCCGAGCGAGGCGAGGGCCTCCTTCACCACGGTCACGTTGTCGGCGCTCGCGTTGGCCGCGCGCAGCTCCTCGAAGTGGCGGATCCGCTCCCACACCTTCATCGCCGTCGGGTAGTCGCCCGCCCGCAGCGCGGCCAGCATCTCCAGGGAGAGGGCGGGGGAGACGTTGACCAGACCGGAGGTGAAGCCGGTCGCGCCGCCCGCGAAGTACGCGGGCGCGTACGGCTCGGCGAGGCCCGCCACCCACACGAACCGGTCGAGGCCCGCGTCCCGCGCGAAGCCGGCGAACCGGGCCGCGTCCGGGACGGCGTACTTCACGCCGACGACGTTGGGGCAGGCGGCGCCGAGCTCGGCGAGCCGGGCCCCGCTCAGCAGCGGGTTGCGGAGGTAGGGGACGACGCCCAGTTCGGGCACGGCCTCGGCGATCGCCCGGTGGTAGTCGACCCAGCCGCTCTCGGAGACGTACGGGTGGACGGGCTGGTGGACCATCACCATGTGGGCGCCGGCGGCGCGGGCGTGCCGGGCGGCCTCCACGGCGGTCGGCACGTCGTGCCCGACGCCGACCAGGATCGCGGCGCGGCCGGCGGCCTCCTCGACGGTCGCCTCGGTGAGGGAGCGACGCTCCTCGGGGGTGAGGGCGTAGAACTCGCCGGTGTTGCCGTTGGGGGTGAGGGTGCGGACCCCGCCGTCGAGCAGCCGGCGCAGGAGCGCGCGGTGGGCGACGGTGTCCACGGAGCCGTCCTCGGCGAACGGGGTGACCGGGATGGCCACGACGTCGGCGAGGGCGGCCCTCATCGTCTCGAATTCCATGCTCACTCGCTGTTCGCTCATTCGCTGATCAAGGGGGACTGGGGGAAGGCGCGCTCGACGAACGAGGCGATGTGGTCGTGCACGGCCCTGCCGGCTCCCTCGGCGTCGCCCGCGGCGGCGAGGCGCAGGATCTCCGCGTGCTCGGCGGCCTCGCGCTCCCAGGAGGGGACGGCGGCCCAGGCGACCGTGGAGACCAGGGCCGCCTGGTCGCGGACCTCGTCGAGCATCCGGCCGAGCAGCGGATTGCCGCAGGGCAGGTAGAGCGCCCGGTGGAAGTCCCGGTTGGCGAGGGACCGTTCGGCCGGGTCCTCGGCTCCGGCGGCGCGGCGCAGGGCCTCGTCGGCCGCGTCGAGCGGGGCGCCGGAGGCGACGGCGCGGCGGACGGCCTCGGGCTCCAGGAGCAGGCGCACGTCGTACACCGCGCGGGCCATGTCCGCGTCGACCGTCCGGACCGTGACGCCCTTGTACTGGCTCATCACCACGAGCCCGCTGCCCGCGAGGGTCTTGAGCGCCTCGCGGACCGGGGTCTTCGACACCCCGAAGTGCGCGGCGAGCTCGGCCTCCACGAGCGCCTGGCCGGGTCTGAGGCCCCCGGTGAGGATGTCGTGCTTGATCGCTTCCAGGACGTACTGGGTGCGGGAGGGGATGGGGCTGGGGGCGAAGGCCATGGAGCACTCTCAGATCTCGTGTATCGCGTCTCATATATGACGTACGAAGTGCAACGGGCATGAAGCTAAGGGGGCGTTCGTGTTTCGTCAATGGATCGCGCAAGCGCTTTCTCGATCGAGGGCCCGGCGGCCGGGGGTCTGGTTCCCGGTTTTGTTTTCTGGGATAACTATTGGGGGATCGGAGCAGCCCCGTCCCCACCCGTCCCAAGGGCCAGCATGAAGTTCACCGACGGCTTCTGGCTGATGCGCGAGGGCGTCCACGCCTCGTACGCCACCGAAGTCCGCGATCTGCGCGCGGAAGTCGACCGCTTCACCGCCCACGCCTCCGTCAAGCACGTCGCCACCTGCGGCGACACCCTGAACTCGGCCCTCCTGACCGTGGAGTGCCACGCACCCGCCGAGGGCGTCATCGGCGTCCGCGTCACCCACCACGCCGGAAAGGCCCACCGGGGCCCGGACTTCGCCCTCTCCCCGGACGCCCCCGGGTCCGGCACCGTCCACGAGGACGGCCCCGTCGTCGAACTCGCCTCAGGACCACTCCGGTTGCGCCTGGACCGCTCGAAGCCCTGGACCCTGGAGTTCCGCGACGCCGACGGACGGCCCCTCACCGAGGCCGGCCGCAAGGGCACCGCCTTCCTCACCGCCCCCGACGGCGCCCACCACATGGCCGTTCGTCGAGGATCCGCGCGAGCACCCCCGCCACCGCGTCGTGGTCGCCCTCGCACGGCCGGTGCAACAGCCGGACGCCCAGCTCGGCCGCCCGGCCCCGCAGCCCGCGCAGGGTCCGCTCGGCGAAGCCCGTGTGCCGTGCGTACACACCGGGGGACTCGCCGATCACCGCGACCTCCCGGTGCCCGAGGCCCGCCAGGTGCTCCACGCACAGGGTGCCGGCCGCCGCGAAGTCGAGATCGACGCAGTTCAACCCGGCCGGATCGGCGGGGAGTCCGACCAGGACGGACGGCGGACCCGCCACGCGCAGCACGGGCAGTCGCTCGTCGTCGAGCTGCACGTCCATCAGGATCACCGCCTCGGCGAGGCCGCTGCCGGTGACCCGGCGAAGCGCCGACGGGCCCTCCTCGCCGGTGAGGAGCAGGACGTCGTAGCCGTGGGCGCGGGCGGTCGTGGCGACGGCGACCGCGATCTCCAGCATCACCGGCACGTACATGTCGGTGCGCAGCGGCACCATGAGCGCGATGATCCGGGACCGGCTGCTGGCCAGCGCGCGGGCGCCCGCGTGGGGCTGGTGGCCGAGCCGCTCGATGCTGGCCCGCACCCGCTGCCGGGTGGGGTCCGAGATGGGCCGCTTGCCGCTGAGGACGTAGCTCACCGTGCTCGCCGACACTCCGGCGTGCCGGGCAACCTCGGCAAGGGTGACCATCCGTTCTCCCCGCGGCCAGGACGGTGGTGCGCCCATGTGAATCGCTTCGACGCGGCCCGTCGAGTGATCGCTCGGGCGACCCGAGCCGACCGTAACGCGGGGGGAGTTGAGGTGTCCAGGCCGTGGGCGACGCGATGTCGAAGCGATTCGACGTGGAGCGCGACCCCCACAGTGTCTGAACCGTTCAGTCTTGACGGTGAACTGGTCGGTATAGTTCCCTCCTTCCCGGGGCGGCGCGGGCCGCCGGCCGGGACGAGGGAGGGCGGAGAGACGTTCGCGGTGGTGTACCGGTGGCGGGTGAGGCCGGGCAAGGAGCAACTGCTCGCCGACGGCTGGCACCGGGTGACCATGGCGATCCACCAGGAGTGCGGCAGCTACGGCTCCCGGCTGCACCGGGCGGACGACGGCACCTGGGTGGCGTACGCCCGCCGGCCCGACCGCGAGACGCGGGAGAAGTGCGGGACCCCCGACCCGGAGGGCGAGGAGATGATGCGCGAGGCGATCGCGGAGTACTTCCCCGAGACGCGCCTCACCCTCGCCGACGACCTGCTCGCCGAACCGGAGGCCGACTGAGGGGCGGGGCACCGGGCTCAGGGGCGCAGCAGGACCTTGCCCGTGCCCGGGTCGCCGCCGCCCACCAGGGCGAGCGCCTCGCCGAACCGTTCCAGCGGGAACTCGTGGGTGACGAGCGGGGCCGGGTCGAGCAGCCCCAGGGAGAGGGCGCGGACCGCGTCGGCCCAGGCGGCCGAAGGGGCGCCGAAGACGCTGCGGATCTCCAGCTGGCTCACGGACAGGTGCACCGGATCGATCCCGACGGCACCCGCCCCGAACATGCCGGTGAGCACCACCCTGCCGCCCCGGCGGGCCAGCAGGCAGGAGGAGGCCGCCGTGGTGGGCGCCCCGGCGGTCTCGACGACCAGGTCGAAACGGCCGGCGTCGCCCTCCGCCTCCTTCGGGGTGACCGTCCGGCCCGCCCCGAAGCCCAGGGCCCGCGCCGCCCGTTCGGTACGCGGATCCACGACGGTCAGTTCGGCGGGGGAGGCGGCGGCGAGCCACTGGACGGCGAGCAGCCCGAGCGTTCCGGCGCCCACGACGGCGATCCGCTCGCCCGGCCGCGGCCGCCCCGCCCGTACCGCGGCGGCGACGATGGCGGCCGGTTCGACCAGGGCCGCGGCCCGCGGGTCCACCCCGTCCGGCAGCGGGTGCAGCAGCCGGGCGGGTACCACCAGATGGTCGGCGAAGGCGCCCGGTTCGGTGAAGCCGGTCTCCGCGTACCCGGCCGCGCACAGGCTGGTCTCCCCGTACCGGCACCGCTCGCACACCCCGCAGGCCCGGAAGCCCTCGGCGACGCACGGCCGGCCGAGCAGCGCCGTGTCGGTGCCGGGCCCGACGGCCTCGACGGTGCCGGACCACTCGTGCCCGGGGACCACCGGGTAGCGGACGTAACCGGGGGCACGGCGGCCCTCGTACAGTTCCCGGTCGCTCATGCAGATCCCGGCGACGGCGACCCGCACGCGGACCTCGCCCGGGCCGGGGACGGGGAGCTCCCGCTCGACGAGCCGGTGCTCACCGGGCCGGTCGACGACGACGGCGCGACTGGACGCGGGGCTCATGCCGGCCGCCTCCGCTCCCAGCCCTCGGCCCACAGGTCGAACCGGGCCCGCTGCTGCGGGAACTCGGCCGCCGCGTCCACGTCGAGCTCGACGCCGAGGCCGGGCGCGTGGGAGACCGTGAAGCAGCCGGTCTCCGGGTCCACCTCCGGCGCGCCGCGCACGACCTTCTTGATCTCCGCGTCGGCGAAGTCGTTGAAATGCTCCAGGACCTTGAAGTTGGGCGTACAGGCGGCGAGTTGCAGGCTCGCGGCCGTCAGCACCGACCCGCCGACGTTGTGCGGGGCGACGAGGACGTAGTGGGTCTCGGCGGTCGCCGCGAGCTTCCTGGCCTCCAGGATGCCGCCGATGTGCCCGACGTCGGGCTGCACGATGTCCGCCGCCTGCGACTCGAACAGCTCGCGGAACTCGATCCGGTCGTGGATCCGTTCACCGGTCGCGATCGGCAGGTCCACCTTGTCGGCGACCTTCCGCAGGGCCTTGAGGTTCTCCGGCGGCACCGGCTCCTCCAGCCAGGCGGGCCGGAACGGCGTCAGTTCGCGCGCGAGCCGGACCGCCGTCGCGGGGGAGAAGCGGCCGTGCATCTCCACCATGAGCTCGGTGTCCGGGCCGACCGCGTCCCGGACGGCCTCGATCAGCGCGACCGCCTCCCGCGAGCGCTCGGCGTCCAGCTCGTGGTGGCCGTTCCCGAACGGGTCGATCTTCAGGGCGCGGTAGCCGCGCGCCACGACCGCACGGGCCGCCGCGTGGTAGGCCTCCGGGGTGCGCTCGGTGGTGTACCAGCCGTTGGCATAGGCCTTGACCCGGTCGGTGACCTTCCCGCCGAGCAACTGCCAGACGGGCACGCCGAGCGCCTTGCCCTTGATGTCCCAGCAGGCCGTCTCCACCACCGCGATCCCGGACATGACGATCTCGCCGGCCCGCCCGAAGTCCCCGTACTTCATGCGCCGGACGAGATCCTCCACGGCGAACGGGTCGGAGCCCGCGATGTGGTTCGCCTCCGCCTCGCGGAGATACCCGAGCAGGGCGTCGGTGCGGCCGAGCATGCGGGTCTCGCCGACGCCGGTCAGCCCCTCGTCCGTGTGGACCAGGACGTACGTCAGGTTGCGCCAGGGCGTGCCGACGACATGAGTGGTGATTCCCGTGATGCGCACGGTGCTTGCTCCATTCGCGATGCCGGACACCGTCCGGCGGGACGGCGGGACGGTGGCGTGACCGTGGGCGGCGGCCCACGGGGATGTCGACGGGGGTGCGCCCGCGCTACTCTCTGTCCGCGATTTCGGTCGTGGTACGGAATATCGAACAGCGCGAGCGTGAGGTGGGGGGCCATGGGACGACTCGTACCCGCGGTGACCAGGGCATTCGACATACTGGAACTCTTCCTCGAGGGCGGCGGCACGCTGTCCGCCCCCGAGATCACCCGCAGGCTCGGGCTGCCGCGCACCACCACCCACGAGCTGGTCACCACCCTGACCGCCCGCAACTACCTCGTCCCGGTGCCGGAACAGCCCGGCCGCTACCGGCTCGGCGTCCGCACGTACCAGCTCGGCAGCCGGTACGCGGAGCAGCTCGACCTCGCGGCCGAGGGCCGGGAAGTGGCCCGCGAGGTGGCGGACACCTGCGGCGAGACCGTCCACGTCGCCCTCCTGGAGGACACGGACGTCATCTACGTCGCCAAGGTGGACTCCACCCATGCGGTACGGATGGTCTCGGCGGCCGGCCGCCGGCTGCCCGCCCACTGCACGGCCGTCGGCAAGATGCTGCTCGCCACGCTCCCCGAGGACGAGCTCGACGAGCGCCTCGAAGGGCGCGAACTCGTCGCCATGACGCCCCGGAGCCTCACCGACCCGGACGCGCTGCGGGCCGCCCTCGCGGAGATCCGGATCCTCGGGGTCGCCGTCGAGCAGCAGGAGTCCAACCCCGACGTCAGCTGTGTCGCCGCACCCGTACGGGACCGCTCCGGCCGGGTCGTCGCGGCGCTGTCCGTCTCCGTGCCGGTGCACCGCTGGAGCGAGGACCGGGAGAACGAACTCACCGCCCTCGCCGTCAGGGGCGCGGGCGAACTCTCGGCCCGGTTGGGGTATCGGGCGGGGCGCTGAGCCGCCTCGGCGGCCGTCGTCACGCACCCGTGTCCCGGCGTTCGCGCGGCTGGCGCATGCGGCTGACCGGGCCGAAGACCTCCCGGTCGTCGAGGAAGCCCTCCAGGGCGAAGGCGGCCGCGCCCCGTGTGACCGCGTTGTGCGGCACCGCGCTGCGCCGCAGGGTCGCCGCCCGGTGCGGCAGCGGCAGGACGTGCCGGGTGACCGCCTCGTACGTGGCGCTCAGCAGGCGCTCGCCGAGCAGGTCCACGACCTGGTTGCCGAGGACGAGCACCCGGGGGTTCAGCAGGTTCAGCAGATTGGCGACCGCCGCGCCCAGGTGGCGCGCGGTCCGGTCGACGACGGCCTCGGCCACCGGGTCCCGCTCCGCCGCCGCACGGGCCAGGGCGGCGACCGTCGCCGCGTCGTCCGTCCCCGCCGCCCGCGTGTCGTCGGGGGCGAGTTCGCGCCAGGTCCGGGCGATCCCCCGGGTGCTGACGTACGCCTCCACGCAGCCCCGGTTGCCGCAGGTGCACAGCCGGCCGTCGACGGCGAGGCAGGTGTGGCCCCACTCGCCGGCGCTGTTGGTGAAGCCCCGGTAGAGCCGGCCGCCGATCGCGATCCCGGCGCCGACGCCGGCGCGCAGGGTGACCACCACCAGGTCGTCGACCTCCCGCCCGGCGCCGAACCACAGCTCGGCGACCGTGCTGGCGCGCAGCGGGTTGTCGAGCCAGAGGGGGAGCCCGAGGCGCTCGTCGAGCAGGGACCGCAGCGGCACCTCGCGCCAGGACCAGTACGGGGAGTACGACGAGACGCCGCCCTCGCGCTCCACCATGCCCGGCACGCTCACGCCGGCCCCGAGGATCCGCTCGCGGGGCACGCCGGAGCCGTCCAGGAGCTCCTCGACGCACGCGGCGAGCTCCTCGACCACGTCGGCGGGCCGGACCTCGCCCGGGGGGAGCGGGCGCTCGACGGAGTGCCGGACCTCCAGGGCCAGGTCGAAGAGCTCGGCGTGGACCGAGGTCTCGGCGATGTCGACGCCGATCAGCGCGCCCCGCTCGGCGTTGACGGCGAGCCGCGCGCGGGGCCGGCCGCCGCTGGAGTCCTCGTGGCCCGCCTCGACGAGGACGCCGGCCTCCAGGAGCTCGGCGGTGAGGTTGGCGACGGTGGCGAAGGAGAGCCCGGTCGCCGCCGCCAGGTCCTGACGGCTCATCGCGCCCGGTCCCGCGTAGAAGCGCCGCAGGACCTCGAAGCGGTTGAGGCGGCGAATCTCCTGCGACGTCCGCTTGATCACCTGTGCTGTCCTCCGCTCGGCCTGCCCATCCACCCGGGATCTTATTCGAAGGGTTGGAAGAAGAGGAGGGCGCATTATTTACAACCGTTAGACGAACCCGTAGTTTTTCTCGCGCCGCACCAGTCGCCGACCGAGGAGGCCAGATGCACCACCTCAGGGCCGTACCCTGCTCCCCCCTGCCCGGACGCCTGACGGAAGGACCCGTCTGGGACGCCCGGCGCCAGGAACTGCTCTGGGTGGACATCCCCGAAGGACTCGTCCACCGGGCCGCCCTGACGACGGACGCGCACGTGCCCGACCTCGCGCTCCTCGGCACCCTCCGCTTCGACCGGCCCGTCGGCGCCGTCCTGCCCTGCGCCTCCGGCGCCCTCCTCGCCGCCGCGGGCACCTCGTTCCTGCACCTGGCGGACGGCCGGCCCGTCACCGAGGCCGTCGAACTGGCCGCGCCCGTCCTCCCCGACGACGGCCTCCCGCGCCGCATGAACGACGCCGCCGTCGACCCCGCGGGCCGGCTCCTCGCCGGAACCATGGCGTACGACGAGAGCCCCGGCGCCGGCGCGCTCTACCGCCTCGACCGCGACGGGCTCGTCACCCTGCTCGACTCCGTCACCATCTCCAACGGCCTCGGCTGGAGCCCCGACGGCACCCGGCTCTACTACGCGGACAGCCCCACCGGCCGCGTCGACGTCTTCGCCTACGACCCGGAGACCGGCGCCCTGAGCGACCGCCGCCCCTTCGCCGTCCTCGACCGGGGCGTCCCCGACGGCCTCACCGTCGACAGCGAGGGCCGGGTCTGGGTCGCCGTCTGGGGAGGCGGCGAAGTCCTCGCGTACGACGCCGACGGCACCCTCCACGCGCGCGTGGAGGTGCCCGCCTCCCACGTGACGAGCTGCGCCTTCGCCGGACCCGGACTCGACGTCCTGGTCATCACGACGGCGGCCGTCGGCCTCGACGAGGACCGGCTGCGCGCCGAACCCGACGCGGGCCGCCTCTTCGCCTGCCGCCCGGGGCCGACGGGCCTCCCGACCACGCCGTACGCCGACCACTAGCCCCCGGTCCCCGGGCCGTCAGGGCCGCGCGCCCCGACGGGCGCGGCCGCCCCGCCCCCGCCCCCACCTCGAAGGAAGCAGCACCTCACGCCATGACCACCCCGTACGACGGGCTGCGTGCCGCACTGGACGCCGTCCCCGTCATCGCGATCCTCCGCTCCACCTCCGCCGACCGCTTCGCCGAAGTCACCGACACCCTCCGGGCGTCCGGTGTCCGTGCCGCCGAGTTCACGCTCACCACCCCCGGCGCGCTCGACGCCCTCCGCGAGTACGCCGCCGACGCCCCGCCCGGACTCGCCCTCGGCGCCGGCACGGTCACCACTCCCGCCGAGGCGCACGCGGCCGTCGAGGCCGGGGCCACCTACCTCATCACCCCGACCACCTCCACCGAGGTCATCGCCGAGGCCGTCCGTCTGGACGTCCCGGTGCTGCCCGGCGCGTACACGCCGACCGAGATCCTCACCGCCTGGCGGGCGGGCGCCACGATGGTGAAGCTCTTCCCCGCGGCCACCGGCGGACCGGAGTACCTCAAGGCCGTCCGCGCCCCGCTGCCCGACGTCCCCCTCGTGCCGACCGGGGGCATCGGCGCCGCCGACGCCCCCGCCTACCTCGCCGCCGGGGCCACCGCCCTGGGCGTCGGCAGCCCCCTCGTCGGGGACGCCTGCGAGGGCGGCTCGCTCGCGGCCCTCACCGAGCGCGCCGCCGCCTTCCTGGAAGGGATACGCGCATGACCGCGCCGACACCCCCAGGGCCGACCGCCCCCGCCCTCGTCACCCTCGGCGAGGCCATGGCCGTCGTCGCCGCCACCGAGCCCGGGCCCCTCGCCTCCGGCGCCGCCCTGCGGCTCGGCTGGGCCGGTGCCGAGGCGACCGTCGCCGTCGGCGTCAGCCGGCTCGGCCACCCGGCGGCCTGGACCGGCCGGGTCGGCGCGGACGCGACCGGCACGATGGTCCTCGCGGGTCTGCGCGCCGAGGGCGTCGACGTCTCCACGGCCCGTACGGACCCGGCGGCCCCCACCGGCCTGATGCTCCGCGAGCGCCGCACCGCCGACCGGCTCCGCGTCACCTACTACCGGGCCGGTCTCGCGGGCTCCCGGCTCGCTCCCGAGGACCTCGACGAGGAGCGGATCGCCGGAGCCCGGGTCCTCCACGTCACCGGCATCACCCCGGCGTTGAGCGCCACCGCGCGCGCCGCCGTCGAGCACGCGGTCGCGCTCGCCCGCGCCGCCGGGGTCACCGTCTCCTTCGACGTCAACCACCGCGAACGGCTCTGGAGCCGGGCGGAGGCCGCCGACGCGCTCGCCCGCCTCCTCCCGTACGCGGACATCGTGTTCGCCGGTCCCGAGGAGGCCGTCCTCTTCGTGCCCGAGGGCGAGCCCGAGCGGATGGCCCGCGCGCTGACCCGGCTCGGCCCCCGGCAGGCCGTCCTGAAGCTCGGCGCCGAGGGAGCCCTCGCGGTCGTCGACGGCGGGCTCCACCTCCGATCCGCCGTCCCCGTCACCGCCGTCGACCCCGTCGGCGCCGGCGACGCCTTCGTCTCCGGCTACCTCGCCGCCGTCCTCGACGGCTCCCCGGCGGCGGAACGCCTCCGCCTCGCCACCCTCTGCGGAGCCTTCGCCGTCTCCGTCCCCGGCGACTGGGAGGGCCTCCCGCGCCGCGCCGAACTCGACCTCCTCGCGGCCCAGGACATCAGCCGCTGATCCCGCCCCGTGCGCCTCGCGGCGCAGGACATCAGCCGCTGACCCCGACCCGTGCCCCAGAACGCCAGGAACCCACTGTCATGAACCGTTTCTCCGGACAGACCGCCGTCGTCACCGGCGCGGCCTCCGGCATCGGCGCCGCCAGCGCCGTCCGGCTCGCCGCCGAGGGCGCGGCGGTGCTCGTCTCCGACATCGCCGACGAGGCGGGCGAGGCCGTCGCCGCCGCCATCCGCGCCGGCGGCGGCCGCGCCGCCTACGTCCGCTGCGACGTCTCCTCCGAGGCGGACTGGAAGGCGCTGCGCGCGGAGGCACACGCCCGCTTCGGCCCGGTGAGCGTCCTCCACAGCAACGCCTTCATCCACACCACGGCCGCCGCCCACGAACTCCCCGTCGCCACCTGGGACCGGGAGATGGCCGTCAACCTGCGGGCCCTCTACTTCGCCACCCGCGTCTTCCTCGACGACCTGCGCGCCGAGCGCGGCAGCCTCGTCGCCACCTCCAGCGTGCACGCCGGCTTCGGCCTGCCCGGCTACGCCGCGTACGCCGCCGCGAAGGGCGGGATGTGCGCGCTCGTCCGCCAGCTCGCCGTCGAGTACGGGCCCGAGGTCCGCTTCAACTCCGTGCTGCCGGGCCCGATCCTCACCGACGTGTGGAACGAGGTCGACGAGGAGGGGCGACGGCTCTCCGCCGACGCCACCGCCCTCGCCCGGCTCGGCCGGCCCGAGGAGGTCGCGGCCGCCGTCGCCTTCCTCGCCTCCGCCGACGCCGCCTACATCACCGGCACCGACCTGGTCGTCGACGGCGGCTGGACCGTCAAGAAGGACTCCAAGTGACAGGGGACCGCAAGTGAAGAAGGAATCCACGTGAAGATCACCGCCCTGCGCACCTACCTCGTCGCCCCCCGCTGGTGCTTCCTGCGCATCGACACCGACGAGGGCGTCACCGGCTGGGGCGAACCCGTCGTCGAGGGGCGCGCCCACACCGTCGCCGCCGCCGTCGAGGAGCTCTCCGACCACCTGATCGGCCGGGACCCGATGAAGATCGAGGACCACTGGCAGGTCCTCACCAAGGGCGGCTTCTACCGCGGCGGCCCGGTCCTCTCCAGCGCCGTCGCCGGCATCGACCAGGCCCTCTGGGACATCACCGGCAAGGCCCTCGGCGTCCCCGTGTGGCAGCTCCTCGGCGGCAACGTCCGCGACCGCGCCCGGGTGTACAGCTGGATCGGCGGCGACCGCCCCGACGAGGTCGCGAGCGAGGCACTGGCCCGCAAGAACGAGGGCTTCACCGCCGTCAAGATGAACGCCTCCGCCCAGCTGCGGCTCATCGACACCCCGGCCGCCACGCAGGGGATCGTGGACCGCGTCGCCTCCATCCGCGAGGCCGTCGGCGACGAGTTCGACATCGCGATCGACTTCCACGGCCGTCTCACCGCGCCGATGGCCCGCCGGGTCCTGCCGCTCCTGGAGCCGTACCTGCCCTTCTTCGTGGAGGAGCCGGTGGTCCCCGAGATGAGCGACCACATCGGCGACGTCGTCCGCTCCACCTCGATCCCCATCGCGACCGGCGAACGGCTCTACTCCCGCTGGGACTTCAAGAAGGTCCTCGCCCAGGGCATCGCGGTGGCGCAGCCCGACCTCTCGCACGCGGGCGGCATCTCGGAGGTCCGCAGGATCGCCGCGATGGCGGAGGCGTACGACGTGTCACTCGCCCCGCACTGCCCGCTGGGGCCGATCGCGCTCGCCTCCTGTCTCCAGGTCGGCTTCGCCGCGCCGAACCTGCTGATCCAGGAGCAGAGCCTCGGCATCCACTACAACACCGGCTCCGACCTGCTCGACTACCTCGTCGACCCCTCGGTCTTCCGGTACGAGGACGGACACGTGGCCCTGCCGACGGGCCCGGGCCTCGGGATCGAGGTCGACGCGAAGGCGGTCGAGCGGGCCGCCGAGGTGGGGCACCGCTGGCGCAACCCGGCCTGGCGCCGGGACGACGGCTCGCTGGCCGAGTGGTAGGAGCGGGCGCACGGAAGGGGCGGACCCGTCACCGGGTCCGCCCCTCGGGCGTGCGTCAGCGGTGCGCGAGCACGCTCGCCGCAGGCAGCAGCCTGCTGTCGTAGTCGAAGAGGGCCTGGTTCTCCCAGCCGTTGCCCGAGGTGGGGTCGGCCGGGTCCCATCCGTTGCCCGCGACGGCCGTCCAGGTCGGCTCCCAGTAGACGACGCCGAGACCACGGCCGTTCGGCACCGCCTCGACGACGTTCACGACGTCCCGCAGCCAGGCCGTCTGGCCCGCGCCGCTCGCCGGGTAGCCGGCGACCAGCTCGGAGGAGAGGTCGATGATGTTCTCGTGGGCGTCCTCGCTGTCCAGACGGAACGGGTACGCGGTCTCCGCGACCATCACCTTCTTGCCGTACCGCGCCGAGACGTCGTCCAGGTTGGCCTGGAGCGAGGACAGGGCGCCGTGCCAGTAGCCGTAGAAGGAGAGCGCGATGACGTCGTAACTCACGCCCTGCGCCGTCGCGTTGTCGAACCACATGCGGTAGAGCGCGTTGTCGCCGCCGTTGGCGAGGTGCAGCGCGATCTGGGTGCCCGACGAGACCGTCCTGGCGGCGGAGATGCCGGACTTGAGCAGGCCGGCGAGCTGGGACCAGTTGCTCGTGGAGCCCTCGGGCCAGAGCATGCCGGTGTTGATCTCGTTGCCGATCTGCACCATGTCGGCGGTGGTGCCCTGCGCCTTCAGGGCGTTCAGGACGTCGTACGTGTGGTTGTAGACGTCCGTCTTGAGCTGGGCGTACGAGTGCCCCGACCAGGCGGCGGGCTTGGTCTGGGCGCCGGGGTCGGCCCAGATGTCGGAGTAGTGGAAGTCGACGAGGAGCTTCATGCCCTGCGCCTTGATCCGCTTGGCGGTGGCGAGGACGCGGGCCTTGTCGTTGTAGCCGTCCGCCGGGTTCACCCACACCTTGAGGCGCCCGTAGTTGGCGCCCGAGTTCCTGAGGAGGGCGACCGGGTCGCCGGTCACGCCGGTACTCGACTTGTACGTCCCGCCGAGGTCCTCGCTCTTCTTCAGCGCGGAGAGGTCGACGCCCTTCACCATGAGCCCGGTCGTGCCGGAGGTGAACGTCAGGTCGTCGACGTTGATCCAGTTGCCCGCCTTCGCGTCGGAGTCGACGCTGATCGTGCAGGCTCCGCCGACGACCTTGACCGGGGTGACGATCCGTATCCAGCCGCTCGACGTCACCGGGAGGTCGGTGCGTTGCTCGGCGGAGCCGCAGTTGCGCAGGGCGAGGTAGGCGGAGTTCTGCCCGCCGCCGGAGCGGACCCAGGCGCTGAGTGTGTAGTCGCCGTCGGTGAGGCCGGAGAGGTACTGGTACGTCTCCACCTTGTACGCGGCGGAGGACCAGTGGGTGAGGCGGTGGCCGCCGCTGTGGCCCCCGGCCTCGGTGAAGGAGGCGGCGTTCTGGCCGGCGGCGGAGTAGGTGGACCAGCCGGAGGGGGTGGCGGTCCCGGTGCCGTCGGCCTCGAAGCCGGCGTTGGTGAGGGTGGAGGCCGCTTCGGCGTGCTGGGCGGCGGGCAGCGGGGCCAGGAGGAGGGCGCCCAGCGCGGCGGCGAGGGCCGTGGCGCGCAGGCGGGTGCGGCTGCGTACGGGGTGCATCGTCGAGTCCCTTCGACGGTGGCGGATGTGAGGAGTGTCGTGCGGTGGGTCCTTGCGGTGGTACGGCTCGCCCGGGGGCGGCGCAGCGGGTGCGGGCCGCCCCCGGGGAGATCAGGTGGGTGGGCTCAGCCGTCGAGGCGTACGACCCTGACGGCGCCGGCCGGGACGGTGAGCCTGCCGTCCGCCGGACCGCCGTGGAGGAGCTCAGTGCCGGAGCCGTCCAGCGGCACCTCGGCGTCCTCGGAGGAGTGGTTCAGCGCGAAGACGTACCGCTGCCCGGCGTCCCCGGCACGGTGCACGACCTCCACGTCGTGCGGGAGTTCGGCGCGCGGGGCGACTCCGGCGTCCGCGCAGGCGGCGGCGAGGATCGCGTCGAGCGAGGCCGCGTCGAGCCGGGTGGAGACGTACCAGGCGGTGCCCCGGCCGAGCCGGTGCCGGGTGACGGCGGGCCCGCCGGCGGCCGGACCGTCCGCGTACGTCCACACGGTCTCCGCGCCGCGCGGCCGGACGAACTCCGTCCAGACGTCGCCGGTGAGCGTGGCGCCGTCCGGTCCGGTGACCGTCACGCGCTGGTCGTCCAGGAGCGGGGACCACTCGTCCACGGTGAGGCCGAGGACCTCGCGCAGGGCGCCCGGGTAGGCGCCGGGGTGCACGGCGTCGTGCTCGTCGACGATCCCGGAGAAGTACGAGACGACGAGGGTGCCGCCGTTCTCGACGTACTCGCGCAGGTTCCGTCCGGCGGCCTCGGTGGTGAGGTAGAGCGCGGGGACGACGACCAGCGGGTAGGCCGAGAGGTCGGACTCGGGGTGGGCGAAGTCGACGGTGAGGTGCCGGTCGTAGAGGGTCTCGTAGAAGCTGTCGGCGCGCTCGCGGGCCTCGTGGGCCTCGTTCGGCCGCCACTCCAGGCTCTGCGCCCACCAGGAGTGCCAGTCCCAGACCATGGCGACGTCCGGGACGGTCCGGGTGCCGCGCACCTCGGCGAGGGCCTCCACGTCGGCGCCGAGGGCGACGACCTCCCGCCAGATCCGGGTGTCGGTGCCGCCGTGCGGGACCATCGCTGAGTGGAACTTCTCGGCGCCGCGCCGGGACTGGCGCCACTGGAAGAACATGGCGCCCTCGGAGCCGCGGGCGACGTGGGCGAGGGAGTTGCGGGCCATCTCGCCGGGGCGCTTGGCCGGGTTGCGGGGCTGCCAGTTCACGCCGGAGGTGGAGTGCTCCAGGAGCAGCCAGGGCGCGCCGCCGGCGACGGAGCGGGTGAGGTCGGCGGCCATGGCGAGGTTGACGTGGGTGCGGCGGCCGTCGGTGATGAGGTAGTGGTCGTTGGTGACGAGGTCGACCTCGCGGCCCCAGGCCCAGTAGTCGAGGGAGTCGCACTGGCTGAGCGCGGTCATGAAGTTGGTGGTGACGGGGATGCCGGGGGCGAGCTCGTGCAGGATGTCCCGTTCCATCCGGAAGTTCTCCCGGATGGTGGCGTCGGCGAAGCGGCGGTAGTCGAGCCGCTGTGCCGGGTTGCCGACGGTGGGAGTGGCGCGGGGCGGGTCGATCTCCTCGTACGAGCCGTAGCGCTGGCCCCAGAAGGCGGTGCCCCAGGCCTCGTTGACGGCGCCGACCGAGCCGTACGTCTCGTGGAGCCAGCGGCGGAACCGCTCGGCGCAGGTGTCGCAGTAGCAGGCGCTGACGGGGACGCCGTACTCGTTGTGGACGTGCCACAGGGCGAGGGCGGGGTGGCTGCCGTAGCGGCGGGCCAGCTGCGTGGTGATGCCGGCGGCGGCCGTGCGGTAGGCGGCGGAGCCGTGACAGATCGCCCCGCGTGAGCCGTAGGAGAAGCGGACGCCCTCGGCGGTGACGGGCAGGGCCTCGGGGTGGGCGCGGTAGAACCAGGCCGGTGGCACCACGGTGGGGGTGCCCAGGTCGACGCGGACGCCGTTCTCGTGGAGCAGGTCGAGGAGCCGGTCGAGCCAGCCGAAGTCGTACCGGCCCGGCTCGGGTTCGAGGAGGGCCCAGGAGAAGATCCCGACGCTCACCATGCTGACGCCGGCCTCCCGCATCAGCCGGACGTCCTCCTGCCAGACGCTTTCCGGCCACTGTTCGGGGTTGTAGTCCCCGCCGAACGCGAGCCGGTGCAGGCCCTTCGGAGTGGTCTGCGGCATGAGTCTCTCCTGAAACCTCGGAAGATGGAAGCTTTGGTTCCTTGGGAACGTGCACACACTCGATCTCGATGTGGCAACGCAACATAACCGCACACGAACAACCATTGACAAGTGTCCGGAACGTTTCTCTACTGTGAACGCTCACAGACGCATGACCGGCCTTCCCGCTCGGGGGAGAGGCCCCTTTTTCGGTCAGGGAGAAGTACCCCATGCCTCACATCACGCGCCGCGGTCTCGCCGCCGCCACCGCCGTCCTGCTCGGCGCCACCGCGCTCTCCGCCTGTGGCTCCTCCGACTCCGGCGACGAGGCGGGCGCCGACTCCGGCCCCGTCTCGCTCACCTACTGGGCCTGGGCGCCCGGCATGGACAAGGTCGCCGCCCTCTGGAACGCCGAGCACCCCGACATCAAGGTCACGGTGCAGAAGCAGGCCTCCGGGGACGACCTCGTCACCAAGGTCATCACCGCGACCAAGGCGCACAAGGGACCGGACCTCGTCCAGGCCGAGTACCAGGCCCTCCCCACCCTCGTCAGCAACGACTCCCTTGCCGACGTGGCCACCGAGATCCCCGAGAACGTCAAGAACGCCTTCGCCCCCGGCGTCTGGCAGCAGACCACCTTCGGCGGCGAGGCCGTCTACGCCCTGCCGCAGGACTCCGGACCGCTGATGTTCTTCTACCGCGAGGACCTCTTCAAGCAGTACGGCCTCTCCGTCCCCACCACCTGGGACGAGTTCGCCGCCACCGCCCGCACCCTGAAGAAGAAGGCCCCCGGCAAGTCCCTGACCACCTTCTCCGCCAACGACGCCGGCCTCTTCGCCGGCCTCTCCCAGCAGGCCGGCGCCAAGTGGTGGACCTTCGAGGGCGAGAAGTGGAAGGTCGGCATCGACGACGCCGCCACCAAGAAGGTCGCCGACTTCTGGGGCGGACTGGTCGCCGAAGGTGCCATCGACAACCAGCCGATGTACACCCCCGCCTGGAACAAGGCCATGAACACCGGCGGGCAGCTCGCCTGGGTCAGCGCCGTCTGGGCCCCCGGCACCCTCACCACCGCCGCCCCCGACGGCAAGGGCAAGTGGGCGATGGCCCCGCTCCCGCAGTGGACCAAGGGCGCGAACGCCACGGGCAGTTGGGGCGGCTCCTCCACCGCCGTCACCTCCGACTCGAAGCACAAGGAAGCCGCCGCGAAGTTCGCGATCTGGCTGAACACCGACCCGAAGGCCCTCGCCGCCCTCGTCAAGGAGAGCGGCATCTACCCCGCCGCCACCGCCGCCCAGACCAGCGGCGCCCTCGCCAAGGCCCCCGACTACTTCGCCAACCAGCCCGACTTCTACACCCGCGCCGCCGAGATAGCGAAGACCACCGCGCCGGCCGCCTGGGGACCCAACGTGAACGTCGCCTACACCTCCTTCAAGGACGAGTTCGGCAAGGCCGCCAAGGCCAAGTCCGGCTTCGGCACCGCCCTGACGGCCGTGCAGGACGCCACCGTCACCGACCTGGAGAAGCAGGGCTTCGGAGTCGCCAAGTGACGCAGCCCCGTCAGGGCGCGCGCCGGTCGTACGGGGTCAAGGCGGCCCCGTACGCCCTCCCGTCGCCCACCACCACCCTCAAACGAGCGCGAAGCGCCCCTTACTTCTTCCTCTTTCCCGCCGCCCTCCTCTTCGCCCTCTTCTTCGCCCTGCCCATCGGCTACGCCGTCTGGCTCAGCTTCCACAAGATCGAGATCAAGGGCCTCGGCCTCGGCAAGGGAGCCAGGAACGAGGTCTGGGCCGGCCTGGAGAACTACACCTCCGCCCTCACCGACTCCGAGTTCCTCCACAGCGCCCTGCGCGTCCTCGGCTACGGCGCGATCGTCGTCCCGGTCATGCTCGGCCTCGCCCTGCTCTTCGCGCTCCTCCTCGACACCGAGCGCGCCCGCGCCCGCTCCTTCGCCCGCCTCGCGATCTTCCTGCCGTACGCCGTGCCCGGCGTCATCGCGGCGCTCCTCTGGGGCTTCCTCTACCTCCCCGACGTCAGCCCCTTCCTCCAGCTCCTCGACGCCCTCGGACTCCCGCAGCCCGACCTCATGGACGGTGGACCGCTCTACCTGGCGATGTCGAACATCGCTATCTGGGGCGGCACCGGCTTCAACATGATCGTCATCTACACCGCGCTGCGCTCCCTGCCCGCCGAGGTGTACGAAGCGGCCAAGCTCGACGGCTGCTCCCAGCTCCAGATCGCGCTCCGCATCAAGATCCCGATGGTGGCGCCCTCCCTGGTGCTCACCTTCTTCTTCTCGGTCATCGCCACCCTCCAGGTCTTCAACGAGCCCATGACGCTCAAGCCGCTCACCAACGGCATCCCCTCCACCTGGAGCCCCCTCATGAAGGTCTACAACGACGCCTTCACCGGCGGGAACATCCACGCCGCCTCGGCCACCGCCGTCGTGCTCGCCCTCGCCACCTTCGCGCTCTCCTTCGCCCTCCTGAGGGTCTCCAACCGCCGCACCGCACAAGGAGCAAGCCGATGAACGGGCTCGCCTCCCCGCCCCTCCGGGCCTCCGCACCGGCCGCCGGCGCCACCCCCGGCACCTCCCAGGGGCCTCCCCGTCCCCGCCGCACGGCCCTGCTCCCCACCGCCGCGCTCGTCCTCGGGGCGCTCTACTGCCTGCTCCCCGTCGCCTGGGTCGTGGTCGCCGCCACCAAGTCGGGCCAGGACCTCTTCTCCACCTTCACCTTCCTGCCCGGCGACGGCTTCGCCGGCAACCTCACCGACCTCGACGCGTACCGCGAGGGCATCTACTGGCGCTGGATGGGCAACTCCGTCTTCTACGCGGGCCTCGGCGCCGTCCTGTCCACGATGGTCTCCGCCTTCGCCGGCTACGCCTTCGCGGTCTACCGCTTCCGCGGCCGCGAGCCCTTCTTCAACGTCATCCTCACCGGCGTCCTCATGCCCCCGGTCATCCTCGCCATCCCGCAGTACCTGCTCATGGCCGAGGCCGACCTCACGGACACGTACGCCTCCGTGCTGCTGCCGCTGATCCTCTCCCCGTACGGCGTCTACCTCGGCCGCGTCTACGCCGAGGCCGCCATCCCCATGGAGCTCGTCGAGGCGGGCCGCATGGACGGCGCCGGCGAATGGCGGATCTTCCTGCGGATCGCCGTCCCCATGATGTCCCCGGGTCTGGTGACGATCTTCCTCTTCCAGTTCGTCGCCATCTGGAACAACTTCCTGCTGCCCTTCATCATGCTCGGCGACGACGAGAAGTTCCCCATGACCGTCGGCCTGTTCACCCTCCTCAAGCAGGGCGCCAGCCAGCCCTCCCTCTACACCCTCGTCATCACCGGAGCCTTCCTCGCCGTCGTCCCGCTCATCGCCCTGTTCCTGGTCATCCAGCGCTTCTGGAGCCTCGACCTGCTCTCCGGCGCCGTAAAGTCCTGACCACAGGGGATCGAGGGGAAACACACAGCATGAGCACAGCAGCGAGCAGGCGCCGCCCGGCGACCATCCACGACGTGGCCCGCGAGGCCGGAGTCTCGCGCGGCACCGTCTCCCGCGTCCTCAACGGCGGCCACTACGTCAGCCCGACGGCGAAGGCGGCCGTCGACGCCGCGATCCGAAGAACGGGATACGTCGTCAACCGGCACGCCCGCTCGCTGATCACCGGCAAGTCCGACTCGGTCGCCTTCCTCCTGACCGAACCGCAGGAGCGCTTCTTCGAGGACCCCAACTTCAACGTCCTCCTCAGGGCCTGCACCCAGGCCCTCGCCGCCCAGGACATCCCGCTCCTCCTGATGATCGCGGGCACCGAGGACGAACGCCGCCGCAACCTCCGCTACATCGAGGCCGGCCACGTCGACGGCGTCCTCCTCGTCTCCAGCCACTCCGGCGAGCCCGTGGTGGCCCGGCTGCACGAGGCCGGCGTCCCCGTCGTCGCCTGCGGCAAACCCCTCGGCCAGACCGCCAAGATCGGCTACGTCGCCGCCGACGACCGGGACGGCGCCCGCGACATGGTGCGCCACCTGTACGCGACCGGGCGGCGCCGGATCGCCACCGTCACCGGACCGCTCGACACCTCCGGCGGGGTGGAGCGCCTCGCCGGCTACCGCGAGACGCTCGCCGAGCACGGCCTGCCCGTCGACGAGGCGCTGATCGCCACCGGCGACTACAGCCGGGCCAGCGGCGAGGACGCCGCCCGCGCCCTCCTGGAGCGCGCCCCGGACATCGACGCCGTCTTCGTCGCCTCCGACCTGATGGCACAGGGCGTCCTCGACGCCCTCGCCCGCGCGGGCAGGCGGGTCCCCGAGGACATCGCCGTCGGCGGCTTCGACGACTCCCCGGCGGCGCTCTCCTCCCGCCCCTCCCTCACCACCATCCGCCAGCCCTGGGACCGCATCAGCACCGAGATGGTCCGGACGCTCCTGGCGCGGATAGCGGGGGAGGACCCGGCGACGGTCATCCTGCCGACGGAGCTCGTCCGCCGCGAGTCGGCCTGACGCCCTCCCGCGGCGAAGCGGCCGGACGCCCTCGGGCCCGGCTGCTTCCGCGTGTCAGCCGCCCGTCACCAGCAGGACCTCCAGGGTGCGCGGCCCGTGCACGCCCTCCACCCGGTCGAGCTCGATGTCGCTCGTCGCGGACGGCCCCGAGATCCAGGTCAGCGGACGCGTCGGATCGAGCCGGGGGAGCGCGAGCGGCACCGAGGCCACCACCTGCTCCGGGGCCCGCACCACGCAGAGGTGCAGATCGGGGACGAGCGTCAGCGCCCGGCGGCCCTGGCCCGGACCGCCGTCCAGGACGATCGTGCCGGTCTCGGCGATCGCCACCGCGCACCCCGTCACCACGGCGTCCGCGCCGTCCAGTTCGTACGGGGTCAGCCGTGGCTCGTCGAACCGCCGCACCGCCTCGGTCGTGGCGAGCCACCCCTCGGGCAGCCCGGGCGGCACGACGACGCTGCGCGCGCCGCGCTCCGCGAGGAGCCGCGCGACGAGCCCGGCCACGCCGTCGGGTGCGGTGCGGTGGACGTGGGCCCGGTAGTCGGCGAGGTTCTCGTGGAGCAGGTCGAGAAGACCGTCGGGGTCGTCCGGGGTGTGGCGCGGCCGGTAGTCGCGTGCGACGGCGGGAGCCTCGGGCGCGCCGGCGACGGCGGCACGGACCCGGGCGAGGACGCGCGCGCGGGAGTCGGTCACGTGCGGATCGGTCATGCGCGGGTCCTCCTCGCGAGGGGCCGGGGGCGGGGCGCGGTCATGCGCGGTGCCGCGGGCGGGGAGTCGGCCGGGCGCGGTTCCACGGGCGGGAGATCGGTCATGCGCGGTTCTTCCTCCACCAGTCGCGGAACGGTTCGGCGGGCATGTCGGGCAGGTCGCGGTGGCCGGTCCACTGGCGGGCGCCGGGCCCCGGCAGCCGCTTCGGGAGCGCCTTCCGGGCCGCGGACGCGAGCCGCTCGCCCGCCGCGAGCACGCCGGGGTGGTCCAGGACCCAGGTGGACGCCTTGATCGCGGCCCGCTCCAGGCGGTGCCCCTTGCCGCCCTCCTCGGCCACCCGCTCGCGCAGGTGCACCAGGACCTCGGGGATGTCGATGGCGACCGGGCACACCTCGTAGCAGGCGCCGCACAGCGAGGAGGCGTACGGCAGCGAGGCGTCGACCTCGCTCGCGGTGCCCCGCAGCTGCGGGGTGAGGATCGCGCCGATCGGACCGGGGTAGACCGAGCCGTACGCGTGACCGCCGGCCCGCTCGTACACCGGGCAGACGTTGAGACAGGCCGAGCAGCGGATGCAGCGCAGCGCCTGCCGCCCCACCTCGTCGGCGAGGGCGTCGGTGCGGCCGTTGTCGAGGAGGACCAGGTGGAAGGCGCTCGGCCCGTCGCCGTCGGTGGTGCCGGTCCACATGCTCGTGTACGGGTTCATCCGCTCGGCCGTCGAGGAGCGCGGGAGCGTCTGGAGGAAGACCTCCAGGTCCCGCCAGGTCGGCACCACCTTCTCCACGCCCACGACCGAGATGAGGGTCTCGGGCAGGGTCAGGCACATGCGGCCGTTGCCCTCGGACTCGACGACGACGAGGGTGCCGGTCTCGGCGACCATGAAGTTCGCCCCGGAGATCCCCACCTTCGCCCGCAGGAACTTCTCCCGCAGGTGCAGCCGGGCCGCCTCCGCCAGCTCGGCCGGGGCGTCGCTCAGCCCCTCCGGCGCCGGACGGCCCCAACCGCCCATCTTCTCGCGGAAGATGTCGCGGATCTCGCCGCGGTTGCGGTGGATCGCCGGGACCAGGATGTGTGAGGGGCGGTCCTCGCCGAGCTGCACGATCAGCTCCGCGAGATCCGTCTCGTACGCGGCGATGCCCTCGGCCGCCAGGTGCTCGTTGAGCCCGATCTCCTGGGTGGCCATCGACTTGACCTTGACCACCTCGGTCTCTCCGGTGGCCCGCACGAGCTCGGTGACGATCCGGTTGGCCTCGGCCGCGTCCGCCGCCCAGTGCACCGTGCCGCCCGCCGCCGTCACCGCCTCCTCCAAGCGGAGGAGGTACGTGTCGAGATGACGGAGCGTCTCGTCCTTGATCCGCTTGCCGGCCTCGCGGAGCGCGGCCCAGTCGTCCAGCTCGGCCACCGCCCGCGCCCGCTTGTCCCGGATGGTGTGGGTCGCGTGCCGCAGGTTGGCGCGCAGGGTCGTGTTCCCGACGGCCGACCGCGCAGCCTCGGGGAAGGCCGGCATCCCCAGAAAAGTCCCGCTCACTTCCAAGGCTCCTCTTCCGTGCTCGCCAGGATCTCCGCCAGGTGCAGCGCCCGCAGCGGCGCCTCCTGCCGCCTCAGCATGCCGCCCACGTGCAGCAGACAGGAGTTGTCCGCGCCGCACAGGACCTCCGCGCCGGTGGACAGCGCGTTCGTGATCTTGTCGGCGCCCATCGCCGCCGAGACGTCCGGGTTCTTCACCGCGAACGTGCCGCCGAAGCCGCAGCACTCCTCCGCGCCCGGCAGTTCCACGAGCTCCAGGCCCTTCACCGCCTCCAGGAGCCGCCGCGGCCGCTCCCCGAGCCCGAGGAGCCGCAGGCCGTGACAGGACGGGTGGTACGTCACCCGGTGCGGGAAGTACGCGCCCACGTCCGTCACGCCGAGCACGTCCACCAGGAACTCCGTCAGCTCGTGCACGCGCGGCGCCAGGGCCTCCGCCTCCGTGCCGAACGACGGGTAGTGGCGGCGGACCATCGCCGCGCACGAACCGGACGGGGTCACCACGTGGTCGTAGCCCTCGAAGGCCCGCACCGTGCGCCGTACGAGCGGTTCGGTCTCCGCGCGGTAGCCCGTGTTGAACTGCGGCTGCCCGCAGCAGGACTGGGCCGCAGGGAAGTCGACCGTCACACCGAGCCGTTCGAGGAGCCGGACCGTGGCCACGCCCGTCGACGGGAAGACGGCGTCGTTGACGCAGGTGACGAAGAGGGCGACACGCATCACGGGTTCCTCGGGGACGGTTCGAGTCGGGCGGCGGCCCTGTCCCAGGCGGCGCCGTCGCCCTGCGGTACGTAGTGTCGCAGGGGGTGCGTCCGCGCGACGAGCCGACGCATCGAACCGAGGTCGCCGACGAGACCGGCGGCGCGCGCCTGGACGAGGACGTTGCCCAGGGCGGTCGCCTCCACGGGGCCCGCGACGACGGGCAGCCCGGTGGCGTCCGCCGTCCACTGGCAGAGCAGGGCGTTACGGGCTCCGCCGCCCACCAGGTGCACCCGCGCGACCTCCCGGCCGGCCAGCTCGGCGGCCTGCCGCAGGGTGCGCCGATGGGCGAGGGCCAGGCTCTCCAGGACGCAGCGGACCACCGCCCCGGGCCCCTCGGGCGCGGGCTGCCCGGTGCGCCGGCAGTGGGCCCGGATCCGCTCCGGCATGTCGCCCGGGGCGAGGAACTCCGGCGCGTCCGGGTCGACGACCGCCGTGAACGGCTCCGCGCGGGCCGCGTCCGCGAGCAGCCCGTCGAGACCGGCGGACAGCCCCCGGCGCTCCCAGGCGCGGCGGCACTCCTCCAGGAGCCACAGGCCCATGATGTTCCGCAGGAAGCGGACCGTGCCGTCGACCCCCCGCTCGTTGGTGAAGTTCGCCGCCCGGGACGCCTCGGTCAGGACCGGCGCGTCCAGCTCCAGACCCGCGAGCGACCAGGTGCCGCAGGAGACGTACGCGAAGTCCGGGTCCGTCGCGGGGACGGCGGCCACGGCCGACGCGGTGTCGTGCGAGGCGACGACCGTCACCGGTGTCCGGGCGTCGAGCCCGGTGAACTCGGCGACGTGGGGGAGGAGTTCGCCCGCCGGATCGCCGGGGGACCGCAGCGGGGGGAGCAGTCCGGGATCGATCGCGAGCCGGCCGAGCAGGTCCTCGGACCACCTGCCTGCGCGGGCGTCGAAGAGGCCCGTCGTGGAGGCGTTCGTCTCCTCGGCGCCGACCGTCCCGGTCAGCCAGTGGACGATCAGGTCCGGCATGAGCAACAGCGTCCTGGCCATGGACAGTTGGGCCGATCCGGCGGCCGAGGCGAGCTGGTAGACGGTGTTGAAGGAGAGGTGCTGGAGGCCGGTGATCCGGTACAGCTCGGCCGGGCCGACCTCTCCCCGTACCGCCTCCGCCGCCCCCTCCGTACGCCGGTCGCGGTAGTGGTACGGCGCGCCGAGCAGCGCGCCGTCGGCGTCGAGGAGCCCGTAGTCCACCGCCCAGGTGTCCACGCCCACCGAGTCGACCCCGTCGGCGCGGGCGGCCGCGCGCAGGCCGTCCAGGACGCCCTGGAAGAGGGCGAGGGCGTTCCAGCGCAGCCCGTCGGGCAGCAGCACCGGGGTGTTGGGGAAGCGGTGGAGCTCGGTGAGGTCGAGCAGGTCGCGCCCGACCCGCCCGAGCATCACACGCCCGCTGGTGGCGCCGAGGTCCGCCGCGGCGAAGACGCCGTGGGGCCCGCCCGTGATTCCGCTCGTCGCGGGAAGGCCGGGGCTCGTCGCGGGGAGACCGGGGCTCGTCGCGGGAAGGCCGGGGCTCATCGCAGGAAGGCGGCGGCGACGCCCGCGTCCACGGGGACGTGCAGACCGGTCGTGTGGCTGAGGTCGCCGCCGGTCAGCGCGAACACCGCGTTGGCCACGTGCTCGGGCAGCACCTCCCGCTTGAGCAGCGTGCGCTCCGCGTAGTACGCGCCCAGCTGGTCCTCCTCGATGCCGTACGTGGCCGCCCGCTGGGCGCCCCACCCCCCGGAGAAGATGCCCGAGCCGCGCACCACCCCGTCGGGGTTGACGCCGTTCACCCGGATGCCGTGCTCGCCCAACTCGGCGGCAAGGAGGCGAACTTGGTGTGCCTGATCGGCCTTGGCGGCGGAGTAGGCGATGTTGTTCGGGCCCGCGAAGACCGCGTTCTTGGAGGCGATGCAGACGATGTCGCCGCCGAGCCCCTGCGCGGTCATGACCCGCGCGGCCTCCCGGGAGACCAGGAACGAACCCCGCGCCATGATCGCGTGCTGGACGTCCCAGTCCTGCGCCGTGGTCTCCAGGAGCGGCTTCGAGATCGAGACGCCAGCGTTGTTCACGACCAGGTCCACCCCGCCGAAGGCGAGCACCGCCGCCCGGAACGCGGCACCGATCTCCTCCTCCGACGTGACGTCCACGGCGACGGCCACCGCCTTGTCGGGGCCGCCGAGTTCCTCCGCCACCTTCGCCGCGCCCGCCGCGTTCCGGTCGGCGACCACCACGCAGGCCCCCTCGGCGGCGAGCCGGTGCGCGATCGCCCGGCCGATGCCGCTGCCCGCCCCCGTCACGAGCGCCACCCGGGTCGCGAGCGGCCGCGGCTTCGGCATCCGCCGCAGCTTGGCCTCCTCCAACTCCCAGTACTCGATGCGGAACTTCTCGGACTCCTCGATCGGCGCGTACGAGGAGACCGCCTCCGCGCCCCGCATCACCTGGATCGCGTTCCCGTAGAACTCGCCCGCCACGCGCGCGGTCTGCTTGTCGCGCCCGAAGGAGAACATGCCCACGCCCGGCACGAGCACGATCGCCGGATCGGCGCCGCGCATCGCGGGGGAGTCCTCGGTGGCGTGCCGGGCGTAGTAGGCGGCGTACTCCTCGCGGTACGCGGTGTGCAGCTCCCGCAGCCGCTCGACCGCCCGGTCGAGGGGCACGTCGGCGGGCAGGTCCAGGACCAGCGGCCGGACCTTGGTCCGCAGGAAGTGGTCGGGACAGGAGGTCCCGAGGGCGGCGAGCCGGGGGTGCCCGGCGCGGGAGAGGAAGTCGAGCACCGGCTCCGAGTCGGTGAAGTGCCCGACCTGCGGACGGTCCTGGGAGGCGAGGGCGCGGACGTACGGGGCGAGCGCGGCGGCCCGCTCCCGCCGCTCGGCCCCGGGCAGCGGACCGTACCCCTCGACCACGGGCCCGAACGGCTCGGGCCCGCCCCGCTCGGCGAGGAAGGATTCGGCGGTGCGGATGATGTGCAGCGCGTTGCGCTCGCACTCCTCCGAGCTCTCGCCCCAGGCGGTGATGCCGTGCCCGCCGAGCACGCAGCCGATCGCCTCGGGGCGGGCCTTCCGCACGGCGGCGATGTCCAGGCCCAGCTGGAAGCCGGGCCGGCGCCACGGCACCCAGACCACCGTGTCGCCGAAGCACTCCGCCGTCAGCTTCTCGCCGTCGGCGGCGCAGGCGAGCGCTGTTCCCGCGTCCGGGTGCAGATGGTCGACGTGCGGCGCGTCCACCAGGCCGTGCATGGCGGTGTCGATGGACGGGGCCGCGCCGCCCCTGCCGTACAGACAGTGGTCGAAGGCGGCGACCATCTCGTCCTCGCGCTCCGCCCCCGGGTAGACCTCGGCGAGCGCGCGCAGCCGGTCCAGACGGAGCACGGCGAGACCGTCCTCGGTGAGGGTGCCGAGATCGCCGCCGGAGCCCTTGACCCACAGGAGGGGGGTCTCGCCCCCGGTCACGGGATCGACGACGGTGCCCTTCGCGGAGACGTTGCCGCCCGCGTAGTTGGTGATGCGGGGATCGGAGCCGAGCCGGTGCGCCCTTTCCAGGAGGGCGGTGACTTCGGGAGGGGTGGGCATGGGGTTCCTTAGGGGGTGAGGGCGTCGGGGGATCGGGGCGGGGCTAGGGCCTGTCTGACAATTCCCGCCGGGTCCGGACCGCCCGGCACGCGCGCTCGCCGCACGGCCGAAACGCCCAAGTAGCTCCGCTACAAGAGCGCCCCGGCCGCACGCCGATCGCACGCACCGAGCGACCCGGCCTGATCCGACGCGAATTGTCAGACAGGCCCTAGGCGCCCCAGCCGGCCTGGTCGCCGCCGACGCGGTCGGCGGCGATCCGTTCCTGCCGTCCCGAGCGCAGGTAGGCGGCGACCGGGTCGGGGTCGAGGCCCCGCTCCGCGCGCAGTTCGCGCAGCAGGGGCCGTACGTCGGTGTCGTAGGCGTCCATCAGGACGGCGTGGGCGGCGAGCACGTCCCCGGCCCGCTGGGCGGCGGCGAGCGCGGCGGCGTCGACGAGGAGGGCCTTCGCGGTGGCCTCCTGGACGTTCATCACCGAGCGGATCACCGCCGGGACCTTCGCCTCCACGTTGTGGCACTGGTCGAGCATGAAGGCGATGTCCGCGGCGGGTTCCAGGCCGCCGTTCCGGACGACCTCGTGCATGATCCGGAAGAGCTGGAAGGGGTCGGCGGCGCCGGCCATCAGGTCGTCGTCGGCGTAGAAGCGGGAGTTGAAGTCGAAGCCGCCGAGCCTGCCCTCCCGGAGCAGCAGGGCGACGATGAACTCGATGTTGGTGCCGGGCGCGTGGTGGCCGGTGTCCACCACGACCCGCGCCTTCGGGCCCAGCTTGAGGCAGTGCGCGTAGGCGGTGCCCCAGTCCGGCACGTCGGTCGTGTAGAAGGCGGGCTCGAAGAACTTGTACTCCAGGAGCAGCCGCTGCCCCTCGCCGAGCCGTGCGTACACCTCGGCCAGGGACTCCGCGAGCCGTTCCTGCCGGGCGGTGACGTCGTCCTGCCCGGGATAGTTGGTGCCGTCCGCGAACCAGAGCTTCAGCTCCGTCGAGCCGGTCGCGTCCATGATGTCGACGCAGTCGAGCAGGTGGTCCACGGCCCTGCGGCGCACGGCCGGGTCGGGGTGGCAGACGCTTCCGAGCCGGTACGCGTCGTCCTGGAAGGTGTTGGAGTTGATCGCGCCCAGCGCGATGCCGCGCTCCTTCGCGTACGCGGCGAGGGCGGCGTAGTCGTCGACCCGGTCCCACGGGATGTGCAGCGACACCCTGGGGGCGATACCGGTGTGGGCGTGGACCTGCGCCGCGTCGTCGAGCTTCTCGTACGGGTTCCGGGGCACGCCGGGCTGCGCGAACACCTTGAAGCGGGTCCCGGAGTTCCCGTAGCCCCAGGAGGGCGTTTCGATCCGTTGGGCGGCGAGTGCGGCCTTCACGGCAGCGATGTCGGGCATGTCCACCTCGGAGCCTTGAAATGAATCGATTCAGTTCGTGGGGGAAGGTAGTCATCGTGTGTGGTGTCGTCAAGACTCTTGACCGGTCGGGTGGCCGCGACCTAGCGTCCGGAGCCGGAGAAAATGAAACATTTCAGTGGAGGGGTCGGATGGCGAAGGGGAACACCCGGCGGGTCTGCTTCCTGCTGAAGGTCCGGCCCGAGCGGATCGAGGAGTACCGGGCGCGCCACCGGCACGTCTGGGCCGACATGCTCGCGGCGCTCTCCGCCGCCGGCTGGCACAACTACTCCCTCTTCCTCCGTGAGGACGGGCTCCTCGTCGGCTACCTGGAGACCCCGGACTTCGACCGGGCCCGCGCCGCGATGGAGGCCACCGAGGTCAACGCCCGGTGGCAGGCGGAGATGGCCGGGTTCTTCGAGGAGCTCGACGGCCGGGCGCCCGACGCCGCCATGGGGCCGCTGACCGAGGTCTTCCACCTCGCGTGAGAGGCCGCGGGAGAGCGGCCGCATAGGATGAATTCACGGGGCGGACCCCGGCCGGACAGGGCGGCGGGAGCAGGACGGACCAGGTGGGACGGATGACGGACACCGCGCGGACGAGCGGGAACGGCGGCGGCGCGGACACTGTCGACGACGCCGGGGGCGGCGGCGCGCGGGCCGGGAGTGCTGAGAGCGCGCGGGCCGGGAAGGGCGGCAGCGCCGGCAGCGCCGGCAGCGCCGGCAGCGTCGGCATCAAGGACGTGGCGCGCGAGGCGGGCGTCTCCGTCGGCACCGTCTCCAACGTGATCAACCAGCCCGACCGGGTCTCACCCGCCACCCTCCAGCACGTCCGCGCGGTCATCGCCCGCCTCGGCTACGTGCGCAGCGAGTCCGCCCGCCAGCTCAGGGCGGGCCGCAGCCGCATCATGGCGCTGCTCGTCCTCGACATGGGCAACCCCTTCTTCGTCGACATCGCCCGCGGCGCCGAGCGCACCGCCCGGGCGGCCGGCCTGGGCGTGATGGTCTGCAACAGCGACCAGAACCCCGCCGACGAGGCCGACTACCTCTCCCTCTTCGCCGAACAGCGCGTCCGGGGCGTCCTGGTCACCCCCGCCGACCCCAGCGGGGCCAACCTGCGCGCGTTCCGCCGGCACGGCATCCCGTCCGTCCTCGTCGACCGGGTGGCGGGCGACGGCGCCGGCTGCTCGGTCTCCGTCGACGACGTCGTCGGCGGCTCCCTCGCGATCCGGCACCTGGTCGCGACCGGTCACCGCTCCTTCGCGTACGTCAGCGGACCCGGCCACCTCCAGCAGGTCCGCGACCGGCGCGAGGGTGCCCTGCTCGCGCTCGCCGAGGCCGGACTGCCCGCCGCGGCGCTGCGGGAACTCCCGGCCGAGCGCCTCGACGTGGCCTCCGGACGGGACGCCGGGTCCCGTCTGCTCGGCCTCGCCGACCGCCCGACGGCCGTCTTCTGCGCCAACGACCTGCTCGCCCTGGGCGTGCTCCAGTCGCTGTACGCGGCGGGGGTCCGGGTCCCGGAGGACATGGCGATCGTCGGCTACGACGACATCGAGTTCGCGGCGGCCGCGACCGTACCCCTGACGTCCGTACGGCAGCCGGCGCTGACCCTCGGGGCGAAGGCCGCCGAGCTGCTCCTGGAGGAGACCGGCGAGCAGGCGGCCGACCACCGGCACGAGCACGTGGTGCTCCAGCCGGAACTGGTCGTCCGCCGCTCGACGCTCGCCGGCCGCTGACCGCCCGTACGAGTCGTCAGCGCACGCCGAGCAGGTGCTCCAGGGCCAGCTGGTCCAGGCGCTCGAAGGCCATCGAGCGCTCCGCGGCCGCGTCCGGGTCGAACGTCTCGTACGCCGTGGGGTCGGCCAGCAGCGCCGCGAGGCCGTCGGCGGCCGTGGGGACGGCGAGCTCGGGCAGCCGGGAGGCGGCGAGCGCCGCCACGACGTCCGGGTCGGCGCGGAAGGCCGCCGCGCGGTCCTTGAGGATCAGGTAGTTCCGCATGCAGTTCTTCGCGGACTCCCACACCCCGTCGAAGCCGTCGGTGCGGACCGGCTTGAAGTCGAAGTGGCGAGGCCCCGCGTACCCGGCCGTCTCCAGCAGGTCCACCAGCCAGAACGCCTGCCGCAGATCGCCCGCGCCGAAGCGGAAGTCCTGGTCGTACTTGATCCCCGACTGGCCGTTCAGATCGATGTGGAACAGCTTGCCCGCCCACAGCGCCTGCGCGATGCCGTGCGGGAAGTTGAGCCCGGCCATCTGCTCGTGGCCGGTCTCCGGGTTCACGCCGACGAGCTCGGGGCGCTCCAGGCGCTCGATGAAGGCGAGGGCGTGCCCGATCGTGGGCAGCAGGATGTCGCCGCGCGGC
This sequence comes from Streptomyces sp. TLI_105, assembly GCF_900105415.1. Taxonomy (GTDB): domain Bacteria; phylum Actinomycetota; class Actinomycetes; order Streptomycetales; family Streptomycetaceae; genus Streptomyces. The sequence continues at coordinate 1,144,526 of NZ_FNSM01000001.1, read as the reverse complement.
TCGTTCGGCTTGGGCTCGATCGCGAAGCGCAGGTCGTAGCCCTGCTCGGTGACGTACTGGCCGAGCAGGTCGAAGGCCTCCTTCATCCGGTCGAGCGCGACCCGGACGTCCTTCGCGGCGCCGGACTCGGCGCCCTCCCGGCCGCCCCAGGCGACGTAGGTGGTGGCGCCGAGCTCGACGGCCAGGTCGATGTTGCGGAGGGTCTTGCGCAGGGCGAACCGGCGCACGTCCCGGTCGTTGGCGGTGAAGGCGCCGTCCTTGAAGACGGGGTGGGTGAAGAGGTTCGTGGTCGCCATGGGCACCGCGAGCCCGGTGCGGTCCAGGGCGCCGCGGAAGCGCTTGACGATCGCGTCGCGCTCGGCGTCCGGCGTCCCGAAGGGGATCAGGTCGTCGTCGTGGAAGGTGACGCCGTACGCGCCGAGGGCGGCGAGCCGCTCGACGGCCTCCACGGGGTCGAGGACGGGGCGGGTCGCCTCGCCGAAGGGGTCGCGTCCCTGCCAGCCGACGGTCCACAGGCCGAAGGTGAAGCGGTCCTCGGGGGTGGGTGAGAAGTCCGTCATGGCGTCTCCCTGCTACTGGCGGCCAGATTTGTTTTCTGAGATAACTAATACGGGACGGGCCGGTCCGGCGCCAGCCCCGACGAGCAGAGAGATGAGGTACGCACATGGCGGCGAGCCGCTCCGTCGTGATCGGCGTGGACAGCTCCACGCAGTCCGCCAAGGCGGTCGCCGTCGACGCCGACAGCGGAGAACTCCTCGCCCTCGGCCGCGCCCCGCACACCGTCACCGGCTCCGCCGGGGCGCGCGAGAGCGACCCCGAGGAGTGGTGGACCGCCCTCGCCGCGGCCGTCCGTGCGGCGGTACGGGAGGCGGGCGTCCCGGCGGCCTCCGTCACCGGCATCGCCGTCGCCGGCCAGCAGCACGGTCTCGTCACCCTCGGCCCCGACGGCCGCCCCCTCCGCCCCGCGCTGCTCTGGAACGACACCCGCTCCGCGCCCCAGGCGGCCGCCCTCGCCACCCGCCTCGGCGGCCCCGCGTCCTGGCTGGAGCGGACCGGATCGGTCCCCGTCGCCTCCATGACCGCCGCCAAATGGCAGTGGCTGCGCGAGCACGAGCCGCACCACGCCGACGCGACGACCGGCGTCCGCCTCCCGCACGACCACCTCACCGAGCGCCTCTCCGGAGTCGCCGTCACCGACCCCGGGGACGCCTCCGGCACCTGCTGGTACGGCACCGCCACCGGCGCCTACGACCCCGACGTCCTCGACCTCATCGGCCTGGACCCGGCCCTGCTGCCGGCCGTCGCCCCGTCCGGCGCCACCCGCGTCGGCACCCTCACCCCGGCCGCCGCCGAGGCGCTCGGCCTGCCCCGCACGGTCGCCGTCGCCGCCGGGACCGGCGACAACATGGCCGCCGCCGTCGGACTCGGGCTCGGCGGCGCGGGCCTGCTCGACCACCCCGTCGTCAGCCTCGGCACCTCCGGCACCGTCTTCGCCGCGACCCGCGCCCGCCCCGCCGACCCCGGCCTCGCCGGCTTCGCCGCCACCGACGGCACGTACCTACCGCTCGGCTGCACCCTCAACTGCACGCTCGCCGTGGACCGGTTCGCCGCGCTCCTCGGCCTCGACCGCGAGGACGCCGCACCCGGCGGCGACGGCGGAATCGTCGTACTGCCCTACCTCGACGGCGAACGCACCCCCGACCTCCCGCACGCGGCCGGTCTCGTCACCGGCCTTCGGCACGGCACCGACCCCCGGGCCGTCCTCGGCGCCGCCTACGAGGGCGCGGCCTTCACCGTGCTGCGCGCCCTCGACGAACTCCTCGCCGCCTGCGGCCTCGACCCGGCCGCCCCCGACGTACGGGACCGCCCGCTGCGCCTCATCGGCGGCGGCGCACGCGGCCGCGCCTGGACGGAAACCGTCCGCCGGCTCTCCGGGCGCCCCCTGGTCGTCCCCGCCGCCGACGAACTCGTCGCCCTCGGCGCCGCGGCCCTCGCCGCGAGCGCCGTCACCGGCGCCGACCCCGTCGCCCTGACCACCGCCTGGGGCACCGGCGCGGGCGCGCTCCTGCCCCCGCTCCCGCGCGACGAGGAGACCTGGAACCGGATCGCGACGGTCCTCGCCGCGGCCACACCGACGCTCCTGGGCTGACGCGCGAAGCCCTGTCCCGCCCGCGATCTCCGGGTTACCCTGCGGAAAACGACGGGGGAGACACCATGGCCGCTCTACTGATCCTCTTCGCCGTACTGGGCGGCGTCGGGGCACTGTTGACCATCGTCCTGCTCCGCAGGGGCGGCGGCCGCACGGACACGGTCGACGGCATCCTCCAGGAACAGCAGGCCCTGCACCAGGCCAAGGCCGACCGGGTCTCCTTCGGCCTCGGCGCCCACAACTCCCTGCCCACGGCGAGCGACAGCCACATCCACCGGAAGGGCCGGCCGTGAGAACCGAGGAGCGGCCGGCCCCGTGCCGACGCTCCTGCGCCTGCGTATACGGCTGCGCCTGCGCCTGCGTACACGGCGGAGCGGAACGACGCCTTGGCCGAACTCCGCTCCTCTCTCGTACGATCCCGGCATGACGAATCCGGCGTGAGGAATCCGGCGTGGCGCGTCGCTCTCGGCGTGGTGGTTTCCAGCGCGTTCTTCTGGGCGGTCGCCGGGGCCGTCGACCTGGGACCGGAGCGAAACCGCAAGGGCTACGCCCTCCCCGACGGCGGAGGGTGGTACACACTCGCCCTGTTCGCCGGCTTCACCGTCGCCTACTTCAGCGTGGCCTCCCTCACCGACACGACCGCCGGGCGGAACGCGGCCCTGGTCCCGGCCGCGGGTGCCTGCTTCGGTGTCGTCTCGTGCCTGCTCATGGGCCAGCAGGCGCGGCACCGGGTCGCCGCCGCCGTGATGGCGCTGATCGCATCCGCCCTGCCGCCCGTCGTCCACCTGCGGAACCGCGCACGGCGTGCCCGACTCGGCGCGAACACCCCCTAGCCTCCCGCTGCCGCGTGGAAGCAGCACGTTCCACGGGCATCGCCCGGCGCGGCCAGGAAGGCCTCGACGTCGACCCGGAGCACCTCCTCGCCCGGGGCGTCACGTCCGGCGCGGACATCCTCTGCCGGCTGACGACCCACCCCGACCCCGACCGGTGGCCCGCCCTGGTCTGCGGTCGCCACACCCACGACGACTTCACCCTGTTCCCCTGCGGCAGGGCTGAATTCCTCCGCAAGGTGATTCTGGACGAGTTCGACCCCTACCCGATCAGCGTCGGTCTCTGTGACGCCTCGCCGCGCTACGTGCACCGGCTCGAACAGCAGCGATGCTGGAAAGCGGGTCTGGACCGGTACTCCGGTGAGCCGCTGTCCGTCGACCGGTAGGGGCCGTCGCGGCCCTCGTCGGCGACCGCGCGCCGACAGGGGCGCCGTGCGCCGCCGCGCTCCTCGGACCGCCCGTTGTCAGTGCCGTCGGCTACGTTCGCCCTGTTCGGTCCGACCACCGGGCCGTCGGAGCGGGGGACTTGCAGCGGTGAGCATCCACGTACATTTCCGGGCCGTCGTGGAATCCGAGATCCGGGAGGACCACACCTGGCTCGCGGCGTACATGGCGAAGGCCTGGGACGACCACGCCGTCGAGTACGCGGCCGGTGTCGCCGACTCGATCTCGAAGGTCTGGGACTCCGTCAACGATCTCTACACCGCTGCCGACCCCGCCGGCACCCGTGCCGAAGGCCCCTGGACGCTGCCGATCTACGGCGGCCGTCCTGTGGCCGCCGGCCCCGACGCCGACCTCCACAACCCGCCCATGATCTTCATGGACCCGCCCGAGGTGTCCCAGGCGGCGGACTTCCTCGCGGCCGTCTCCTTCGACGAACTGTGGAACGCCGTCGGCTCCAGGCTCGGGGGCGGCGGTCCGAACGAGGCGCTCTTCCGGCAGGAGTACCTCGAACACCACGAGTCGCTCCGGGGGTTCTACGCGCGGGCCGCTTCCTCGGGCCACGCCGTGGTCAAGGTCGTGTGGGCGTGAAACGGCGACGGCGGTGGTACGCGATCGCCACCGCCGTGAGCAGCGGGGCCCAGGCCAGGAGCGGGAGGTAGCAGGCGCAGAGCAGGGTCTGCTGGAACGGGCTCACCGTGAGGTTGTCGGGGGAGGCCGGGCCGATGCCCGCGTACACCACGTACACGAACCAGCAGGTGAGGGCGGCGAGCCCGAAGGCCCCCGCCAGCGCGGCGAAGGTCGCGCCCCGGGCACCGACGGGACGTCCGCCGAGGAACGGCAGCCGGCGGGGGAACACCTCGCCCCACTCACGGACCAGACCCAGCGTCAGGAAGGCGAGCAGCTCGGCGAGGACGGTGAGCCCGAGTTGGTAGGCGGCCAGGCCGAGAGTCGGGTCGTCGACCCGGGCCACCGGCGCGCCGAACGTCAGGGCGACGCGCCAGAGACCCGACGGCAGGACGATCAGCGGCACGGCGTGGGCGGCGACGGCGGCCCAACGGGGGACGCCCGGCAGGGCCTTGAGCTTCATCATGCCGTCCACACTGCCGCCGGACCGGGGGCCCCGGCATCGCCCCGGCGGCCGCGTCGTCTCCCCCGCGCGGGGGAGACGGCATCCTCCCGTCAGGCCCCCGCGGCAGCCGCGACCCGGCGCTGGTGGACGCGCAGGTGCAGGGTCGCCAGGTCGAGCAGCGGGGTCGCCACGCCGAGGGCGCGGGCCCGGGCGGTCAGGTCGCCGAAGAGGTGCTCGACCTCGGTCGGGCGGCCCGCCGTCAGATCGCGGTAGAGCGACGGCACCATCGGCGAACCCGACGCGGACACCACGGCGAGCGTCGCCGCCCGCTCCTCCTCCGGTACGGGGTGCCCGGCCGCGGCGGCGACCGCGGCGGCCTCGTCGAGCAGCGCCGGGCCCAGGGCGGGGCCGCCCGGCACGTCGTACACGTCGCCGACCGTGCCGCGCATCAGGCTCGTCACCGCGCCGAACGTGGTGATGAACACCCACTTGTGCCACATCGCCGTGAGGACGTCGGACGGCACCGGCGCGTCGATCCCCGCCCCGTCGAGGACCTTCCGGATCCGCTCCACGCGCGCGGAGACCGTCCCGTCCTGCTCCCCGAAGGCCAGATGGGCCAGCGGCGCGAGCCGCCTGATGTCGCCCGAGTCGTCGAGGGCGGTCACCACCTTGGCCACGCCGCCGAGGACGGCCGACGCGCCGAAACGGGCGTTGAGGGCGTCCACGTGGGCGAAGCCGTTGAGGAGCGGTACGACCGCCGTGTCCGGCCCGACGGCCGGGGCGACGTCCTCGATCGCCCGGTCGAGCCCGGTGGACTTCACCGACAGCAGGACGAGGTCGTACGGCTCGCGCAGCTCGTCGGCCGTGACGAGGCGGGGCTCCACCGTCCACTCCTCGTCCCGGCCCACGACCCGCAGCCCGCGCTCGCGGAGTGCGGCCGCCCGGGCCGGGCGGACCAGGAAGGTGACGTCCTCGCCGGCGCGGGCGAGCAGGGCACCGAAGTAGCCACCGGTGGCACCGGCGCCGACGACCAGGATCTTCATCGGGATGAACCCTTCGTGAGGCGCCCAGGGGGCGCGGTGGTGAGCAGAGGGGTGAGCAGCCGGTGCGGCCGGGCGAGCGCCGCCGTCACCGGGTCGTCGTCCGGGCCCGAGGGGGCGAGCCCCGGGCCGGGGGCGACCAGGACGTCCTGGACGGGCACGGCCGCGCCGCAGCCGGTGCAGCGCCCGTCCGGTTCGAGCGGCGCCTCGTCCCGCGCGTGCAGGAAGACGCGGCGCGGGCCGCCCTCCGCCGCGTAGAACTCCTCGCCCCAGGCGGTGAGCGCCCGGACGGCCGGCCAGAGGGCGACGCCCTTGGGCGTGAGCCCGTAGACCTCGCGGCGGCCCGTGCCCGTCCCGGGGCGGCGCGCCAGGACGCCCGCCTCGGTGAGGGTGGCGAGCCGGTCGGTGAGGACGGCCCGGGGGACGCCCAGATGCGCGGCGAACTCGCCGAACCTGCGGACCCCGTAGAAGGCGTCGCGCAGGATCAGCAGCGTCCAGCGCTCGCCGACGATCTCCATCGAGCGGGCGAGGGCGCAGGTCTGACCGCGGTAGTCGCGCGGAAGCGTCACGGGCGGAGCCTAGCGCAGAACAGTTCGGTCACCGAACTGTTTTCACGCGAGCGAAGGGGACGACTAGGCTCTCGCTCACCATGAACCAGCCCACGGAACCCAAGGCCGACAAGTCGGGAGTGCGCCGGCACAACCTGAGCCTCGTCCTGCGGACCGTCCACGAGGCCGGCGAGACGACCCGCGCGGCCGTCGCCGCCCGCGTCGGGCTCACCCGGCCCGCCGTCTCCTCCCTCGTCGAGCAGCTCCTCGACCTCGGCCTCCTCGTCGAGTCGGGCAAGACCTTCAGCGGGCAGGCGGGACGGCCGGGCACCGTGCTCAAACCGGCCGACACCGGGCCCGCCGGCCTCGGCGTCGAGATCAACGTCGACTACGTCACGGTCTGCGTCGTCGACCTGACCGGCACCGACCGCGTCCGCCGCACCGAGCACCTCGACAACGGGGACGCCGAGGCCGCCGACGTCCTCGCCCGCGCCGCCCGCATCGCCGCGGACGCCCTGGACGCCGCGGCCGAGCGGCACCTCGCCCCGGCAGGCGCCGGACTCGCCCTCCCCGGACTCGTCTCCGACGGGACCGTCCGGCAGGCCCCCAACCTCGGCTGGAACGAGATCCCCGCCGAGGCCCTCTTCGGCGAGGCGCTCACCGCCCTGCGCCCCGGCACCGCCGGCCTCCCCGTCACCTCCGACAACGAGGCCAACATGGCGGCCCTCGCCGAGCTGTGGTTCGGCGACCTCGGACACCTCCGCACCTTCCTGCACCTGACGGGGGAGATCGGCGTCGGCGGCGCGATCGTCGTCCACGGCGAACTCCTGCGCGGCGCCCACGGCTTCGCCGGCGAGATCGGACACCTCGTCGTCGACGCCGAAGGCCCGCGCTGCCGCTGCGGCTCACGCGGCTGCCTGGAGCAGTACGCGGGACAGACCGCCCTCCTCGCCTCGGCGGGCGCCACCGGCGTCCCGGACCTCGCCCGCCGCGCCGAGGCCGGGGAACCGCGCGCCCTCGCCGCCCTCGCCGACGCCGGCCGGATGCTCGGCCGCGCCCTGTCGGGTGCCGTCAACCTCCTCGACCCCGAGGCCGTCGTCCTGGGCGGCATCTACCCGCACCTGATGCCCTGGCTGGCCCCCGCCGTCGCCGAGGAGCTCGCCACCCGTGTCGTCTCCGGCCTCTGGGCCCCGGACGCGCAGCGCCTCCGCCCGGCGTCCGCCACCACCGACGCGTCGCGCGGCGCGGCGGCCCTCGTCCTCCACGACGTCCTGTCCGACCCGCTGGCGTACGCGAAGCTCCCGGGCGTCTGACCGACGCGAAGGCCCCGGGCGTCCGACCGATACGAAGGCCTCAGGCGTCTGGCCGACGCGAAGGCCTCGGGCCTCTGAGCGACACGAAGCCCCAGACGTCCGCCCGATGCGAAGCTCCCGGGCGTCTGACCGACGGCAAAGGCCCCGGGCGTCCGACCGGTCGGCCGTCGAAGGCCCTCGGCTGGAAGAGCGGCCGGGTCACCCGCCAGGTCGTCGGCGAGGCCCTCGTCAACGGCGTCATCGGTGGCGTCCTCGGCATCGCGATCGGCCTCGCCGGAGCGTACGCCGTCACCGCCGCGAGCCCGACCCTCACCGCCGAACTCGGTTCGAGCGGCGGCGGGTTCGGCGGCGGACGCGGCGGCATGGTCTTCGGCGGCGGCCCCGGCGGAGCCCGTACGGCGGTCGGCAAGACGGTCGACATCGCCCTCACCGCCCCCGTCGGCGTCACCACCGCCCTCCTCGCCCAGCCGGGGACGGCCGGCCCCGGACGTTCCGTCAGGTCGGGGTCGGAGGGCGGCGGCCGGCGGGGCGCCGGCACCGAGACGGCGGGCCCGTCGTCCGTTCGCCCGGACGGGACGGACGGGACGGACGGGGCGGATAGGCCGGACAGACAGGCAGGGGCCGCTTCGGTGGCTCGGTCATGAGGCCCTTCCGGCCGTTCCTGAGGTGACGGCTCGTCGGATGATCTTCACGCACCATGGTCACAGCGGTGAATGTCCGGAATGCCGCGGCGAAAGTCCCGAATGCCCGGGCCTTTGGTCCCTCGGCCGCGGCTCCACGACAAGCCGTTGTCAGTGGTGGCCCCTACCGTTCTCAGCATGACGACGACGACCTATCTGGAGCTGTCGCAGGACGGCGGCGGTGCACACAAGTTCTACGAAGTGACCGTCGAGGGCCTCGCGGTGTCGGTCCGTTACGGCCGGATCGGCTCGGACGGACAGACCCAGCGTTCCGCGTTCCCCACGGCGGCGAAGGCGCAGGCCGCGGCGGCGAAGAAGATCGGCGAGAAGGTCCGCAAGGGATACGCCCCCGCCGTCCCGGGACAGCGCGCCGCGCGCCCCGTGACGCGCCGCGAGGTCACCTCCGCGCCCTCCACCGCGCGGGCCGTCGCCCCCGTCCTCTGGCGCTTCCGCACCGGCTCGGCCGCCTTCGGCATCCACGTCGACGAGGAGCGCTGCTGGGTGGGCAACCAGGCGGGGGACGTCTTCACGCTCGACCGCGGCGGCGAGGTGCAGGCCCGCTTCAGTCTGCCGGACGGCGTCAAGTGCCTGGTCGCCGACGACTTCTGGATCTACGCGGGCTGCGACGACGGCAAGGTGTACGACCTCTCGTCCAAGCTCCCCTTCGCCGCCTACGACATCGCCACCGACGTCGACATCTTCTGGCTCGACATCCACGAGGGCGTCCTGCACGTCGCCGACCGCTCCGGACGGCTCACCGTCATCGACCACGAGGACGAGCACCAGTGGGCGCGTGCCGGCGCCGGAGAGCACGCCTGGATGGTCCGCGCCGACGGGGACGCCGTCTACTACGGGGACACGCGGGGCGTCGCCGCCCACGCGCCGGACGGCGGCGGCGAGCTGTGGCACACGGCGACCGAGGGAGGAGTCCTCTTCGGCTGGCAGGAGGACACCGCGGTCTACGCGGGCACGTCCCGCAAGAAGGTGCACCGGCTCGCGAAGAAGGACGGGCGCGTGGAGGCGGTGTACTCCTGCGACAGCCCGGTCTACTCCTGCGCCACCTCGCCCGGCGGCCGGTTCGTCTTCGCGGCCGACTCGGCCTCCTCCGTCTACTGCTTCGCGGAGGACGGCACCCGGCTGTGGAAGCTGGGCACGGGCGGCGGTTCGGCGCTCTCCATGCAGTACCGGGACGAGCGGCTCTACCTGGTGACGACGGACGGCTCGCTGGTCTGCGTGGACGCGAGCGAGGCCGCGATCGAGGCCGCGCAGCAGGGCACGGTCCCGGTCGCGCGGGACGTCAAGCTCGCCGCCGCCCTGCCGGTGTACGAGCCGGCCACGACCGCGACCGCCGTGACCACCGTCAGCGACGCACCGGCGGGCTCGGTGGTCGTGGAGTGCGTGACCGAGTCGGGCCGGACCAGGGTGCGGGTCGTCTCGCAGGGGTACGAATCCGGGTGGAACGTGCAGTTCCCGCGGGCGATCCGGGAGGCCGGCGCGCGGTACGTGGTGGACGCCCTGCACCCGGCCGCGGGCGGGTTCTACCGCGTGCGCGGCGACATCCGGCGGCTCCTGTGACCACCGGCGCGGGGGGTGGGTCGGGCGTGTTCGAGGCGGCCACGGGCGACGGGCCGCCGCTGCCCCCGGCCGAGGCCGAGCAGCGCTCCCGGGAGATCCGCGCGGCCGTCGACGGGCTGCTCCAGATCAGACGGCTGACCCTGAGCGAGGGCGGCGACCCGAGGACCGTGCCCGCGGACTGGGAGCGCCGTCGACCGGTCCACGCGGTGGCCCTCGCCCTGGAGTCCGGCGGGATCACGCCCTCGTCCGTGGACGCCGCCGGGGTCCGGCTCTCCACCGGATACCGCGTCAGAGTGGGGGAGCGGCCCGACACGGCGGTGGTGGAGTGGCTGGGGCCGTCGGGGGCGGGCGCCGCCCAGGAGGAGGCGGAGGCCCTGGGCGCCTGTGTGTCGGTCCTGGCGCGGCTCGGCTGGGAGGCGCTCCTCTACAAGGGGCCGCGCGGCCGCCGCTTCCTGGAGGTGGAGCCCATGGCCCCGTGAGCCCCGGCCGTCAGGCGATCGAGGCGGAGACGATCGCCGAGACCGCGATGTTGCAGGAGGCCGTCACCCAGACCGCCGGGTGCGGCTCGGGGTCGACGAGCGTGGCGCCGAGCTTCCCCGGCGTGACCAGGTCGACGACGAGGAAGGCCACCGCCATCATCACCAGGCCGAGGAGGCCGAACGCGGCGGTGGAGACGAGCCCCCTGCCGAAGTGGTCGTACGTCGTCCAGATGGAGGTGAAGACGATGCCGCCGATCCCGAGGAGCGCCGAGCTCAGCAGGATCGCGGCGTTGCGGTTGCGGTCCTCCCAGATCTGGCGCCCGAGCTTCCCGGGGGTCAGCAGGTCCACGAGCACGATGCCGAGGATCAGCAGGACCACGCCGAGGGCGCCGTAGGCGCCGGCCCGGCCGAGGCCGTTGACGATGTCGCTCATGAAGTGCCGGCTCCGAAGGTAGCGATCGCGGGGGATCGGTGGTCAAGGACCGGCAAAATGTAGCGCACGGGTCAAGCGAACCCGCCGCCCGCCCGGAGCACGGGCGGACGGCGGACGGAAGTGGCGAACTCCGTCAGGCGCCTGGCGGGAGGTCCTTGGCACGGGCGCGGACCATGACGGCCGTGATGAGCTCGACCGCGCCGACGACGAGGAGCCAGACGCCGCCGAGGACCGTGAGCACCGTGGCCGACTCCAGCGGGGACACGATCAGCACGACTCCCGCGAGCGCGCTGACGACACCGAGGAAGATCTGCCAGCCGCGCGCCGGCATCGCCGGGTCGGAGGCCGCCGCCACGGTCTGGGTGATGCCCCGGAACAGCCAGCCGATCCCGATCCACAGCGCGAGCAGCAGGGTCGACTGCGTGGCGCCCCGGAAGCAGAACAGACCGAGCAGGATCGAGATCGCGCCGCTGATGAAGGCCATGACCCGCAGCGCCGTGGTGGCGTGCGTGCCGAAGGCGGCGACCAGTTGCGTCACACCGCTGAGCAGCAGGTACAGGCCGAAGAGCACCCCCACCACCCGCAGGGTGGCCTCCGGCCAGGCCAGCACCATGACGCCGAGGACCAGCGAGACGAGCCCGGCGACGAGCAGGGCCTGCCAGGCGAAGCCCGCCAGGAGCCCCAGGGGCCCGGGTGGCGCGTCCTCTCGCGGGGAGCGGCCGTACGGACTGTCGTGGGTCTGTGTCATGGAACCGCACCGGTCCTTTCGTTGCAGATGGCGGCGGGGGGTCAGAGCGGGGTGGCGTAGGAGCTCAGGAACAGGGCCTCGGCCAGCGCCATGTGCTCGATCTCGGAAGGGTCCACGCTCTCGTTCGGCGCGTGGATGAGACAGCCCGGCTCCTCGACGCCGATGAGGGCGATCTCCGCCGTCGGGAACTGCGCGGCGAGCACGTTGCACAGCGGGATCGAGCCGCCCTGCCCCGACTGGACCATGTCCTTCCCGTACGCCTCGCGGAGCGCCGCCCCCAGGGCCCGGTAGGCGGGGCCGTCGGTGTGCGCCCGGAAGGGCTGCCCGGCGCTCTCCGCCTCCACCTCCACCCGGGCGCCCCAGGGGGCGGCCGAGGTCAGATGGTCCGTCAGGGCGCGCAGGGCGTCGTCCGCGTCGATCCCCGGCGGCACCCGCAGGCTGACCCTGGCCCGTACCCTCGCCTGGATCGCGGCCGAGGAGCCCACCACCGGCGGGCAGTCGATGCCGAGGACGGTGACGGCGGGCCGGGCCCACAGTTCGTCGGCGACCGAGCCCGTCCCGACGAGGGACACCCCGTCCAGTACGCCCACATCGGCGCGGAACTGCTCGACCGGGTAGTCCACCCCGTCCCAGACGCCGTCGTCGGGCAGTCCCTTGATCGTCGTGTTGCCGTGCTCGTCGCGGAGGCTGTCGAGGATCCGGACGAGTGCGGCGAGGGCGTCGGGCGCCGGGCCGCCGAACATGCCGGAGTGCATCTCGCCCCTGAGGGTGGAGACGGTCACGACGACGTTGGTGAGCCCGCGCAGCGAGGTGGTGGCAGTGGGCAGGCCGAGCGCGAAGTTTCCGGTGTCGCAGACCAACAGGGTGTCGGCGGCGAACAGTTCGGGCCGCAGCGGCACGAGCTGCTCCAGACCGCCCGTGCCCTGCTCCTCCGAACCCTCCGCCACGAACTTGATGTTCACCGGGAAGCCCCGGCCCTCGGGCCCGCCGAGGGCGCGCAGCGCCGTCAGGTGCATCACGATGTTGCCCTTGCAGTCGGCGGCCCCGCGGCCGTACCAGCGCCCGTCGCGCTCCGCGAGCTCGAAGGGCGGGGTCCGCCAGGCGGCGTCGTCGAGGGGCGGCTGCACGTCGTAGTGGCAGTAGAGCAGCACCGTCGGCGCCCCCTCGGGCCCCGGCGCGTGCCCCACCACCGCGTCCGTGCCGTCCGGGGTCGTCACCCGGCGCATGTCCCGGAGTCCGGCCTCCGTGAAGGCCCGCACGAGGAAGTCGGCGGTCTTGGCGCACTCCTCGGGCGGGAACTGGCGCGGGTCGGCGACGGAACGCATCGCCACCAGCGCGGTCAGGTCCTCCTTCGCCCGGGGCATCAGCGCCCGGACCTTCTCCCGCAGGGCTGCGGTCTCGGTGGACTCGGCGGACATGCGTACCCACTTCCCTCGGGGACGAAAGCCCACCCAGTCAAGCAACAGTGGTCAAGAGCCGCAAAACATGACTCGAGTGGCCCATTCCGAGTGGGTCCCGGAGGGCGAGGGGAGGTGATCGGGACGAGAGTGGAGGGCGTACGCGTCCGCCTCCCGCACCTGGAGAACCCCATGGGCCACCCCAATCGACGCGATCTCGGACTGCTCGTGCTGAGAGTCGGCACCGGTGCCGTGCTCGCCGCGCACGGCACACAGAAACTCCTCGGCTGGTTCGGGGGCGGCGGCCTCGAAGGCACCACCAAGGCGATGGAGGCCATGGGCTTCAACCCGGGCCGCGAGAGCGCGATCGCCGCCGGTCTCGGCGAGGCGGGCGGCGGAGTCCTCCTCGCGCTCGGCCTCGCCACCCCGGCCGCCGGAGCCGCCGCGGCGGGGGCCATGGCCGGAGCCGTCGCCGTCCACGCCCCCGCCGGCTTCTTCGCCCAGGGCGGAGGCTACGAGTACCCGGCCTTCCTCGGCTTCACGGCCGCAGGGATCGGCATCACCGGCGCCGGACGCTACTCCCTGGACCACGTCACCGGACACGTCCTCGACCGCCCGTGGGTGGTGGCCGCCGCCTTCCTCGGCACGGCGATCGCCGCCGCGGCCGTCGTCGGCCGCCGCGCCCAGGAACAGGCGTCCCCCGAACCGGCCCCCGACGTGGAACCCGAGTCGGCGTAGGGCGACTTCCGCAGGGGGACCCGCACGCGTCCGCCGCGCGGGAGGGTTAGGCTCGCCGCAGAAGGAAGGGACGGGCGCCGCACATGAAGATCGATCTGACGGACACCGACTCCAGCAAGATCAACAAAGCGATCCTGCAGGGTCGCAGGGCCGTCGGCACCCCCGCCGTCGGCGCCGTGCTCACCCTCGTCGTCGTCACCGACGAGGAGAACGCGTACGACTCCGTCAAGGCGGCCAACGAGGCCTCGCGGGAACACCCCTCCCGCACCCTCGTCGTCATCAAGCGCCACGCCCGCACCCCCCGCGAGCGGTACGAGACCCGGCTCGACGCCGAGGTCCGGCTCGGCACCGACGCCGGCTCGGGCGAGACGGTCCTGCTCCGGCTGTACGGCGAAGTCGGCGCCCGCGCCGACTCCGTGGTCCTGCCGCTGCTCCTGCCGGACGCGCCCGTCGTCGTCTGGTGGCCCGTCGACGCCCCCGAAGTGCCCTCCCGGGATCCGCTGGGCTCGCTCGCGCAGCGCCGCATCACCGACATGTACGCGGTCGAGGACCCCCTCACCGCACTGGAGAAGCGCGCCGCCTCGTACGCCCCCGGCGACACCGACCTCGCCTGGACCCGGCTCACCCCGTGGCGTTCGATGCTGGCCGCCGCCCTGGACCAGGCACCGCTCACCATCACCTCCGCCGCCGTCGAGAGCGAGGCGGAGAACCCCAGCGCCGAACTCCTGGCCCGCTGGTTCGAGGTCCGGCTCGACGTCCCCGTCGACCGGGTCGTCACCGACGGCCCCGTCGTCACGGCCGTCCGCATGGGCACCCCCGACGGAGAGATCCGCATCGACCGGCCCGAGGGACCGGTCGCACGCCTCGCCATCCCCGGCCAGCCCAGCAGGGTCCTCGCCCTGAAGGTCCGGACCACCGCGGAACTGATCGCCGAGGAACTCCGCCGCCTCGACCCGGACGAGGCCTACGCGGCGGCGCTACGCGGACGCGCCTGACGGGCCCCGCACTCTGCTGGGCGATGCCCCTTGCCGGGCCCAGGTTTCCGCGCCTGGACCCGCACCACGCGTGCGGCGCACAGGTCGGTGCGGGTCAGGACACCAGCGGCACCACACCTGACCCCGCCCGGATCAGGAGCCGCCGGTCCCGGCGCGCACACCTCCCAGTGCTGCTCCGCGCAGGATCGTGGAGGGGTGTAGAGGGGGGTGCCGTCAACGAAGCGAGCGCTCCAGGAGGGAGTACGACCAGGCAGCAGCCGGGTACGACGGTGGCCGCATCGAGGTCCAGCCGGACGAAACCCGCGCCTGGGAACCCGCCGTGGGTGTCGCTGCCTCCGGATACGGTGGTCTGGGCAGGAGCAGAGAACGGGGCGTGGGCGTGACGGCAGGAGAAGAAGGCTTCGATCGGCTGGTCGAACCGTTCCGAACGGAGCTGCTGGCGTATTGCTACCGGATGCTCGGCTCGGCTCACGATGCCGAGGACTTGGTTCAGGACACGTACCTGAGGGCGTGGCGGGCGCGGGAACAGTACGACGACACTCGCAGCTCACTGCGCACCTGGCTCTACCGGATCGCGACGAACGCCTGCCTGACCGCCTTGGAGGCTCGCGGCCGCCGACCGCTGCCGTCGGGGCTGGTGGCCGCGTCGGACCCGCTCGGGCCGCTCGTCCAGGGAGAGAGCGCCGCCTGGCTCCAGCCCTTGCCGGACTCGTTGCTGGACGCCGGCGATCCGGCTGGGGCCGTGATCGACCGCAGCACCCTGCGCTTGGCGTTCGCCGCCGCCCTGCAGCACCTGTCGGCGCGTCAGCGCGGTGCGCTGATCCTGCGTGACGTGCTGCGCTTCTCCGCGTCCGAGGCGGCGGAAATCCTCGGCACCACCGCCGCATCGGTGAACAGTTCCCTGCAGCGGGCGCGTACTCGGGTGAAGGAGGTCGGGGTCCGGCAGGAGGGTCTCAGCGAGCCGTCCGCAGCAGAACAGCGCGCCTGGGTCGAGCGCTACATGAAGGCGTTCGAGCACGCCGACGTCGAGGGTCTCAAGCGGCTGCTCACCGAGGACGTGCTCATGGAGATGCCGCCGGTGCTCAACTGGTTCGTCGGCCGCGGCAACTACGGCCTGTTCATGGAATGGGTCTTCGGGGCGCTCGGAACGGACTGGCGTCTGAAGGCGGTCGCGGCCAACGGCCAGCCCGGCTTCGCCGCCTACCAGCGCGTCGGTGGCGGATACCGGCTGCACACGCTCCAGATCTTCACCGTCACTGCCGAGGGCATCAGCCGGAACTCGGTGTTCCAGGGTTCCGAGGTCTTCGCGTCCTTCGGTCTGGCCACCGGACTCGACGACCAGGGACTCACCGGCGTCGGGGGTCGTATGTAGCCAGGTGAGGGGGACGACGGTTCGAGCAGCAGGGGGCACGGCGGGGGTCTCCGGCAGTGCGGCAGGTCTCCGTCCCGCACACCTCGACATTTTTTGCCCGCGGGCGCGATGAGTTCCGACCCCACCGCCGGTATGTACTGCCGAGTTCGCCGGAACACCCCGGACGAACCGCTCACAGGGGAGAACCCGATGTCAGTCAGTCGTGCGGAAGACGAGGCCGCGATCAAGGCCGTGCTGGTCGACTCCTACAAGGCATGGGAGGCGGGCGACGCCGACGCCATGGTCGCCGACTACACCGCGGACGCGACCGCCATCATGACCGGATCGCTCCGCGACGGTCGTGACGTGATCCGGCAGAACATGGCCCTGGCCTTCGAGGGACCGCTCAAGGGCAGCTCGACCTACAACAAGCAGCTCAGCATCCGCTTCCTCGGCAAGGACGGCGCGATCGTCGTCAGCGAATCCGGCATCCTGTTCGCCGGCGAGACCGAGGTTCCGGACCCGCGGAAGGTGAACGCGACCTGGGTCTTCGAGAAGCGGAACGGCCAGTGGCTGATCGCCGCCTATCACAACAGCCCCGTGCTGGCGCCTGCGAACCAAGCCACGGCTGCTCGGCGCGAAGACACGGGCTGCCGTTGACGAAGCGGGCACCAGCCGCCGATCCGCGGCTGGTGCCCGCGTTGAACGCCACCCTTGATCAGGCCGCCCAGAGCGGGGTCCCCACCGGAGTGTCCATCCTCCAGTTCATGTTCATCAGCCTGTCGGCGAGGCGACGGAGCTCCCCCCTCTGCCCGTTGACGATCCCGCGATGACTGGCCCAATGGCCCCCACGCTGCCCGGACTTCGGTAGACGCGGCTTCATCCGGACCCACTCCACGTTCGGAAGATCTCCCCGCCCCAGGCGCATGCCAACGAGACAGAACCCGCGAAGTCACAAGATCCGCCGGACGCGCCCCAGGGGGTGTCCGGAAAGTCCCGCCTGGCTCGCGACGCCCCCTCAGGTCCGTCGGCTGAAGACCAGGACGACGTCCGCCGTCTTCCTGACCCGGGGGACGTCCGGGTCGGGCAGGGCGAGCAGGCGGGCTCTGGTCTCGTCGACCAGGCGGGTCGCGTCGCCGCCCACCGCCCAGGCTCCGGTGAACAGACCGCGCGTCAGCGACTCGGCCATCGCCCGCGGCGACACCGGGAAGGACGTGGGGCGCTCCGACGCCGTCCCCTCGTAGACGAGGCCGTGCGCCGCGCCGATCGGCGCCAGCCGTTCCGGGCCGTCGCGGCGGCTGCCCTCCGGGTCGAGGCGGTCCTCCAACTCCCCGACGAGGACCCCGATGTCGTCCGTCGGACGCGTCCCGCCCGCCGGTATCACCAGATAGCGCCCACCCGGCCGCAGCACCCGCGCGACCTCGGCCAGGACGGCCCGGTTGTCCGGGCCCGCGTGCAGCAGCCAGGTCGAGACCGCCTGGTCCACCGAGCCGCTCCGCACGGGCAGCCGGCAGGCGTCGCCCACCGCCACCCGCGCGCCGAGCCGGGCCTTCGCCCGGGCGAGCATCCCGGGGGAGAGGTCGACGCCGTGCACGGTGTGCCCGCGCGCCGTCAGTTCGGCCGCCACGATGCCCGTCCCGACGCCGATGTCGAGCACCGGGCGCGCCGGGTCGAGCAGCGGCGCCAGCTGCTCCGCGAAACCGGCGGCACGCGCCGTACCGCCGCGCGACTCGTCGTATCCCGGAGCGATCTCGTCGAACTCCGCCGCCTTCACCGCCCTGCCCCTCACGCCTGCGGGGTGAAGGTCACGGGCAGCGTCGCCATGCCGCGCAGGATGCCCTCGCGCCGGCTCAGGTCCGCGTCCGGGTCCGCGAGCCGCAGGTCGGGGAAGCGCCGCAGCAGGGTGCCGATGGCGATCCTGGCCTCGGCGCGGGCCAGCGGAGCGCCCAGGCAGAAGTGCACACCATGGCCGAAAGCGAGCTGTTGCGGCACCTCGCGACGGGCCACGTCGAGGATGTCGGGACGGTCGTAGCGCGCGGGGTCGCGGTTGGCCGCGGCGAGGCCGATGATGATCATCTCGCCGGGCGGGACGGTGACCCCGCCGATCTCGTACGCGTCGACCGTGAAGCGTGCGACGCCCCGGCTCACCGGCCCCTCGTAGCGCAGGAGTTCCTCGATCGCGCCGGGCAGCAGCGAGGGGTCGTCGCGCAGCGCGGCGAACTGCTCCGGGTGGCGCAGGAGGGCGTGGACGCCGTTCGCGATGAGGCTCGCCGTGGTCTCGTGGCCGGCGAGCGTGAGCAGGATGGCCATGGCCGTCAGCTCGCGGTCGCTGATCTTCTCCTCGGCCTGCGCGGCGCAGAGCGCGCTCAGCAGGTCGTCCTTCGGGTCCGCCTTGCGCGCGGCGATCAACGGCTCGAAGAACTCGGTGAGTTCGGCGCGGGCCCGCGCCCCCTTGGCGAGCCGCTCCGGGGTGTTGGGCGGCATGATCAGGCCGACCGCGAGGCGGGCGAAGTCCGGCTGCCCCTCGGCCGGGATGCCGATGAGCTCGCTGAGCACGGCCATCGGCAGCGGCAGCGCGAACTCCGAGACCAGATCGGCGGATCCGCGCTGCGCGATCGCGTCGAGGAAGGCGTCGGTGTGCGCCTGGACGCGGGGCGCGAGCGCCTCCACGCGGCGGAAGGTGAAGGCCTTCGAGACGAGGTTGCGCAGCCGCGTGTGGTCCTCCCCGTTGGCCACGAGCATGCTGGCCATCAGGACGTTGGTGCGCTCCTGGTGGGCCATCTCCTCCTCGAGGCCGTTGACCCCGACGGGGCTGCTGCTGAGGCGGGGGTCGGTGAGCGCGGCCACCGCCTCGTCGTAGCCGGTGACCATCCAGACTTCAAGAGTGGGATTCAGCCGGACGCGCTGGACGACTCCGTGCTCACGGATGCGTTCGAAGAGCGGGTAGGGGTTGGGCTGTTGAGCAACGTTTACCGGGACATCGTGAACGATTGTCTGGTCTTGGCCGGTCATCTTCCGTAACTCCCCGAAGCTTTGTGAAAGATCTGAGGCAGGTAGTCATACCAGCCACCCCAGTTGCGTGGTAGCGTCACCGGCGCTCGGCTCGGATGATGTACGGGGAAGCACCGGCGAACTGTCGGTGAAGCACCAGCGAGGCGTTCCACCCACCGGTGATCCGGCGTCTCGTGCGCTCAACTCGGTAAGCAGTCAAGGCCTCAACCAGGCCCGACGCACAGGGGGAGACGTTTCGTGGAGCAAGCGGCAGCCGTGGACCCGATCCTGGATCTGGCCAGCCCGTCGAACCTGCGGAACCCCTACCCGGCCTATGCCCGCATGCGGGAGACCACGCCGGTCTTCTGGCACGAACTGCTCGGCTCCTGGGTCCTGACCCGCCATGCCGACTGCCTCGCGGTGCTCACCGACAGCAACCGTTTCGCCTCCGACTGGCGGCGCGCGGGCGAGGACATCCCCGCACCGCTGCTGAGCGTCCAGACCCTCGACCCGCCGGAGCACACCGCCATCCGGCACCTGCTGCTCGACGGCTTCCGCGCCCAGGACCGCCAGGCCCTGCACGACGGCCTGGAGCACAGGATCGCGGACCTGCTCGCCGAGCTGGCCGGGCGGCCCTCCTTCGACTTCGTCGGAGAGCTCGCCGAGCCGGTCGCCCTCCGCTTCGTCACCGCCTTCCTCGGTGTCCCCGCGCCCGAACTCGACTGGTTCGTGCCCATGTCCCGTACCGTCGTCGACGGCATGGACGCCGGGCTGTGGCCCGAGAAGCACGAGCCCGCCGTCGCGGCCCGGGCCCGGCTCGCGGAGTACGCCGGCGGATGGCTCGCGGACCCGCCCAAGGAGGGGCTCATCGCCCACGTGGCCGAGCACGCGACGGACAGCGGTGTGGCAGAAACGGTTCTGCGGAACAGTCTGCGGGCCGTCCTCCACGCGGGCTACGAATCCGCCTCACGCCTCCTCGGCAACGCCGCGGCCGCCCTCCTCACCACCCCCGGCGCGCTCGACGCGTTCCGGGCGAGCCCGGCCCCGGCCGTGGACGAACTCATCCGGTACGACGCACCGGTCCAGGCGGACGCCCGGGTCTGCGTCACCGACACCGAACTGGGTGGCGTCACCATCAAGGCGGGTGATCCGGTCACGCTCTTCCTGGGCGCGGCCAACCACGACCCGCTGCGGTTCGACCACCCCACAGAACTGCGACTCGACCGCGCGCCGAACCCGCACCTCGGGTTCGGACGCGGGGCCCATGCCTGTCTGGGCGCGTCCATGGCGATCCGGCTCGCCGGATCGGTCCTCGGGGCCCTGGCCAGGGACTACCCGGACGCACGGGCCGTCGCGGAACCGGACCACAGGCGCAATCTGACCCTCCGCGGTCTCGACCGCTTCGAGGTCACACTGCGCCCACGAGCGGGGGAGGAGGTTCGACCATGAAGTACTGGCACTGAAACCCACGAGCGTGACGCCCGTCCGGGAGGCGGGCGGAACGCCGGTGTACGGCTCACGTGCACCCGCCGGAGCCCTGGCCCGCTGCGCGGCCAGGGCTCCGGCCCTTCGTCAGGTCCCCTGGCGCAGCTTCCCCGGCAGCCAGCCCAGCTGGGCCGCCTGCTGGAACGCGCCGCCGCCCTCGTGGTCGTTGAAGTCGTACACCTCGATCGCCTTCTCCTCCGCGGCGTACGCGTTGAAGGCCGCGAACACCGTCGACGGCGGGCAGGTCAGGTCCTCCAGCGCCGTCGAGAACAGGGCCGGAGCGGTGGCGCGGGCCGCGAAGTGGACCCCGTCGAAGTAGGCCAGCGTCTCCCTGACCCGCTCCACCCGGCCGCGATGCGTCTTCAGGTAGTTGCCGATCTCGCGGTACGGCGTGCGGTCCGTGATCGTCGTCGCGCGCGGGAAGTCGCACAGGAACGGCACGTCCGGCGCCACCGCCACCAGGTCCCGCACCAGCCCCGCCACGGCCAGCGTGATGCCACCGCCCTGGCTCCCGCCCGTCACCGCCGTACGGCTCGCGTCCACCAGCGGATGCGAGCGGGCCGCCTCCACGGCGCGCACCGCGTCCGTGAAGAGCCGGCGGTAGTAGTAGGAGTACGGGTCCTCGATGCCCCGCGTCATGAAGCCCGGGAACGAGGGCGCGCTGCCCGTCGGGTCCGGGGTGTCGCCGGTGGCCCAGCCGCTGCCCTGTCCGCGCGTGTCCATCACGAAGTGCGCGAACCCGGCCGACGCCCAGAGCAGATGGGTGTGCGGAAGGCCCCGCCCGCCGCCGTACCCGAGGAACTCCACCACGACGGGCAGCGGTTCGGCCGCTCCGGCCGGCAGGACGAACCATCCCTTGACCGGGTGCCCGCCGAACCCGGCGAAGGTCACGTCGAAGACCTCCACCGTGGCGAGCCCGGTCGCCACGGGCTCGAAGCGCGCGTCCAGCTCGTGCGCGCGTGCCTCGTCGAGGGTCTTCGTCCAGAAGGCGTCGAAGTCCTCGGGCTCCACGGACGCGCTCCGGTACGTGCGGAGCCGGTCGAGGGACAGGTCGAACTGGGTCATGGAAACCGCCTGGTGAGTGAGGGTCTCGTTCGAAATCTCGACCGGTCGCCCCGGCCTTCCTCACCCTAGGGGGGTGTCGTGCGAATTCATATACGTGAACTTTCGAAGCCTCCCGGCAGACACTCCGCGCGGTGAACGCCACGTGAACGCCGCCGGGCCGTCAGGCGTGTCATCCTCGGACGAACCGCCCACACCACGTCGGACCTGTGGGCCTTCGTCCTGCGCGGAGGGACACCTTGCTCATCAGCCACGCCGTACGTCACGACGCCCTGCACGTGACGCTCCACCGTGACCTGGACGTCACCAACCGCGCCGCGGCGGCCCTCCGGATCGAGGCCCTCGTCCAGGAGCACCGGCCCGCCCGGGTCGTCATCGTGGTCCCGGCCGCCGACCCCAGCCCCGCCACCTTCAGCGCCCTCGCCCGCGCCCACCGCATGTGCGTCGGCCTCGGCGTCCCCCTCACCCTCAGCGGTGCGAACGACCGCATCCGCCGCCTCCTGGAGGCCGACAGCGCCTGAGGCGACGACCGGGCGCCTCCCGCGGACGAGCGGCAGGCGCGCGGCGACGTTCAGACGGTCGCGGGGAACCTGTCCCAGGCGCGATGCCCGGCAAGGGCGCGCGTGAGCTGCTTCAGGGCCGCGGCGGAGGTGTCCGCGAAGGCGATGCCCGGCCCGTCCTCCTGGATGCCGGCCGCTCCGAGGATCCGGGAGGAGTCGTTCCAGCCGCCGATGGCCTTGCCGTGGCGGTACGCCTCCGTCAGCAGCAACAGGACCCGGGGGTCGGGGCCGTCGGGGTCGGGCGCGCCGGCCTTCGCGTCGCGGGCGCCGTGGGCGTCGGCCGCCGCTCGGGGCACTCCGGCGAAGAGCAGGGCGTCGAACTCGATCGAGCGCGCGGTGGCGAAGGTGCGCTGCACGGTGACGGGGTTCCTCGACCCCAGGGCGCCGCCCGTCGGGCCGATCACGAGCGGGACCATGCCCGCGTTGAGGATCGTCTTCCTGACGGCCCGGACACCCTTCAGATCGGCGTCGCCGTCGGCCACGATGCCGATGACCCTCCCGTCCACCGGCCAGGTGCGGCCGATCTGGGACAGGGCGGGACTCGGCTCGACGTCCGCGAGCGGTTCGGTGGCGGCCGGGGCGGGGAGTCCGAGGCCGGTGGCGACCCCCTCGCACAGCTGCGGGTCGATGTTGGCGAGGACCGTCAGCATCCTCTCCTTCACCGCCTGTTCGTAGCACTTGCTCAGCTCGAAGGTGTAGGCGGCGATGATGTGCTCGCGCTCGGTCGGCGTCATGCTCAGCCAGAAGATCCGCGCGTGGGAGAAGTGGTCGGCGAACGAGGCGGGGGCCTCACGGACCTTCCGCGCGGCGGGGACCTCGACGGGGGCTTCGATGAAGGCCCCCTCGTCCGCCCCGGCCAGGAACGGGCAGCCGCCGTCGAGGGAGTTGGGCCGGTAGGGCGCGACTCCGGCGTGCACCGCCGTCTGGTGCATTCCGTCGCGGAACATGTCGTTGACCGGAGTGTGGGGACGGTTGACGGGCAGCTGCGCGAAGTTGGGGCCGCCGAGCCTGCTGATCTGGGTGTCCAGGTAGGAGAACAGACGCGCGGCGAGCAGCGGGTCGTCGGTGATGTCGATGCCGGGCACGAGGTGTCCGGGGTGGAAGGCGACCTGCTCGGTCTCGGCGAAGAAGTTGGTCGGGTTGGCGTTGAGGGTCATCAGACCGATGGGCCGCACCGGAGCGAGTTCCTCGGGCACGATCTTGGTGGGATCGAGCAGATCGATCCCCTCGAAGGTCTGCTCCGGGGTGTCGGGGAAGACCTGCACGCCGAGTTCCCACTGGGGGAACGCGCCCGCCTCGATCGCGTCGGCCAGGTCGCGGCGGTGGAAGTCGGGGTCCATGCCATTGGTGAGCTGCGCTTCTTCCCAGACCAGGGAGTGGACGCCGAGCTTCGGCTTCCAGTGGAACTTCACCAGGGAGGTCGCGCCCTCGGCGTCGGTCAGACGGAAGGTGTGGACGCCGAAGCCCTCCATCATCCGGAAGGAGCGGGGGATGCCCCGGTCGGACATGTTCCACAGGGTGTGGTGGGTGGCCTCGGTGTGGAGGGAGACGAAGTCCCAGAAGGTGTCGTGGGCGCTCTGCGCCTGGGGGATCTCACGGTCCGGGTGCGGTTTGCCGGCGTGGATGATGTCGGGGAACTTGATGCCGTCCTGGATGAAGAAGACCGGGATGTTGTTGCCGACCAGGTCGAACGTGCCCTCTTCGGTGTAGAACTTCGTCGCGAAACCGCGCGTGTCACGGACGGTGTCCGCGGAGCCGCGTGAGCCGAGGACGGTCGAGAAGCGTACGAAGACGGGCGTCTCGACGTCCTTCGCCAGGAACGCGGCCTTGGAGATCTTCGCGGCCGTGCCGTAGCCCCGGAAGACCCCGTGCGCGGCGGCCCCCCGCGCGTGGACCACCCTCTCGGGAATGCGCTCGTGGTCGAAATGGGTGATCTTCTCCCGCAGGTGGTGGTCCTGAAGCAGCACCGGGCCGCGTGCACCCGCCTTGAGGGAGTGGTCACTGTCGGGGAGCCGGGTGCCCTGGGCGGTCGTCAGGTAGGCGCCGCCCTGCGCCACCGCCGCCTGAGGGGCGCCCGTGGGCTGTCCCGTCGGGCTGAAGGTGCCGGGGCCGTCCTGGTCGGGAGCGGGCGGCAGGGGCTCCCGGGGCCGGGTCGGCTCGGTCGCCTCCGGTGCCGGCCTGCCGGACGCGGGGCGCGGCTCGTCCCGCTTCCGGGGCCTGCCCTCGACCGGCGTGGGCTTCTGGGCCGCCTTCTTGCTCGCGTTCTTCCGGACCATGCCTGATCTCTCCTCCTGAGGGATTCCGCGGCCTGCGAGTTCCTCGGCCGCCCCACCGGCCGACGTCCCTCGAGCCCCCTGCCACCCTCTCGTCTCGAATGCCATCCGGCATCCCGAGTACCCCCGCTTTGTCCAGGGACTCGCCTGAACAGGCGTTCTTGAGGGATACGGCCGGATGGGGCGACGTCTGAACCAGCGGACGGCAGGGTGAGCGTGGACATCACCGCCGCATACGACCTGGCGGACCTGGCCACCGCCGTCCAGCGGCTCGCCGAGGGCGCCACCCACGGCAAGAGCATCCTCCGCGTCCCCTGACGACACGCCGAAACGCCGACCACGAGATCGCGTCGAGCCCCGAAGGACTTCCGGAGCCGACCTCTAAGGGGCGGGGTGCAGGCCGGGGCCGAAGGGAGGGCCGGCCAGAGGGGTGGGGGAGAGGTCGGTGGGTTCCTCGCCGGACTCCAGGAGCGTGTCGGCGGCACCGACGATGAGGGGGTCGGGGCGGCCGACGGCCGTCTCGTCCTTGCGGTCGTAGTCGAGGCGCCACAGCAGGCTGCGCATGGCTTCGAGGCGCCCGCGTCGTTTGTCGTTGCTCTTGACCACCGTCCATGGCGCGTGGTCGGTGTCGGTCGCGCGGAACATCTCGACCTTCGCGGTGGTGTAGGCGTCCCACAGGTCCAGTGAGGCGAGGTCGGTGGGAGACAGTTTCCACTGCCGCACCGGATCGACCTGGCGGATCGCGAAGCGGGTGCGCTGTTCGCTGCGGGAGACCGAGAACCAGAACTTGACCAGCAGCATCCCGTCCTCCACGAGCATGGCCTCGAAGGCGGGACACTGCCGCAGAAACAGCTCGTACTGCTCGGGGGTGCAGAACCCCATCACCTTCTCGACACCGGCGCGGTTGTACCAGGAGCGGTCGAAGAAGACGATCTCACCGGCGGCCGGCAGGTGGGCGACGTACCGCTGGAAGTACCACTGTCCCGCCTCCCGCTCGGTCGGCTTGTCCAGAGCCACGATCCGTGCCCCGCGGGGGTTGAGCCGCTCGGTGAACCGCTGGATCGTGCCCCCCTTGCCCGCCGCGTCCCGCCCCTCGCAGATCACCACCAGCCGCGCACCCGTCTCCTTCACCCAGCGCTGCAGCTTCAGCAGCTCGATCTGCAGGATCCGCTTGCTCCGCTCGTACTCCGCGCGACGGATCTTGCGCTCGTACGGATAGTTCTCCCGCCACGTACGGATCGGAGCGCCGGAGGAGTCCAGCAGCACGGGCTGCTCCGGCCGACGATCGTCCACGCTGAGCCCGGACAGCAGTTCCTCGGCTTCCGGCCGGGGCGATTCCTGTTCGTTCACGCGATGCGCCTACCCGGCGCGAGCCGCCTGTACCGCCGCGCGGCCACGGAGCGGCTCCCGGGACCGGGTGGGGCTCCGGCACGGTGGCTGTCGTCCCCTCTCCGCGCCTGGCGCCTCGGAGAGGGGACGAGAGGACATGCCCTGGCGCCTGAGGTATGCCTTTTACGTGCACCCCCTCAGGCGAGACCTCGTTCCCCCTCCTTCACGGCGCGGCGGGCGACGGTTGCTGCTCGCCGTGCCGCTCGCGCTGATCGCGGCGGTCACGGTGGTGGACGTCCTGGTCCCTCCCGACGTGCACCTGGGACCCTTCCTGATCGCCGCGCCCGCGGTGACCGCCTCCTTCGCGGGTCCTCGGGCGACGGCCTTCGTGGGGGCGGTCGCGGTCGCCGCGCAGACGGTGGTGGCCATCGCGCGGACGAGTGTCACGGACCTCAACCACACCTACCAGATCGTCGCCCTCGTCCTGATCTCGATCATCGCGACCTTCTTCGCCCACCTGCGCCAACGAGACGAGAACCGGGTGGCACGCCTGCGCTCGATCGCCCACGCCGCCCAGAGCGTCGTTCTGCCGCCGCTTCCCGAGCGGGCGGGCCCCCTGCGCATCGCCTCGGTCTATCTGGCGGCCGAGGAGGAGGCGCAGATGGGCGGCGACCTGTACGCGGTGGCCCGCACGGCGTCCGGGACCCGGGCGCTGATCGGCGATGCCCGCGGCAAGGGACTCGACGCGATCAGCGAGGCCTCGCTCGTCCTGGGCGCCTTCCGGGTCACGGCCCGCCGCGAACAAGGGCTGCCGGAACTGGTCGGACAGCTGGAGGCGGGAGTCGGCTCGACCGAGCGGACCCTCGGGGTGACGGCGGCCCGTACCGACGGCGCCGACGAGGCCTTCGTCACCGCGCTGGTGCTCGACATCCCCGATCACGAGCCGGTGGTACGGCTCGTGAACTGCGGGCACCCCCCGCCGCTGCTCCTCAGCCAGGGGCGGGTGATCCCCCTCGACACGGCCCGCACGAGCCCGCCGCTCGGGCTCTCGGACGTCCTGGCGGCGGACGTGACGGTCGAGACGTTCCCCTTCGGCGTCGAAGACGTGCTGCTTCTCCACACGGACGGAGTGACAGAGGCACGTGACCGCTCGCGCGCCTTCTACCCCCTGACGGAGCGGCTCGCCGGCTGGGCGAGTGACGACCCGGCGATCCTGCTCGACCGGCTGCGGGCCGACCTCCAGACGTACGCCGGCGGCCATCTCGGGGACGACGCGGCGCTCGTCGCGATACAGAGGACCGCGCCGGAGCCGTAGGGCCGGCAGCCTTTCGGCCGGCTCACCGACGGCGTCTGATCCGCTCCGCATCAGCACGGCGATCAGCACGGACTCAGCGCGGCGATCAGCAGGGACGAGGACGGGCGACTCCGTCCACCGTCCCCGGGCGGGGTCACGACAGGGGGGAGGCTCGGCGTTCTACGCTGGTGACAGGAACGTCCGAGGAGGCCGACATGGCAGGTCACCACCGTTACCACCTGGACCAGGACGGTCAATCGATCACCGTCCTGCACGACCCGCGGCGTCGGCGCGCGGAAGTCTGGGTCAACGGGAAGACCGTCGCCGCGGCCCGTGCTCCGCGCCACCAGGCCACTGTCCTGGAGGGGGAGATCCCCGCCCTTCCGCCCAAGCGGATGGTCGTCAGGATCGGCCACCCCGACGACGTGGACGACGTTCCCCTGTGCGTGCTGGAGACGGACGGCGACCGCTACCTCATGCCCCACATCGCTCTCACCCCGCAGGAGCGAGAGCCGGCGGAACGGACACCGCCGGCCAGCACACCCGGTCAACTCCTCGCCCGGTGGAGGGCACGGCACCGTCACCGCCGAGACGCCCGCCGTACGTGACCGGGCAGCCGTGGCTGCGGCATGCCCGCATCCGCCCGGAGGAGGCCGTCCCTATCTGGACGCGAGGGCGGGATTCCTCGCCGGGGCGGAGTACCGGCCGCCGCCGACCGTCGCGACGCGGCCACACACCACTCGACCGAGGCCATGGCGCCCGCCTTCACCGCCGTCACCGACGCCCTCGACACCCGGCTGGGAGCGATGACCCATGAGGACCTCGGCATCAATACGGGCGGGGTGATCCTTGTCCGCGGTCACGTGGCCGGCCCGGATGCGGGGCGCGCCCAGCCCGGCCGGGGGGACGCGGATGCGCTCTTGGAGTAGTTCGACGCCGCCGAAATCCTCGCTCGGGACAGGGGGGCAGTGCCGTGCCAGCCCGGCGGGAAAGGTATCGCCGGCCGCCTCCTGATCATGCTGCCGGTGCCGGTGCGCGGAGTCTTCGGCTCGTGGGCCACCTGGTGACGAGGGCACCATGGAGGGGGCTCAGTCCTCGCGTACCGCCACGGAGGGAGGTGGGTGATGGAGCCGAAGGGATCCGATGGGACGGAAGGACATGCCCGGGAGCCCGGGGCCCTCCCGCCCGGCGGACTCCTCGATCTGCTGAGCGTGTCCGCAATCGTGCTGGACAGCAAGGGCCGCATCGTGTTCTGGAGCCCGCAGGCCAACGACGTGTTCGGTTACACCGCCGAAGAGGCGCTGGGCCGGCACGCGGCCCGGTTGCTGGTCCACGAGGAGCACAGTGAGGTGGTGGCCCGGCTGTTCGCCGAGGTGATGGGCACCGGGGCGAGCTGGGCGGGGGCGTTCCCCATCCGGCACAAGGACGGCAGCACACGACTGGTCGAGTTCCGCAACATGCGGCTGACGGACGACCTCGGCGATGTGTACGCCCTGGGCATCGCCGCTGACCAGGTCACTCTGGACGGGATCGAGGCCCGTCTGGCGCTCTCGGACCGGCTGGTGTCCCAAGCGCCCATCGGCGTCGCCTTCCTGGACACCGACCTGCGCTATTCGATGGTCAACCCGGCATTGGAACGCATCAACGGCGTTCCCGCAGCCGACCACATCGGCCGCCGCCCGCGAGACATCCATCCGTTCGACGGCATCGACACGATCGAGTCCGCGTTGCGGCAGGTCCTGCTGACCGGCACGCCGCTGATCGACCAGTACGTCGTCGGCCGCACCCGGGCCGATCCGCATCATGAGCACGCCTGGTCGGTGTCGTACTACCGGCTGGAAGGATCCAACGGGCGGGTCCTCGGCGTGGCGAACTCGGTGGTCGACGTCAGCGAGCGCCACCAGGCCACCCTCGAGGCCGACCGGGCCCGGCGCCGTCTGTCGCTGATCGCGGAAGCCTCCGCCCGCGTCGGAACCACCCTGGAGGTGGAACGGACCGCTCAGGAGCTGGCCCAGGTCGCCGTACCGGAACTGGCCGACCTCGCGGCGGTCGACGTCCTCGACGACGTCCTCGCCTTCCGGCGCATGACCGGCCCGCGTGACGGGCCGGAGCTGTTCAAGGCGCTCGCCGTCGCCTCCGCCTACCCCACCGACGCCATCTCCGCGGCGGACACGGTCGGAGATCTCGCCGCCTACGGCGCCGACCGGCTCATCACCCAATGTGTCCACACCGGCCAGCCCGTGGTCGTCGCCCACGCGGGACCGGACGATCTGCTGCGCATCGCCCGCGACCCGGACGCCGCCCACGCCTTCGCCCGGGCCGGCGTGCACTCCTACCTCGCGGTGCCGCTGATCGCCCACCACGAAGTCCTCGGCGCCTTCGACCTGATGCGCACCCGCAACCCCCTCCCCTTCGACGACGACGACGTGATCCTCGCCGGAGAACTGGCCGCCCGTGCCGCGGTCGCGATCGACAACGCGCGCTGGTACCAGAGCGTGCGCAACTCCGCCGAGACCCTGCAACGCAGCCTGCTGCCCGGCCGCCACCCCCGCCTCGCCGGGCTGGACGTGGCCTCGCACTACCAGCCGGCCCAGGCATCCAGCGAGGTGGGAGGCGACTGGTACGACATCATCCCCCTGGCCGGCGACCGCACGGCCCTGGTGGTCGGCGACGTGATGGGCAGCGGCATCGACGCGGCCGCGGCCATGGGGCGGCTACGGACCGCCACCTGCGCATACGCCGACCTGGACCTCGCCCCCGACGAGGTCCTGCGCCACCTCGACAAGATCACCAGCGGGCTCGAGCACTACATCGCCACCTGCCTCTACGCCGTCTACGATCCGCATCGGGGCCGGTGCGACATCGCCAATGCCGGACACCTCCCGCCCGCCGTGGTCCGTGCGGGGCGGCCCCCCGCACTTCTCGACCTGCCCACCGGCGCGCCCCTGGGTGTCGGCGGGATTCCGTTCGTCACCACTGCCTTCGACATGGGTCCCGGCGACCGGCTCGTGCTGTACACCGACGGCCTCGTCGAGACCCGGCACCACCCGATCGACGAACGCCTGGACACGCTGCTCAAAAGCCTCGGCGCCCCGCACCGCCCCCTGCAGGACCTCTGCCAGTGGCTCGTACAGGCCCTGCGGCACACGGACGACCACGACGACGTCGCCCTCCTCATCGCCCAGGCCCGGCCGCTGGACCCCGCCGACCTCGACGCGACGTGACGCGACCAGGGCTTCGGCTCCGGCCTGGGCGCCCAGCGCTGGGTCGTGGAACGCGCCTTCGCCCCCTTACGGTTTGCTGCGCGTACGATTCCGCCCCCTCATCGTCCGTGCTCATCAGCACGCCGACGGGGCCCGTCACGAGGGGTCCGGCCGGGCAGGTGACGCACCCGCGTTCCCCCAGGTCATGACCCGCTTACGGGTTCCGCGGCGGACCGGCCGCCCCGGACCACGCCGGACGTGGTCCCGGCCGACAAGGCGTACTCTCCTCCCGCTCAAGCCGGACGAAGCACCGCTAGGCGGTCACCCCGACGCGGAGGGGAGCGCGGAAGGAGAGCAGGCCGAGGATCGGCGGTCGCTCGTCCGGCCCGGCGACACGGGCGTCCGGGAGGCGGCGGGCGGCCGCGCGGAGGGCGACGGCGGCTTCCGTCCGGGCCAACGAGGCGCCCGGGCAGCGGTGCCGGCCCACGCCGAAGGACAGGTGGTGGCGGGCGTTCGCGCGGTGCGGGCACATCCGCTCCGGGGCGTCGAACACCTCCGGGTCCGAACCGCTGCCCATGAGCATCAGCAGCAGCTGGGCCCCGGCGGGGACGTCCACGCCGCCGAGCGTCACGGGCTCGGCGGCCACCCGGCGCCACGTGGTCACCGGCGGTTCGCGGCGCAGTACTTCCTCCACCCACGCCTCGGCCAGGCCCCGCTCATCGGCCGCGCCCACGCGCGACCACAGGCCCGGCTCGGCCAGAGCCCGGTGCAGCGTGGTGGAGATGAGCTGCCCGGTGGTGGACTGGCCGGCGATGAAGACGAAGAAGCACGCGCCGACCGCGGTCCCGACGTCCACCGGCCTGCCGTCGGGCAGGCGGTGGCGGGTCAGCGCCTCGACGAAGCTGCCGGGCCGCGCCGGGGCGGCGCTCACGGTCGTGGTGAGCCACTGGTGGAACTCGCCGACGAGGAGCGCCAGTTCGAGCTGCCGCTCGGGCGTGGGCCTGCCCCAGAAAAGCTCCAGCGAGGCGTCGCTCCAGCGGATCAGGGTGAGGGGGTCGACACCGTCGATGCCGAGGAGCTCCATCAGCACCCGGCAGGGCAGGATCTGGGCGTAGGCCTCGAACAGGTCGCAGGAGCCGGTCGCGTCGAGGCGTCGCCGCGCGGCGTCGAGGAGTTCGTCGGCGATGCGCTCGATGACGGGGACGGCCGCGGCGACGCGCTGGGCGTTGAAGAACCGGGTGACCACGCGCCGCAGACCGTGGTGACTGTCGGAACCGTTGTTGGCGAGCGCGGGCGGGAGCCTGAAGCCGGCCCGGGCCAGTACCCGCAGCACGCCCACGGGCAGCGGGGTGACGGCGGCCTGCGCGTTGTCGGGGCGGAACGCCGCCGGGTCCAGCAGGACGCGCCGGATGTCGTCGTACCGGCTGACCAGCCACAACCCGGTGCCCGGGTCCTGGTGCACGGGGGCTTCGGTCCGCAGCGTGTCCAGCCAGGGATAGGGGTCGCGGACGAACCCGTCCCCGAACAGGTCGAGCCGGGACACCACGGCGGATGCGGGCAGGTCGAGGGCCGGGGGAGTCACGGCCGGACGCTAACACGCACGCGGTCCGGCATCACCCGGGTGTGCCAGGCATCACGCGGGCCGGAGTCCGGGCTCGGCGAAACGGTTCGCTCGGGCGGAGTGGGGGCCGGTGGAGGAAGCCCCGTCGGTTCCTCTTGGCACCGGTGACGTCATGCGGCTTGCAGCTCCTTTGCCGCCTCCTTCGACAGACCGACGCGGACGAGGGCGGCGGCCAGCCTGGCGTGGTCCTCCGAAGGCACCGACCTCCCGAGACCACGGGGCGTGTGCGGCAGGCCGAGGCCCTTCGCCACCTCGCACGCCCGGTCGTCGAAGAACGGGCGCAGCCGCGGCCAGACCGCCTGGGCCTCCCGGCAGAAGATGTCCGCCCCGACCGGGCCGATCCGCGGAACCTCCCGGAGCAGCCCACGCAGTGCGTCCGGGTCGTCGTCGGCCTGTTCTCGCATCCTGCGGAGGTCGCCACGCCAACGTTCGAGCACCAGCCGTGCCCCGTCGCCGAGAGCCGTGGCAGTGCTCTCGTCGTACCGCACGTAGTGGGCCCGGCCCAGGGCGTCCACCCGGTCCTGCCACGCGGAGTCGGCCATCGCCCGGGGCGTCCGGAGCCCGGCCCGGAACAGTTCCCGCGCGGCCTTGGTGGCGGTGCCGGCGTTGATCCGTACCGAGCAGAGCACCGTGAGGACCAGGAGCTGGTACAGCGGCGCGGGCTTGTCGCGCAGCGTGATGCCGGCTTCCTGCGCGTACGTCCGGCCGTGTTCGGACAGCAGCCTGGACGTGATCGTGTCGACAGTCATCGCCCGCGCACCTCGCCTTCGTACGCTTCCGTCTTCGTACGTCCTCGCCTTCGTACGCCTCCGTCTTCGTACGTCTCCGTCGAGGCGGCTGCCCCGCATCGTCGCCGTCACACCGGGCGTGTCGGAGCCGGAGCGGCGGGGTAGTCGCGGGTGCTGGAGAGGAGGAACGACGATGTCCGGACCGGACGCTCCGACGGGGTACCGACGGAAACGGGACTTCCGCAAGACCCGCGAACCCAGGGGAAAGGGCCGCACGGGGCCCGGCCACGAGCCCGGCTGCGCCACCCCCGGTACACGGGCCTGCGCGACGACCAACGGCCCCTCGGCGCCATCCGCGGGCGAGGCACGTCATGACCACCACTGACATCCGCGTGAGTGGTCGGACCGTCGAGATCAGACGGGCCGAGAAAGAGCTCTTCCCCGACGACGGCATCACCAAGGCCGACCTCGCCGACTACTACCGCCGGGTCGGACCACGCATCCTGCCGCACCTGCGCGGACGTCCGTTGATGCTCGAGCGCCACCCCGACGGCATCGGCGCCGGCCGCTTCATGCAGAAGGACACTCCCGACTACTTCCCGGACTGGATCCACCGCTGGGAGCTGCCCAAGGCGGACGGCACCGTCACCTACCCGGTCTGCGACGACGTGGCCACCCTGCTCTATCTGGCCGGCCAGGCGTGCATCACCCCGCACCGCTGGCTGTCCAAGGCCGACCGGCCCGACCACCCCGACCGGCTGGTCTTCGACCTCGACCCGTCCGGCGAGGACTTCGAACCGGTCAGGCAAGCCGCCGCCTCGCTGCACGAGGTGCTCGACGAGCTCGATCTGCCCGCGGCCCTGATGACCACCGGCTCCCGCGGCCTGCACGTCCTGGTCCCCCTCGACCGCCGTGCCACCTTCGACACCGTTCGCGCGTTCGCCCGCGACGTGGCCGAGGTGATCGCCGACCGGCACCCGGAGCAGTTCACCACCGCGGCGCGCAAGCAGGGCCGCAAGGGGCGGCTCTACCTCGACGTCCAGCGCAACGCCTACGGGCAGACCGCCGTCACCCCCTACGCCGTCCGCGCCCTGCCCGGCGCCCCGGTCGCCACACCGCTGAGCTGGAGCGAACTGGACGACCCTGACCTCACCCCGCGGCGCTGGACGCTCGCCACCCTCGACGAGCGCCTGGAGATCGACGACCCCTGGAAACAGGAGCTGCGCCGCGGCCGCTCCATGGAAGCGGCCCGCACACGGCTGGAGAAGCTCTGAGACGCGCTCGGGCCACGCGCCATCCGGATCGTCGAGCGGGAATGAAAAGCCGGACCCCGGGCAACCGGAGGGGGAAGGCGACCTTGTGAGCGAGGGTGATATGGAAAGCGACGCACAGACCGGACCCCCGACGCATCCGATGCCGCCGGCTCCGTCGGAGCCGTGCCCCGCGCCCCCGACGCGCCCCTTCCCTTCCGGCCCGTCGGGGCCCGGCCCGGACCCCCGGCCCGCCCCGGCACCGCCCTCGGGCCCCGAGGCCGGCTCCCGGCCACCAGGAGCAGTCATGGGTACGCCGCCTGACGACCCGGTTCCTCCGAGTCCGACGCCGGTGCCGGGCCCTGGCCCGGGCCCTCAGCCGGGCCCTGTTCCCGGACCGGTGCCGGGACCCGGCGGTCCGGATCCGGTGCCGCCGACCCCTCCGCAGCCGGAACCGGACCCTCAGCCCGGGGGCCCTCGCCCGGAACCGGGGCCGCGCCCAGGACCCCTGCCAGGCCCTGTCCCCGCCCCGGAACCGGTCATCCGACCGGTATGACCGGACCGCTCAGGGCACCGCCGCCTCAGCGATCGCCGCGTTCTGCTCCGCTCGGCTGTCGGCCGCGGCGGCCACGTCCTCCTGATCGTGCACCCGCAGCGATTCCGCTCCCAGCGCGGTGACGACCTCGGGGGCGAGGCGGACCAGTGCCGGCAGGCAGATGCTCCAGTGGCCCACGCAAAGAGCCTGTGCCACCAGCGCTGTCGCACGGTCGGCATCGGAGTCGAGCGCGACCGTCGTCAGCGTCCTGGCCCGCTCGGCGGGCTCGGGGATGCCGGCGGCGATCTCTGCGGCCTGTGCGGTGTCACCGCGTTCCGCGTGGCTGCGGGCGATCTCGCCGAGCGTGCGCGCTCGCTGGAGCGGTTCGGTGATCGACCGTGAGATGCGCTCCGCCTCGTCGAGGGCGCCGGACTCCACCATGGACCGCGCGACGGCCGTGAGAGCCTTCGCCCTCAGTGACGCGTCGGAGATGGTGCGGGCGAGGCGCTCCGCCTGGGCGAGGCGACCGACGCGCGCCGCGGCCGAGGAGACGGCACTCAGGGCCTTGTGGAGGAGCGGCGGGCTGGTGATCGAACCGGCGAGCCGTTCCGCTCGATCCAGATCGCCCGCAAGGGCCGACTTCCTCGCGATCATGGCGATGTACCGGTCTCGGCTCGCCGTGTCGAGCAGTGCGTCGGCCACGGCGAGGGCACGCTCGACGAGTTCCTCGGACGTCCGTGCGTCTCCCGCCGCCGCGGCCTCCGTCGACAGGGAGACGAGGGCCTTGACCCGGAGTGCGGGAGAAGCGATGGACTCCACCGTCTCTCTGGCCTCCCGCATGTCACCGCCCTGTGCGGCCGTACGGGCACGGCTCAGCAGGTCATCGGCCTGCCGTTGGTGCAGGGTGACGGCCGAGGAGGACCACGGGGAGTGTCCGGTTTCCGGGGGAGTCGGGTTCCCGGGCCGGACGGAAGGGTGGTGCTGCCGGGGTGACCCCTCGTGCCCACGGGGGGCGGTTCGTGTTCCACGCGACAGCGCGGCGAGGGCCTTCCGCCTGCACTCCGGATCCTCGATCGACTGGGCGACCCTGGCCACCCGTTGCCGGTCCTCACGGGTCACGCCCGCTCTGACGATCAGCAGCAGTGCCGTCGACCGTTGCGCCACGTCGGCGATGGAGGCGGCGACGCCTTCGGCCCGGCCGAGGTCACCGGCCAGAGCGAACGCCTCCGCGACGACGGTCAGAGAGCGGTCCCTCTGCGGCGCGTCGGAAATGGCGCGGGCGATTTCTTCGGC
Source organism: Streptomyces sp. TLI_105 (assembly GCF_900105415.1). Lineage (GTDB taxonomy): Bacteria > Actinomycetota > Actinomycetes > Streptomycetales > Streptomycetaceae > Streptomyces. Next base: position 1,109,113 of record NZ_FNSM01000001.1, on the reverse strand, counting down.
CTGGTACAGATCACCGGTCGAGGCCGTGGCCTGCGCGAGAACGGCCTGGTCCCTTCCGATGTGATGGCGGCCGTTCATGGACCGGGCCCTTGCCTCCGCCTCCACGGCCAAGTCCTCGGCACGCCGCGTTTCACCGTTCGCGGCCAGGCCCGATGCCACGACCGCCAGCGCCGTCGCCCGTCGGCGAGGGGTGTCGAAGCTGCCCGCGAGGGTCACGGCGCGATCCGAGGCACCAGAGAACGCCATGACCCGGGCGATGGTGATGAGGCAGTCGCACCTCTCGGACGTCCGGGTCACCTCATGAGCCGCCTTCTCGGCCCGGCGAAGGAGCTTCCTCGCTCTTCTCCCCATTCCGGCTTCCGCCATCTCGTGTGCGACTCCGGCGAGGATCCAGGCCCGGCGGCCCGGATTCCGAAGGGACATCGCGAGAGACACGGCTCGACCCGCGATGTCCGCGGCAGCCCGTTCGGCACCGGCCGCACTCGCCGCCCGCGCGACGACGGCGAGCGCCTGCGCCCGATCCGACCGGGGGCCCACCGAGCGGGCGATGTCCTGGGCTCGGCGCCAGTCGCCGGCGTCGGCCACCTCCATCGCCACGACACAGAGAGCGCGGGCACGCTCGGACGCGTGCGGCACGGACTTCGCGAGCGCAAGGCCACGCTCCACGTCCCCGCTGTTCGCGGCAGCACGTGCGACGGCGCCGAGGACGTCCGACCGCTGTGCTCCGTTCGTCATCGAGCCGGTCAGTTCTTCCGCGCGTGTGGCCAGAAGCCGCGCACGATCCGGGTTCCCGGCACGGGCGAGGGCCCGGGCGATCACCGCGTACGCGCGAGCCTGCTCGCCGGGCTCCGTCACGGCGAGGACGCACCGCTCGGCCTCCTCAGCCACCTTCCGCGCGCGCCGGACGTCCCCGGCGGCCGCTATGTGGCGTGAAACCGAAGCGAGCGCTCGGACCTGCCGTGCCGGCGTGGTGATCGAACGGGCCAGGGCCTCGGCACGGCTGTGCCTGCCCAGTTGTGCCCAGACCACGGGCAGGTACGTGGGGATGTGATCGTTTCGCCGGGTGAGCTTGGCCCGGTGGACGGCCAGCCGGCTCAACGCGACGAGGTCCGGCGCGGGCGAACGGACCAGGGCTTCCTGCGCGGTCGCGATCTCCGCGAGGGCGACGCTGTCGCCGCCGATGGTGTCCAGCATGCGGTGGTGCCGGTAGGGATCCGTCGCGCACGCCACCATGCGGGGGAGGTCACCCGTGCTGTGGAGCAGCTTGAAGTAGCCGTGAAGGAGGTACTCGGGCGAGCCGATCGGCCACTTCGCCGCGCGAAACCCCTCGGCCCACGCGTGGATCCGTTCCCGGTACCCGGCCAGGCGGGTCTCCCCGAGGAAGCGCAACGCCTGTCGCTGGATCTCCTCGTGGCCGAGGACGTAGATCGCCACCTGCGACCGCCAGCGTCCGGCCCGGGAAGCGAACGTACGGCCGGAGACGGCCCCGAGCTGGCTCTCGATCTCTCCTTCCGAAACCCCGGTGAGCTGTGCCAGGTCCGCTTCGGAAAGCCCTCCTCCGGCTGCCGCCAGCAGGCCGAGCAGATCCTTCTCGATCGTGCTTCCGTGCAGGAGCCTCTTGAGCTCGCGCTCCGCGTCCTGGCGGACCACCTCCGCGTGCGGGGAGGCGGTCAGCGTCCGCACGATCTCCGGCCGGCGCAGCGGGTGGTCGTCGGGGACGTCGACGGGGATCGGCGGATGAGGCCGCCCGGCGACGATCACGCGCAGGCCTGACGGAGGGTCGGCCGGCAGGATCGCCGCGATGCTGTGCGCGTCCGGACCGGTGGTCACCCCGCGGTCCTCGTCCAGCCCGTCCACGACGAGGACCAAGCGCTCGCCCCTCCGCCGGCACAGGTCTGCCGCACGCTCGAACGCGCCCAGCAGATGCGCCTCGCGGGTGGCGTCGGTGAGCAGCATCGGCATGGGCTCGCCCATGAGTTCCAGCGCCTGCTCGAGAACCACCTCGGTGAACGCCTTGCTGTCGGCCTGCCCCGCCCAGCGGGCGGTGACGAAGAAGGACAACACCCGCACTCCGGGAGGCGGATCCAGCACGAAGGTCGACAGCAGCGCCGACTTGCCGGCCCATGCCTCGGCTCGCCACCACATGTACGCCGGTCCTGGTTCGGGATCGGTGCAGAAGCGCGCCAGCTCGTCCAGTTCGCTCTCCCGCGACCGCAGTCGCTCCGGCGCGATCCGCCGCACCTGGGACAAGTAGGCGGAACGCACCACGGGGATGTGCGGCGCCGGATCGTCCGCGTCGTCGAATCCCTCGTCCTTCGACGGGCTCGTGGTGAGGGGAAAGCCGATCAGGTCGCGTCGCAGGGAGTCGACCGACTTCGTCGCGGCCGCCGGTGCGTAGCGGCCGACGAGTTCGCAGAGCCGGCTGAACAACCGGTCCGCGGCGTCCGCGGTGCCCGCCTCGACGACGCTCCGGAGCCGTCCCACCGCCAGCGCCCGGTCCGTCTCCTCGACGCCTTCGAACCGCACTTCTCGAAGCCGCAATGCCCCGAGCACACGCCAGGTCAGCTCGGCCGCGGACACGTCGGTCGTGTCGATCCCCGCGCCCGCCGCGGCCGAGGCGACGACGGCGTCGAGGTGCCGCAGCCGCTCCCGTACCTCTCGATGCGTCCGCCCGGCGCGGGAGACCTCCGAACGGAACTGGTGCGCGCTCTCGGTGTCCCGGGCGATCCCGGCCAGTTCCCGGAGCTGTCGTACGTGCGGGTGGGGACTGGCCACGACCAGGGCGAGCCGCCAGCTGCCCTCGGCGACCTCCCGTCCGCGCTCCCGCACCACCCGGAGGTAGGAGCCCATCAGTTCGACCGTCGCCCGGTCGCTGGGCACGAACGACGGGTCCCTCCGGACACCGATCGAGACCCGCCGCCGAGCACCGTCGGCCGAACGCCCGCTCAGCAGCAGGTCGTCCACCGCGCTGAAGGCACTCGCCTGGAAGACGAGCTCGTCCGGGGTGACGTCGTCCCCGAGCTCGGCCAGGGGATCGGCCGTGAGCAGATGGCTCAGCAGCAGCGCGCCGTAGCGGTGTTCGAGGACGGTTCCGCCGCCGCCCGTCGCATACGGGCTCGCACGCCTCTCGTCGTTCTGGACACGGGATTGATCAGGCACCCCCTCACCCTACGTGCCCACGACATGCCGGAACGGGGAACCTCTGGCTCCCCGAAGTGGCCTGCGCTCCATGGAGGTCGACCGGCGAGGATGTCGAGCAGTTGACGCCGAGCGGGTTCGGCGAGCGCGGCGAGGACGCTGTCGACCGCGTCGGCGTCCTCGCCGTCCCCGATCGTCACCCGGACTGTTCGACGCGCCCCTTGAAGGTGTCGAGGTCGAGCCGGCCGGTGGAGAGTTCGGTGCGCGGGGCGTGGCCGATGGCGATGAACGGGCCGGTGGCGTCGAGGTCGCGGGTCTCGCCGGTGGAGGCGACGCTCAGGACGACGGCGGACAGCATCCCGCCGCGCTCCTTGATGTCGCCGGTGAGGCCGACAGGAGCGATGCCGTCGTCGATCATCTCGGCGCCGAAGCGCCCTGCCTGGGCCCGCATGTCGCCCACGACTCGGGGCCGTCGACGCCGGCCTCGTCGGTCATGCCTTCCTGGCGTCGATGTCGGCGATCAGGCCCTCGACGAGGGTCTTGATCTCGTCACGGATGGGGCGGACGGCCTCGACCCCCTGGCCGGCGGGGTCGTCCAGCTGCCAGTCGAGGTAGGTCTTGCCGGGGAAGTACGGGCAGGCGTCGCCGCAGCCCATGGTGATGACGTAGTCGGAGGCCTGGGCTGCCTCGGAGGTGAGGACCTTGGGCTTCTGGCCGGAGATGTCGATGCCGACCTCGGCCATGGCGGCCACGGCGGCGGGGTTGACCCGGTCGCCCGGGAGGGAGCCCGCGGAGCGGACCTCGACGCGGTCTCCGGCGAGGTGGCGCAGGAAGCCGGCGGCCATCTGGGAGCGGCCGGCGTTGTGCACGCAGACGAAGAGCACGGAGGCGGGCGGGGTCTCGGGCATGGGTTCTTCCTCGAAGGGGGAGCGGTGTGGCGGGGGAAGCTGCAGGTGCGGAGCCGGGTGTCCGCGGAACCGTTGGCCAGGTCTTGGCAGCCTTCGGAATGAATCAGTCTTGGTTGATATCAGCCAAGAATGATGTGAGATTATCAGTCCATGATGACGTCAGTCGACACTGATCTGATCCGGGTGCTGGGTGACCCCCTGCGCCTTCAGATCGTGACCCTGCTCGCCCGCGAGACGCTGTGCACCACTCACCTGGTGGAGGAGACCGGCGCCAAGCAGACCAACCTCTCCAACCACCTGAGGGTCCTGCGCGAGGCCGGGGTAGTGGAGACGGAGCCCTGCGGCCGGTTCACCTACTACCGGCTCAAGCCGGACGTCATCGAGCAGATCGCCGGCCAGTTCGCCGCACTCGCGCAGACCGCGCGCCTGACCGCCGAGGCGAACTTCAAGCGTTCCTGCCCCTGAGCCTTTCCGTCCCCTGCCTCACCTGCCGAGGAGAACCAGCCCGTGACCGCCACCGAGCCCGTCGCGAGTGACGCCATAGCCGCCGACACGTCGCCGCAGCCCGTACCCGGCGCCACCCCGCCCCGTACCCCGCTCGTCGCCCGGGCCGCCGCCGAGCTCGTCGGCACCGCCGCCCTGGTCGCGATCGTCGTCGGCTCCGGCATCCAGGCCACCGACCTCACCGACGACGTGGCGCTGCAACTGCTCGCGAACTCCACCGCCACCGTCTTCGGCCTCGGCGTGCTGATCGCTCTGCTCGGCCCGGTCTCCGGTGCGCACTTCAACCCGGCCGTCACCCTGGCCGAGTGGTGGACCGCCCACCGGGGCGGTGCCGGTGTGAACGCCCGTGAGCTCGCCGTGTACGTCCCCGCCCAGATCGTCGGCGCGATTCTCGGGGCGGTCCTGGCCGACGCGATGTTCGGCGAGCCGCTGGTGAAGTGGTCCACGCACGACCGCTCCGCCGGGCATCTGCTCCTCGGCGAGGTGGTGGCGACGGCCGGTCTGATCCTGCTGATCTTCGGCCTGGCTCGTACGGACCGGCTCCGCTTCGCGCCGGTCGCGGTCGCCTCGTACATCGGCGCCGCCTACTGGTTCACCTCGTCCACGTCGTTCGCCAACCCGGCGGTGACGATCGGACGGGCGTTCACCGACACCTTCGCCGGCATCGCGCCCGGCTCGGTGCCCGCGTTCATCGGGATGCAGCTGATCGGCGCGGCCGTGGGCCTGGCGCTGGTCGCGGTCATCTTCGTGCGCGGTAGGACGGACGCGGAGTGACCCAGGTCGTGGACGTGGTGGTGATCGGCGGTGGCCAGTCCGGGCTCGCCGCCGGTTACCGCCTGCGCCGCCTGGGCCTGGACTTCGCCGTCCTCGACGCCCAGCCGACGCCGGGCGGCGCCTGGCAGCACACCTGGGACTCCCTCCACCTCTTCTCCCCGGCCGCGTACTCCTCCCTGCCCGGCCGCCTCATGCCCCCGCAGTCAGGCGAGACGTACCCGGACGCCGCCCACGTCGTCTCGTACCTCACCGACTACGAGCAGCGGTACGACCTCCCCCTCCACCGGCCCGTACGCGTGGCCGGTGTCCACCGTGACGGCGAACTCCTGCGCGTCGAGACCGACTCCGGTACGTGGCGGGCCGGGGCGGTCATCAGCGCCACCGGCAGCTGGTCCCGCCCCTTCGTGCCCGACGTGCCCGGGCGTACGGAGTTCCAGGGCGCCCAGCTCCACACGGTGGAGTACCGCAGCCCGCGTGACTTCGCCGGGCGGAGGGTGATCGTGGTCGGGGTCGGCAACTCCGGCGCGCAGATCGCCGCCGACCTCGCGTACGACACGCACCTGACCTGGGTCACCCTGCGCGAGCCCCGCTATCTCGCCGACGACATCGACGGCCGTGCCCTCTTCGACGTGGCCACGGCCCGCCGCCGCGCCCTCGACGAAGGCCGCACCGACACCGGCGGAGTGGCCTCCCTCGGTGACATCGTCGCCGTCCCGCCCGTCCGTGCCGCCCGCGACGCGGGCCTGCTCAAGGCCCAGCCGATGTTCACCCGCCTCACCGCGACCGGGGTCGCCTGGGCCGACGGCATGAGGGCGGAGGCGGACGCGATCATCTGGTGCACCGGCTTCCGCCCCGCTCTCTCCCACCTCGCGCCACTCGGCCTGCGCGGCCTCCGGGGCCACATCCCCACGGCCGGCACCCAGGCGACCGGCGAACCCCGACTCCACCTTCTCGGGTATGGCGACTGGACCGGCCCCGCCTCCGCCACCCTCATCGGCGTCGGCCGCCCTGCCCGCGAAGCCGCCCGGCGGATCGCGGATCTGCTGCACTGACAGCGGAACGGCCTCGCGGCGGTCAGTCGTGCCGGGCGACCTTGACGGCGGAGACCAGCAGAACAACGGCCAGGGCAGGAACCAGCAGAAGATCCGGGACGACCCCGAGCAGCAGTCCACCCACCAGTGCACCGGCGACGGAACCGCCGATCATGGTCACCGCGAAGCTGCCGTCGGCACCGAGTACCGCGAAGCTGCCGTCGGCACCGAGTACCGCGAAGCTGCCGTCCCGGCTGTAGCGGGCGAAGGCCACCAGCATGGTCGGTAGGGACACCAGCAGCGACAGGCTGCCCGCCGCTTTGATGTCGAGGGCGAACAGCAGCACGATCGTGGGGATCAGCAGCTCGCCGCCGGCCACGCCCATGACGCCGCAACCACACCGATGCCGAAGCCGGCCAGGACGCCGCAGACCACCTGAGCCCACGGGGGCAGCGCGAGCGACCCCAGGGTGGTGGCGTGGGTCGTCACCAAGGCCACGGCCATGAGCACCATCAGCGCGGCCGGCACCTTGTACAGGGTGGTGCTCCGCATCCGCACCGCCCACGACGCGCCGACCCACGCCCCCAGCAGGCTCCCCGCCAACAGGTTGAGGGCGACGGGCCGGTGCCCGAAGACCTCGGACGGCGGCACCGCCGCGAAACGGGCGGGCAACGCCACGAGGACCACGACCAGGCTCATCCTTCGGGGAAAGGCACGGGCCCCGTGCACAGTGGGTGGGGAGCTCCGAACCCCCGCGAGGCTTATGTCACGCTGCTGCTGCGGCGCTCGACGAGGACGGTGTCGCGCCAGACCCCGTGATGCCGTCCGATGCGCTCGCGGGTGCCGATCACCCGGAATCCGGCGCGCTCGTGAACGGCGAGGCTGGCGGCGTTCTCGGGGAAGATGCCGGACTGGATGGTCCAGATCCCGGCCGCCTCGGTGGAGTCGATGAGCGCCTTCAGCAGCACGGAGGCGACACCCCGGCCTCGGGCGTCGGGGTGGACGTAGACGGAGTGCTCGACGACGCCGGCATACGCGCACCGGTCGGAGACCTTGGTGGCGGCGACCCAGCCGAGGACGCGACCGGCCTCGTCCACGGCGGCGAAACGGTGCTCGGGCAGCTTGGCCGCGTCGAACTCCGCCCACGTGGGGGCGGTGGTCTCGAAGGTGGCGTCGCCCTCGTCGATGCCGGCCTGGTAGATCGCGATCACCTCGTCGGCATGAGCCGCCGTGAGGGGCACCACCAGGGCGGAGGTGGTCACGCGGCGGCCGCCTTGGTCAGCAGCTGCCCCATGGCGGCAAGGACGGCGGGCTCGACCCGGTAGTACACCCAGGTGCCGCGCCGCTCGGAGGACAGCAGCCCGGCCTCCTTCAGCTTCTTCAGGTGGTGGGACACCGTGGGCTGGGAGACGCCGACGTCGGAGATGTCGCACACGCACGCCTCGCCGCCCTCGTGCGAGGCGACGGCGGAGAACAGCCGCAGGCGGACGGGGTCGCCGAGCGCCTTGAACATCTTCGCCGTCCGCTCGGCTTCCTCGGCGGTCAACGGGCGCTCGGCCAACGGTGGGCAGCAGGGAGCGACGTCCGACTGGAGCAGCGGCAACGCGACGGCATTCGACATGCATCTATGTTGACACACGTCGAACCAGCTCCCGGGGGTATTCCGGGTGGGCGGGGCGGACCGCCTCGCAGGCCTTCGGGGAAGGCGGAGTCCCTACCAGCTCGTAATATCGATGTCTGCCTATATTGACGTGTATCGATGTGAGTGCCATGCTGGCCGTGCAAGACATCGAGAAATGTCGAAGTAAAGAAGGGGTCGTCGTGACCGCCATCGCCACCGACCACCTGCCCGTCCTCGTGATCGGTGCCGGGCCCGCGGGCCTGGCCGCCGCCGCCCACCTCGTCGAGCGCGGTCTCGAACCGCTCGTCCTGGAGGCCGGACCGGCCGCGGGTGCGGCGGTGCGCGACTGGTCGCACGTCCGGCTGTTCTCCACCTGGGGCGAGCTCACCGACCCGGCCGCCGAGAAGCTCCTCGCCCCGACCGGCTGGGTGAGGCCCGACGCGAAGACGTGTCCGACCGGCGGCGACTGGGCGGAGAAGTACCTCCGGCCGCTGGCCGACGTCCTCGGCGACAAGGTCCACTTCGGTGCGACGGTCACCGGTGTCTCCCGCGCCGGCCGCGACCGGATCGTCGACGCGGACCGCGAGGCCCAGCCCTTCGTCGTCCACGTCGCCCACGCCGACGGACGCGAAGAACGACTCTTCGTCCGCGCGGTGATCGACGCCTCCGGCACCTGGTCCACCCCCAGCCCGGCCGGCGCCTCCGGCCTGCCGGCCCTCGGCGAGAAGGCCGCCGCCGACCGCCTCGCCTACCGCGTCCCCGACCTCAAGGGCCCGGCCGCCCGCGCCCGTTACGCGGGCAAGCGCACCGCCGTGATCGGCTCCGGCGCCTCCGCGTTCACAGCGCTCGCCTCACTCGCCGACCTGGCCGAGTCCGAGGACGGCGAGGGGACGAAGGCCGTGTGGATCCTGCGCCGCGGCATCTCCGGCTCCACCTTCGGCGGCGGCACCGCCGACCAGCTCCCCGCCCGCGGTGCCCTCGGCCTCGCCGCCAAGGCCGCCGTCGAGGAGGGTCACGCCGACGCCGTCACCGGCTTCCGTACGGACGCGATCGAGCGCGACGGCGAGCGGCTCGTCCTCGTCGGCGAAGACGGCCGCCGCCTCGACCCGGTCGACGAGGTCATCGTCCTCACCGGCTTCCGCCCCGACCTCTCCTTCCTCGACGAACTGCGCCTGGGCCTCGACGAACGCCTCCAGGCCCCCGTCGCCCTCGCCCCGCTCATCGACCCGAACCAGCACTCCTGCGGCACCGTCTACCCGCACGGCGTCAACGAGTTGTCCCACCCGGAGCAGGGCGTCTACCTGGTCGGCATGAAGTCCTACGGCCGCGCCCCCACCTTCCTCGCCCTCACCGGCTACGAGCAGGTCCGCTCCGTCGTCGCCGCCATCGCGGGCGACCGCGAGGCCGCCGAACGCGTCGAGCTCGTCCTCCCGGAGACCGGGGTCTGCGGCGGCGCGGGCCTTTTCGACCAGCCGGACACGGAGCAGTCGGCAGAGGGCGGCGGCTGCTGCGCCCCGGCCCCGGCGCTGATCCGGCTCGGCACCGCCGACCAGGCGCCGTCCTGCGGCTCGTGACCGACCTCGACATCCGTCTGGAGGGGGCCGTGACCGGAACGGGGCACCGTCATGCCCCCGCGCCCTCACCCTCGCCGGCGGCCTCGCCTCCATGGGCTTCGCCCCCTCACGGCCACCCTCGCCGGATTCACGTCACGGAGCCGGAGTCGGCGTGCGGCCCGGCAGGTCTGGCGAGACGCCGCTGGTGGCAGGGGCGGATGTCAGCGCAGGACGGATCGGACGGCGTCCGGTGAGCGGCCGAGCACGGTGGCGCCGTCGTCCGCGGTGATGATCGGCCGCTGGATGGGGACCGGGTGGGTGGCCAAGGCCTCGTGCGGCCGGCGGTCAGCCGGGCAGGCCGGTGAGGGTGAGGAATTCACTGCGCGAGCGGGCGTCGGTGCGCAGCAGGCCGAGGAGGGTGGAGGTCATCGTGGTGGCGCCGGTCGCCTGGACGCCGCGCAGGGTCATGCAGGTGTGTTCGGCCTGGATGACGACGCCGACGCCTTTGGGGTCCAGGTGGTTCTGGAGCCAGTCGGCGACCTGTTTGGTGAGGCGTTCCTGGACCTGGGGACGGCAGGCGAAGTGCTCCAGGACGCGGGCGAGCTTCGACAGGCCCAGGATGCGTCGGCCCGGGAGGTAGCCGATGTGGGCGGTCCCGGTGAAGGGCAGCATGTGGTGCTGGCAGACCGATCGCAGGGGGATGCTGCGGGCGAGGACCAGTTCGTCGTAGCCCTCGTCGTTGGGGAAGGTCGTCAGATCGAACGGGCGGGGGCTGAACAGTTCGGCGTAGGCGCGGGCCATCCGGCCGGGGGTGTCCCGCACGCTCTCGGAATCGGTGCTGATGCCGAGGGCCCGCAGGAACTGTCCGGCCGCGAGTTCCGCGGCCGCGAGGTCCATGTCGCCGGCCTCGTGGACGACGCGCAGGGGGGCCGGTGGTACAGGTACCGGGACTTCCTGAGCGCGCGGCTGTACGGGGAGCGGGGCGGTGGGGTGCTGGATCATGTCAGCTGCCGCCGATGCCGAGCGCGGTGACCACCCACATGACGAGTGCGGCGATGTCCATGGAAGCTCCAGGGTGTCGGGATGAGGGCCGCCTCGTGGAGGCGAGCGGCGGCCTGTGTGGCTGGGGTCAGTCGGAGGGGCCGCCGTGGCCGGGTCGGAACCCTTCGGCCTGCGTGGTCTCGTCCGCGACCCGTACGCCGTAGTGGTAGGCGAGCTTTCCGCCCAGCCATCCGGACACGCCGAGCACGGCCATGCTCATGGCGTTGAGCGCGAGCTGCCCCGCCCCGACGCTGCCGGACGGTCCGTCGCCCGCGTGCCGCCACAAAAAGTTGCCCACGTAGGCGCCGGTCACCAGCAGGTTCAGCGTCATGTGGATCAGGCCCACCCGGAAGGCGCGGGTGCCGGCCGGGATGGCCAGCAGGTCCAGGAAGCCGACCAGCGCCGCGGCCAGAGCGCCGATGACGCCGACAGCGATGAGCCACATCGCTCCCCGGGACAGGAAGTCGGGATCGTCCACGACGCGTGAGGCGATGTCGAAGACGAGACTGCCGACCCAGGCGCCGATCGGGACCGTCACCAGGATCGGATGGAAGGGGTGCCCGTACGGGCCGGCGAGCGAGGCGCTGACCGGCTGCTTGGCCCTGTGCTGCAGCGGCTCGGCCATGGCTGACCACCTCCTATTTCACCAACAAGTATTGGTCTTATTCTCGCTGAAGGTCAAGCCGGGGAGGTGAGGGACGTCCCGACGTTCGATCCACCCAGCCTGGTGGGAGTTACCGTGGGGGAGTGGCTTCCGACATGACCCGACCGGCCTCCGCCGCCGACGCGGCAATCGAATCCGTCAGCGTGCTCAGCGAGGAGCTGCGACGCCGGATGTTCGACTTCATCCGCCGCGCCCGCCGCCCCGTGACCCGTGACGAGGCCGCCGCCCACGTGGGCGTGTCCCGCAAGCTCGCCGCCTTCCACCTCGACAAACTCGTCGATGCCGGCCTGTTGCGCGCCCACTACGGAAGCCCGGGCGGCATCCGTAAGGTCGGACGGCAGCCCAAGGTCTACGAACCCACGGACACCCCGATCCGTGTGAGCATCCCCGACCGCCGCCACGAACTTCTGGCCGACCTGCTGCTGCAGGCCGTCCTGACCGAGGGCGAGGACGAGACCGGCGTCCAGGCCGCGATCCGCACCGCTGCGGAGCGGGGGCTGGATCTGGGCGAAACGGAGCGCTCGCAGGCCCGCCCCGGTCGGCTGGGCGTCGAGAGGGGGCTCACCTTCTGCGAGCGCATGCTCGATCAGCACGGATTCGAGCCCGAGCGGGAGGGCCCCACCCGGCTGAGGCTGCGCAACTGCCCGTTCCACCCCCTCGCCGCCAAGGCGCCGGACCTCGTCTGCGGTATGAACCACGCCTTTCTCACCGGCTACCTGCAAGGCTTGCGGGCCACCGCCGTCCAGGCCGTCCTCGCCCCCCGCCCCGGGGAGTGCTGCGTCGAACTGGGTCAGGCTGACGCCGCTGAGGAAGAAGGAACCGGCTGAGGCGTCCCGGCTGCCGGTGACCCGGCCGCGTCCCGGTTCTGGCGGCGGGCTGCGCATGGCCTGTCCGCGAGCCAGGCGTACGGTGCCGGCGCGCCCGTCCTCGACGGACTCGGCCTCACCGTCCCGGGAGGCGCACGGCTCGCCGCCCTCCTCACCCCGCCGCGGCGACCCGCCTCGCCCTCGGTGGCGGCAGCATCGCCGCCACCTTGCTCATGGTCTCGGCCTTCTCTGCCGCCCGGCAGGCCGAGGACGCCGAGAAGGCCGCGCAGCGCAAGGCCGCCCCCTCCGCGCCGCGGCCCGCCCCGGCGCAGCCCGACGCACCCGTCCCCGGCTGCCGTGGGATCGAGGTCACCGACACGACCGTGTGCCTGCCCCCGGGCGTACGGCTCGCCCTCACGGCGCTCGGACGGGACCCCGACCGCCTGCGAAGCGAGCGCTTGACCTCCGCCGCCGCCCCGACGGAGCGCGTGGCCGGTACGGTCCAGGACGTGGTCGTCGTCGACCGGGGCGTCAAGCCCTCCCTGACCGCCGGCCCGACGGAGTCCGTCCTCGACGCCGGACTCAAGGCCGGCCTCGACCTGCCGTACTCCTGCAAGGAGGGCGCCTGCGGCACCTGCCGAGCCACGACGGTCTGCGGCCGGGTCGCTCCGGGCGACTGCGAGCTCGACCCGCGGGAGATCGCCGACGGCTCCGCCCTGACCTACCGCACCCGGCCTGGCACGGCCACGGTCTCCCCGACCCTCGGTCGGCGTCAGGAAACCCCCCTCACCGACCACCGGACCGACGAACCGGTGATCGACGAGACACCTGCGAGGGGCAGCGCACGGGTGCACTGCCCCTCGCGGGCGACGCGGTGATGCGGCGTCACACCGGCGCGGTGCGGCGGCCGCCTTCCGGTACGACCAGCGGTGTGCCGGCGACCGGGCAGGCGATGACCGTGGCGCGCAGGCCGAAGACCTCCTGCACCAGGGCCGGGGTGACGATGTCCGAGGGGGCGCCGGCGGCGATGACGCGACCGTCGCGCATGGCGACGAGATGGTCCGCGTAGCGGCAGGCGAGGTTGAGCTCGTGGAGGACCATCACCACCGTGCGGCCGTCGGTGCGGTTGAGTTCGGCGACCAGTTCGAGGACGTCGACCTGGTGGGCCAGGTCCAGATAGGTCGTGGGCTCGTCGAGCAACAGGACGGGGGTGTCCTGGGCGAGGGCCATGGCGATCCAGACGCGCTGGCGCTGGCCTCCGGAGAGTTCGTCGATGGACCGGGTCGCCAGGTCCGTGGCTCCGGTGGCGGCCAGGGCGGCGTCCACGGCGGTCTCGTCGGTCGAGGACCACTGGCGCCACCAGCGCTGGTGCGGCGTGCGACCGCGGGCCACCAGGTCCCGGACGGTGATGCCGTCGGGCGCGCTGGGGGCCTGGGGGAGCAGGGAGAGGCGCAGCGCGAAGTCGCGGGCGGACATGCCGGCGATGTCCTCGCCGTCCAGGTGGACGGTGCCGCCGGCCGGCTTCAGGAGGCGGGCGAGGGCGCGCAGGGCCGTGGACTTGCCGCAGGCGTTGGGGCCGACGAGCGCGGTGACCTTGCCCGACGGGATGGCCAGGTCGAGGTCCTCGGCGACGACGCGGTCGCCGTACCCGAGGCGCAGTCCGGTGCCGGCGAGGGCGGCGACGGCGTCGGTGAGCTGTGAGGTCATGTCAGCCTCCCTTTCCGGCCCGGTTGGTGCGGGCGAGGAGCAGCAGCAGGTAGGGGGCGCCGACGGCGCCGGTGACCACGCCGACGGGCAGTTCGGTCGGGTCCAGGACGGTCCGGGCGGCGAGGTCGGCGAGGACGAGCAGGACGGCGCCGGTGAGCGCGCTGCACACCATGGGGATGCCGGGGGTGCCCGCGAGCCGGCGGGCGATCTGCGGTGCGCCGAGGGCGATGAAGGCGATCGGGCCGGCCGCCGAGGTGGCGAGCGCGGTCAGGCAGGTGGCGAGGACGAGCAGCGCGATGCGGGCGTGCCGGAGCGGGACCCCGAGGCTGCGGGCCGTGTCGTCGTCGTACTGGAGGAGTTGGTACGGGCGGGCCAGCGCGAGGGACAGCGGAAGCAGGAGCGCCAGGGCGAGCCCGGACCACTGGACGTGCTCGTAGCCGCGTCCGTTGAGGCTGCCGGTCAGCCAGACCATGGCGCGCGACGCCTGGTCGATGTCGGCGCGGGCGAGCATCCAGCGGGTGAGGGCGACCAGAGCGCCGTTCGCGGCGATGCCGACGAGCACGAAGCGGTAGCCGGTGATGGTGCCGTCCCGGAAGGCCAGCAGGTAGATGACGGCGGAGGTGAGCAGTGCGCCGGCCAGCGCTCCGAAGGGCACGGCGCCGAACGTCGCGGCCCCTGCGGCGGTGACGCCGCCGAACAGGATGGCGCCGACCGCGCCGACGCCGGCACCCGCCGAGATGCCGATGAGGTCGGGGCTGGCGAGCGGATTGCGGGTGACGGCCTGGTAGACGGCGCCGGCCAGGCCGAACGCCGCGCCGACCAGCAGGGCTGTGAGGGCGCGGGGCAGCCGCAGCTGCTGGATGATCAGGTCGGCCGCGCCGTCGCCGGTACTGAGGACGGCCCCCAGGACGTCGCCGACGGGGATGGCGTAGGTGCCGAGCGACACCGAGGCGACGAGGCCCGCGAAGCCCACCAGGACCAGCGCGACGACGGTGAGGAGCACTCGGAGGCGGACGGCGGCGCCGAACGGGCCGACTTCCACGCGGAGGGTGGCCGGGCGCGGGACGGTCGCCCGCGGGGCGCTCATCGGGTGTGCTCCTTGAGCTTGCCGCGCTTGACGAGCGCGGCGAGGAACGGGGCGCCGAGCATCGCGGTGACCACTCCGGCCTCCAGTTCGCCGGGCCGGGCGACCATGCGCCCGACGACATCGGCGCTCAGCATCAGCGTGGCGCCGCCGAGCGCCGAACAGGGCACCAGCCAGCGGGCGTCCGGCCCGGTGAACGCCCGGACGACGTGGGGGACGACCAGCCCGATGAAGGTGACGGGTCCGGCCGCGGCGACGGCGGCGCCGGTCAGCAGGATCACCGTGACGGCACCGAGGAGGCGGGTGGTGCGGACTTTGGTGCCGAGGGTGGTGGCGAGGTCGTCGCCGAGGGCCAAGGCGTTGAGCCGGCCGCTGAGTCCGATCGCGAGCAGCAGACCGATGACGATGAACGGCACGAGTTCCACGCCGAGTTGTGCGTCGCGTCCGGCGAGCGAGCCCACGGCCCAGAAGCGGTACTGGTCCAGGGTGTTGACGTCGAGCAGGACCAGGGTGTTGGTGCCGGCGTCGAGGAGGACGGTGACGGCCGCGCCGGCCAGCGCCAGTTTGGCGGGCGTGGCGCCGCCGTAGCCGGTGCCGCCGACGGCGTAGGCGATCAGGCCCGCGAGCGCTCCGCCGAGGAAGGCGAACCATATGTACTCGTACGAACTGGTCAGTCCGAAGGCCCCGATGCCGACCGCGACGGCGAACGATCCACCCGCGCTGATGCCGATGAGCCCGGGGTCGCCCAGCGGATTGCGGGTGATGTCCTGGGCGACGGCCCCGGCGGCACCGAGCGCCAGCCCGACCAGGAGGCCCAGGAAGGTGCGGGGCATGCGGAGTTCACGGATCACGACCGCGTCGCCCTCCGTTCCGCCGCCGATCGCGTGCAGGACGTCGGAGAGCGGCACGGACTTGGTGCCGATGGCGAGCGAGGCGCAGGCCGCGGCGACGAGCGCGGTGACGAGGAGGGCCGCGACGACGGCACGCGCGGCGACGCGTGGTGGCCTCCGGCCGGGCGGTGGGGCGAACGGGGGCGCGGCGGCCGCACCTTCGGCGACGGGCTTCACAGACACCTGCATAAGGTAAGGCATGCCTAACGGTTGCGCGTACGAGTGCCCCACCGTGTGGATCCAGTCACGCACAGGCGCTATTCTCGCAGCGTCCGCATAGGTAAGCCTTGCCTAAGCTTTGACTGGGCGGCAGTGCTCGTCCTGCCTCTCGCAACAGTCCGTGTATGGGAGACCCATGAACACCCTCGCCCAGCGCCGCCGGTTCGGCCGGTTCGCCGCTGCCCTGCTCACTGCCGCTCTGGCCTTCTCCGTGGCCGCCTGCGGAGGCGGCAAGGGCGACGACAGGCCTGCCGCCGACAAGCCGGCCGCGACCTCCGACGCGGGCTTCCCTCGCACCGTCACCCACGACAAGGGCAAGACGGAGATCAAGTCGAAGCCCCGGCGCGTGGTGGCGCTGGACAACAGCCTCGTCGAGGCCGTCGTCGCGCTGGACGCCCCGCTGGTCGGCGGCATCGGCTCGTACCGCGACCAGAAGGGCTTCCCGCCCTACCTCGGCGACGCGGTGAAGGACACCAAGGACGTCGGCCCCCTCGACAGCCCCAACCTCGAGGCCATCGCCGCCCTCAAGCCCGACCTCATCGTGTCGGCGACGGTCCGGCACGAGGACCTCTACGACCAGCTGAGCAAGATCGCGCCGACCGTCTTCGTGGAGACCACCGGCCCGATCTGGAAGGAGAACATCACCTTCCTCGGCACCGCGCTCGGTGAGGAGGCGAAGGCCAAGGCCAAGGTGACGGCGTACGAGACGCGCGCCAAGAAGATCGGTGACGCGATCAACGCCAAGAACCCCAAGCAGACCTACTCCCTGGTCCGCTTCCTCGACGGTCCGACGCGCATCTACCTGCCGAAGACGTTCAGCGGCATCGTCCTGACCGACATGGGCCTCGCGCGTCCCGCCAACCAGCAGGACCAGAAGGAGTTCAACATCGAGATCAGCGAGGAGCAGATCGGCCAGGCCGACGCGGACCACGTCTTCATGACCACGTTCTCGGGCGGTGAGGAGCGGAAGAAGAAGTTCCTCGCCAACCCGCTGTGGAAGCGCCTGCACGCGGTGCAGAAGGGCAACGTCCACGAGGTCGAGGACGCCGTCTGGATGACCTCCGTCTCGCTCCAGGGCGCCGACCTGATGCTCGACGACATGGCGAAGACGTTCAAGGTCGACCCGGCGAAGTAAGCAGGGCTTGAGGCCGGACGGGCCGGTGCCGGTGGTGCGTTGACACCGCGGGCACCGGCCCGTCGTCGTATGTCCGCCGCATGCCGTGCACGTCGTGTGTCATCCGTACGGTACGGAGCTCAGTCCTCGTCCTCGAGCCGGCGCAGCCGCTCGGCGTCACAGGTCCTCGGGCAGGTCAGGCACGCGCGTTCCGGCTCGATCGTGTAGTACAGGCAGCAGCCGAGCCGCGTGCGGGTCGGGTGGCGGCGGCCGTCGCGGCCCGTGAGGCGCCGGAAGTCCGCACCGCCCGGAAAGGGCGGGATCGCCGTCGGGAGCAGCTCGGTCGCCGCCCGCACCGCGTGCTCCTCCTGGTGCATCATCCGGCCGAGGTACCAGAGGCCGGAGAGCAGGTCGTCGGCGACCATGCCCCACAGGGCGCGCGGTCCGCGCCGGACCGACGGGCCGATCGCGGCCAGCAGCGGGCTCACGTGGTCGACCACGGCGGCGCGCAACTCGGCGCGCAACTCCTCTTCGTGGCGCACGATCCGGGCGGCGGCGGTCGTGGCCGCCGGGTCGTCCGGCAGGCAGGCGAACTCCTGGCAGGGGACGATGCCGATCGCGCCCGTCGTCAGGTCCACGCGGATGTCGCGCGGTGAGATGCGCGGCACACGGCGATCCCGGTACCAGGCGCCGCTCATCAGCAGGCTGACGGACCACAGGTAGTCGTGCAGCGCCCGCGAGGCCGCGACGTCCCTGCGCGGGGCGCGGCCGTGACGGGCGGTGATGCGGGCCGCCGATGCGACGAGAAAGGCGTCCAACACGGCTGGGTCACCGGCCAGTTCGGACCCGTCGGGCATGAGGGCGGCGGTGTCGTCCGGCGCGTACGGATCGACGGTCCGGGCGTCGAGCGCGTCGCAGACGGCGATGACGCGCCGATAGGTGCCGGTGAGGGCGCACGCCTCGGCGAGGGGGTGGCGCTCGGCCGTTCCCGTCGCGGCGGTCCACGACCCCGGGGCCTCGCTCATCGGAGCTCCTTCGCACAAGTAAGTGAGGTCAGGCTTACCTTAGCGTCAGTCGGGACGGAGAGAGATCAACACGCCAGGAGGCCGCGGTCGCAGCGCCGTTGCTCACCGGGCCGTGTTGATTCCTTAGGGTTGCCTAACCTAAACTCGGCGTCACGGGCCGCGTGTGCGCGCGGACGTGCCCCGCACCCGCCCCTCCCCGGAAGGCCCCGGCATACCCATGCGGCTGTACCTGCTCGCCCTGAACCCCACCGACTCGGTCACCGAGGGGTTCCTCCCCGCAGCGGCCCGTCTCGGTCTCGACGTCACCGTGCTGACGGACCAGCCCGACGCCCACCGTCGGGCCTACCCGGACATCGAGGTCCTGGCGTGCGACGTACGCGACTTCCGCGCCGTCATCACCCGGATCGCCACCCACCACCGGCCCGACGCGGTCTTCACCAACAGCGACCACCTCCAGACCCAGGCGGCGTTGGCGGCCGAGTACTTCGGCCTGCCCGCCAAGGACTGGCGGGCCGCGCTGCGCGCGAAGGACAAGGCGCACCTGCGTCGCCACCTGGCCCTGACCGGTGCCGACACCGTCTGGTCGACCGAACTCCCGGCGGGGGAGGACCCGTCCGTGCTCGCCGGACTCGACGTGCCCTACCCGTGCGTGGTCAAGCCGCGCGAGGGGGTCGCCAGCGAGGACGTGGTGCTCGTCCAGAACGGCGACGAACTCCTCGTACGCTGCAAGGAGACACAGGCCCGGCGGCCCGAGGTCGCGCTGGTCGTCGAGGAGTTCCTGGCCGGCGAGCTGTACACCCTGGAGACGCTCGGGGACGGGCGCCTCCGCCACGTCCTCGGCGGATTCCACACCGAGCTGTCGCCGCCGCCGTACTTCATCGAGGAGCGGCTGACCTTCGTCCCCGCCCACCCCGAGCCCGTCGTCGAGCAGGTCCTCGCCCAGCTCGACGCCCTCGGCGTCGGCTTCGGCGCCTGCCACACCGAGTTCGTCGTCCACGAGGGCCGCGCCCGCATCATCGAGGTCAACTACCGGGCCATCGGCGACCAGTGCGACCTGCTGCTCGCCCAGCTCCTCGGCATCCCGCTCTTCGAGCACATCCTGCGCACCCACCTCGGCGAGCCGCTCCCCGCCGACCTCGGGGCCCGCGTCGACGGCGCCGCCCGCCTGGAATACCCCTGCGCCGAAGCCGCCGGAACGCTTCGGTCCGCCCCCGGCCCCGTCGACCTCGACATCGACGGCGTGAAGCTGACCTACCGCCCGCTGCGCGAGATCGGAGAGCGGCACGAGCTCCACCGCACCAACCGCGACTACCTCGGCGTGCTGCGGGCCACCGGCACCGACCAGGCGGCCGTCGACCGGGTCGTCGCGGACTTCCTGACCGCGCAGCGCTGGGAGATCACGCCGTGACGAGCCTCGCCGAGACGGCCCGCGACCAGGGAACCGCCGAACGGGAACTGCTCCTGCGGGTGCTGTCCGCGCTGCTGCGCGAGGACGTCGTCGGACTGCGCAGCCGGAGCATCCTCGTCCAGCGGGCGGACGGCCCATGGCTGCGCCGCGCCACCGAGGACGCCGACGCCCTGCTGCTGCCCGTCGCCGAGGACGGCTTCCAGAGCACCTACGCGGCCCGGCTCCCGCTGCTCGTCCGGGAGTCGGACGGCGGCACGCTCACCACGTACGACACGATCGTCGCCGCCCTCAAGGCCCTGGCCGAGCCCGTCGACCGCCCCGGCTTCGACGCGTACGCCGAGGAGTGCCGGCAGACCCTCGCCACCATGCGGCTGCACGAGCGGACCCGCGTGGAGACCGCCGCACGACTCGCCGACCTCCACGGGGACGACCCCGCCCGCTGGACCGGCTACGCGCGAGGACTCGCGCTCGACACGCTCGCCGCCCGTCTCGACCATCCCGTCTATCCGACGGCGCGCGGCCGCTCGGGCCTGGACGACGATCAGGTGCGGGCGTACGCACCCGAGTTCCACCCGCGCTTCGCCCTGCGCTGGGTCGCCCTCCCCCACGAGGCCGTCACCGTGCCGGGAGGTGCCGAACGACTGCCCGCCCGCTGGCCGTCGCCGGCCGATCTGGGGCTGCCGGAGCTCTCCCGTACCCACCTCGCGCTACCCGTCCATCCGATGACGGCGGGCGCGCCGCTGGAGGAGGCGCTGCGGGCGATCGGCCTGCACGAGCGCGCGGTGCTCGCCCCGCGCCCCTACCTGGAGGTCGTACCGACACTCTCCATGCGGACCGTCGCCCTGGCCGAAGAACCGTCCCTGCACCTCAAGCTGCCGCTGGCCACCGCCACCCTGGGGCTGCGCAACCGGCGCACCATCAAGCCCGGAACGCTCGTGGACGGCGCGGCGGGTCAGCGCCTCCTCGAAACCGTGATCGCCCGGGAGCCACGGTTCCGGGAAACGATCCTGCACGCCGATGAGACGGTCTACGCCCACGCCGGGCACGAACTCCTCGCCGTCCTGTGCCGCCGCTACCCGGCCGGCCTCGACGACTCCGTCGTCGTCCCCATGGCGGCGCTGCTCGCCGAGGCCCCAGGGGGGTCCCCCCTGCTCGAGCGAAGCCGCGAGCCCGGGGGAGGCCGACTGGTGATCGACCACCTCGCGGACCGGTTCCACGGCGGCGACCCGGTGGCCCTGCTCGACGCCGTGCTCGGCCTGCTGCTCGACTGGCAGACCACGCTCTTCGGCTACGGCATCGCCCTGGAGTCCCACCAGCAGAACATCTCGCTCGTCCTCGACCGGCAGGCGGACGGCGGCAGTCGGCTCCGGCTGCTGCTCAAGGACAACGACGGCCCGCGCCTCCACACCCGCCGCCTGTCCGATGCTCTGGGCGCCGACGCGCCCGACCCGGCCGCGTTCGACGACCCCCGCGTCTTCGGCGACGACGACCGGGCCGTCGCCGACCTGTTCACCACCATCACCGTGCACCTGTGTGCGGGCGCCTACGCCTTCGGCCTGGCCCGGCACGGCCGCGCCCCGCTTCCGACGCTGCTGGCGCTGGTACGGGACCGGCTCACCGAGGCCGTCGAACGGCTCGGAACCGGTCCCGGCGAGCCCGGCGCCGTACTCCGCGCGCACCTCCTGGACGCGCCGGAACTCCCGGTCAAAGCCATGGTCACCGCCGGAACGCTGCTGTCCAAGGAACGGTCGGGCGCCGCCGACATCAACAAGCACTACACAACCGGTCCCAACTACCTGAGGGAGGACGGACGATGAGCGCCACCACGGCCCCGCCGAAACATACGGGCATGCCCCTCGCGCCCGTGACGAACGCGCCGGTGCTCGCCCGTCGTCAGGTGCACGCCGTGGCCGGGTGCTACTTCGTGGCGTCCTTCGCCGCCCTCGGCCTGCCGCCCTTCCTGACCCGGATCCTGCCCGAGCTCGGCGACTCCACCGCCCGCTGGGCCGGCGTGCTCTACATCGTCCCGACCGTCTTCGGCGCCGTCGGCGCGCCTTTCTGGGGCCGTCTCGCGGACCGCTACGGCCGCAAGCGGCTGCTGCTGCGCGCCCAGCTCGGGCTCGCCGTATCGTTCCTCCTCGCCGGCTGGTCCGACTCGATCGTCACCTTCACCGCCGCGCTCGTCCTCCAGGGCATCCTCGGCGGCACGTTCGCCGCGTCCAACGGCTACCTGGGCGCGGCGCTGGAAGGTCCGGCCCTGTCGAAGGCGCTCACCCTCATGCAGGGCGCGGCACGCGCCGCCCTCGTCGTCGCACCGATCGTCGTCGGCTCCCTGTCGCCCTGGCTGTCCCCGCACCGGCAGTACGCCCTGCTCGCGGTGCTTCCGCTCACCGCCGCCCTGCTGATCTGTGCCCTACCGGAGTCACGGGGCGGACGGCGCACCGAGGCGTCGGCACCGAAGGACGCCACGGAGACGGGCAGGGACAAGGAGAAGGAGGCGGCACCGGAGGCGGGGACGGCGCCGGCCCCGGGGACCTCCCTCCGGGTCCTCTACGCCCTGGAGTTCGCGTTCGTCTTCTCCACCGTCATCTCCTTCCCCTACCTCGTCTCGCTCATCGAGGAGCGGCTCCCCGGCACCTCCCCGTCCGTTTCCGGAGTCCTCTTCGCCCTGCCGCACCTGTGCTACCTGGTCACGGCGATGGCGGTGCACAAGGCGTTCCACCCCCGCCCCCGGCTCGGCCTCGCCGTCGGCCTCCTCTGCATCGCGCTCGGTCTCGCCGGACACGGCGTGGCCGACTCGCTGCCCGCCCTCACCGCCGTACGCCTCGTGCTCGGAGCCGGACTCACCCTCGGGCTCGTCTGCCTGTCCGTGCTGGCCGCCGACTGCGCCAAGGGCCGTGCGCCCGGCGGCATGTTCGGATCGCTCGAGTTCTTCTCGAAGGCCGGCGCCGTGGCGGCAGGCATCGCCGCCGCCGTCGGCAACAGCTTCTTCGGTCCGGCCGCCCCGGTCCTCACGGGCACCGCCGTGGCCCTGGCCACGATCGTTCCCACCGTTCTTCCCCTCGTGACCCCCCTCCACCCTCGCTGGAGCCGTTGATGTCGCTGCCCCGAACCCAGGGCGCTGCCCGCCGCCCCGCCGCCCCCGCCGGACTCCCCGACGCGGACACGGTCGTGGCGCACACCCTCCTCAACTGCCTGCTGCGCGAGGTGTCCGGACCGGAGCACCAGACGGCCGCGAGCGACGGCCACCTGCTGCTGCGCCTGCCCCGCCGCGGCGTACTGCTCCGCGTGGCGTTGCGCCGCACGTCCCTGCTGGGCGCACACCGCTTCACCGGCCCCGTCCACGAGCAGCGCGACGGCGACTGGGAGCGCATCGACTGGCGACGCCTCGCCGAACACGTCCAGGACGAGCTGTCGCTGCGCACCGGCGTGCGCAACGACGAGTTCCTCGACCAGATCGCCTCCAGCCACCAGGCCGTCACTGCCGCGCTCGACGCCCGCGCGAGCGGCGCGGCGGACCGGGACACCTACCTCGCCTCGGAGCAGTCCCTGCTCTTCGGGCACCGCTTCCACCCCACCCCCAAGGCCCGTACCGGGGACGCCACCTCCTGGCTCGCGTACGCCCCCGAGGTCGGCGCCGCCTTCCCACTGCGTCACCTCGCCGTCCGCGAGAGCCTGATCGTCGAGGAGTCCGCGGCCCCGGCGGCCGCCGCGCCCCTCGACCTGCTCGCCGGCGGAGTGCCGGAGGGCTACCGGCTGCTGCCCGCCCACCCCTGGCAGTACGAGATGCTGAGCGACCATCCCGGCCTGCGTGCCGCCCTCGACCGCGGCGACATCCTGGACCTGGGGACCGGCGGCGACCCCTTCGCCGCCACGGCCTCCGTGCGCACCCTCTACGACGGTGACACGTTCCTGAAGTTCAGCCTGAACGTCCGCATCACCAACTGTCTGCGCAAGAACGCGAGTTACGAGCTCACCGGTGCCGTGGCCCTGACCCGGCTCCTCGCGCCCGTCCTCGACGGGCTCACCGACCGGTTCCCCGGCAGCGCCATGCTCCGCGAGCCCGCCTACCGCAGCCTGGCCCTGCCCGGACCCGACGGCACCCCCGACCGCGCCCTGCTCGAAGGCTTCGGCGTGATCGTCCGCGAGGGACTCGCCGCCCGGCTCCTGCCCGGCACCACCCCGCTCCTCGCCGCCGCCGTCGCCGACGAGTACCCCAGCGGACCCGGCCACGTCTCCCGCCTCCTCGACGGCGCCGGCCCCGGCACCGCGCTGGAGTGGTGGGCCGCCTACCTCAAGCTCCTCGTCCCGCCCGTGCTGGCGGCCTACTTCGACCACGGCCTGGTCCTGGAGCCCCACCTGCAGAACGTGGTCGTCTGCGTCGACGACGACGGCATGCCCGCCCAGGTGCTCTTCCGTGATCTGGAAGGCACCAAGCTGGTGCCAGAGCACCACGCCGCCACCCTCGCCGCGCTGCCCACCGACGTGGCCGGCCCCCTGACGTACGACGCGGAGCGCGGCTGGGACCGCGTCGCGTACTGCCTGTTCGTCAACCACATCGCCGAGATGCTGGCCGCCGTCGCCGATCTGCACCCGGAGACCGAGCCCGCCCTGTGGGCCCGGGTCCGCGCCACCCTGCAGACGTACGCCGACGGCCACGGCTGCCCGCCCCGGCTCGCCGCGCTCCTCGCGGGCGTGCCGCTGCCGGCCAAGGCCAACCTGCTGACCCGCTGGGAGCGCAAGGCCGACCGCGAGGCCGGCTACGTCCGCCTGCCCTCCCCGCTCGCCGAGGACGTGCTGTCCGAGGCCTCCGACGACTCGTGGAGCCACGCCCGATGACCGCCCTCACCCGCCCGGTGCGCGACCTCGTCCTCGACCTGCCCTCCGACGGCCTGCCCGCCTACGTCTACGACCTGGCGGCGCTGCGAGGGCACGCCGCGGCCGTGCGGGCCGCGCTGCCCGAGCGCGTGGAGCTCTACTACGCCGCCAAGGCCAACCCCGAACCGGAGCTGCTCGCCGCGCTCTCGCCGTACGTCGACGGCTACGAGGTGTCGTCGGGCGGCGAGCTGGCCCACGTGGGCCGCGCGGTTCCCGGACGCCCCCTCGCGTTCGGCGGCCCCGGCAAGACCCCGGCCGAGATCGCCGCGGCCCTGGACCTCGGCGTGGAGCGCTTCCACGTCGAGAGCCTCTACGAACTGGGCATGCTCGCCGACCTGGCCGCTCCCCGGGCGCCGGACACGCCCGTCGGCGTCCTCCTCCGCTTCAACCTGCCGCTGTCCGCCGCCTCCCTGGAGGGCAGCTCGCTCGCCATGGGCGGCCGGCCGACCCCGTTCGGCCTCGACCCCTCGGACGCCGACACCGCCGTCGCCCGGCTGACCGACGGCACGCTCCCGCACCTGCGGCTCCTGGGCGTCCACGCCCACCTGGCCAGCGGCCTGGAGGCGGAGGAGCAGATCGGCGTCGCCGAGTCGGTCGTCGAATGGGCCACGGGACTCGCCGCCCGCCACCGCGTCCGCCTCGCCGAGGTGAACGTCGGCGGCGGCATGCACGTCGACTACACGACCCCCGACCGCCGCTTCGACTGGTCCACCTACGGGAAGGGCCTCGCCCGGCTCATGGAGGACCACCCCGACCTGACGCTGCGCATCGAGCCGGGCCGTGCCCTGACCGCGTACTGCGGCTGGTACGCCACCGAGGTCCTGGACGTGAAGCGCAGCCACGGCGAGGACTTCGCGGTGGTGCGCGGCGGCACCCACCACCTGCGTACCCCCGCGACCAAGGGCCACGACCAGCCCTGCACGGTGCTGCCCGTGGACGCCTGGCCACACCCCTGGCCCCGGCCCGCCGCCGGATCCGACGCGGTCACCCTCACCGGCCAGCTGTGCACCCCCAAGGACCTCCTCGCCCGACGGGTTCCAGCGCCGGGGCTGCGGGCGGGGGACCGGGTGGCGTTCGCCCTGGCGGGCGCGTACGCGTGGAACATCTCCCACCACGACTTCCTGATGCACCCCCGGCCGACGTTCCACTTCCTCGGCTGAGGGCGACCTGGTGCACCCGGCCGTCCCCGGGGCACCTGAACCCTTGACGCCCTCTAGGACGCCTGTCCTGGAGGGGCGCCCGACCGCTAGGACGCCTGTCCTGGCGACGGGGTGGGGGCTGGGGCGTGTGGTGATGGGGAACACGGATACGCGGGCGCAGATCGTCGATGCCGCGAACCGGCTTTTCTACGTGAAGGGCTTCGAGCACACGTCGTTCGCGGCGATCGCCGAGACGGTGGGCATCTCGCGGACCACGCGCGACCGCGCCCCCGTCGCCGAGTCGAACCGATCACACCACCGGCATCGAAGGAGATCCCGTGTTCGTCGTCCTGCTCCGCTTCGCCGCCCACAAGAGTCAGGCTCAGGATCACATGGCAGACCATCAGGCGTGGATCCGACAAGGTGTGAGCGACGGAGTCTTCCTGCTGGTCGGAGGCATACAGCCTGGGCAGGGCGGTGCCGTACTGGCCCACCGCACGACCCTGGCCGACCTGGAGCGGCGGCTTGCGGCCACGCCTCGTCCGGCTGCGACCGGACACGCTCGCGTAAGAGGTGGAAGCCGACTCGGCAGAACACCTGGCGCTTGAGCCTCCCGTTCGTGGACGCGGGGCAGCGGAGGCAGCCTTGGGTCCGCATGATCGGCTGGAAAACCGCCTCTTCGGAGGACTGCACCCGCTTCGTCCGGCATGACCACGCGGGCTCTGCCGTCCGGGTTGCCGGCCCCTTCCCCGCCGGGCTCGCCAGGCAGGGGCCGTGGTTCCCTCAGCGGACGGTGATCCTGTCGAGGTTGGGGCCGCCGTCGACGGTGGTGGAGGTGGCCCGGATGGTGTTGGCTCCGGCCTTGAGCGTGATCGGGAGCGAGGAGGTCGCCCACGTGTCCCAGTTCGCGGTGGGCGGGAAGGGGCGCCCGGTGGCGATCCGGATGCCGTTGACGGTGATGTCCATCGGCCGGTCGAGAGCGGCGCCATTGGCGTACCGCAGGTCGAGAGTGGCCCCGGTCGCCGCGCCCGCCTGGACCGTCCATTCGGCGTAACTTCCCGCGGCGTTGGCGAGGTTGACGAATCCGGCACCGCTGTACCCGGTGTGGTCGGCCTCCACGACTCCCTGTGAGATCCGAGCCTCCTCGGCCTGGTACACACCGGAGCTTCCGGTGACCAGTTGGTAGCCGCGCATTCCGGTGGTCAGCAGGTAGCAGTCCTGGAGTGAGCCGGAGGTGTCGCCGAGCGAGCGGTAGATTCCCCACTTGGGCCGTACCCGGTCGGCGAGGAAGGTGTCGATGCCGGTCCTGGTGACATCGATGAGCGTGGTGCCGGCGCTGCGCAGGACCCAGCGGACCGACCCCGAGGTGCCGTCCCCCACCTTGATCTGGAAGTCCACGTCCACCCACCGGTCGTGCAGGAGATCGAGGCCGGTGCTTCCCACCATGACTCCGCTGACCGGGAGTTGGAGTTCTATGGTCTGCGCTCCGGCCACCCGGCGCAGGGACTGGACCACGATCGGTGAGGATCCGGTTCCGGGCTGCTTCATCTGCATGAGGTGGGTGAAGGTGGTGGTCGCCTTCAGCGAGGACGGGATGTACATCGAGTAGGTGGTCCGCCAGGTCTCGCCGGGCAGCCACTGGAGGTGGTCGCCACCGGCCGGGGTGCGCATGCCCGTGACCTCGTGGCGTTGGCGATCCGTGGAGGTGTCACGGTCGACCATGTGCATGTTCCAGCGGAAGTTGTCGCCCTCGACGCGGATGTGCGGGGCGCCGGCCGGGTGGGAGTCGGCGCGGTCGTCCTCGACCGTCTCGAACGCGGCGAGGCCGTCGGCCGCGGCCGACGGCGACCAGCGCTGCTGCCAGCTGGAGACGCTCAGGGTGGCGGCCGAGGCGGTGGTGCGGGGCAGTCCGGCGGTGGCGGCCGCGGTGAGGGCGGCGCCCAGGACGGTGCGACGGGATGGCCTGTTCACGGGAGACTCCTTGTGGTCGGGGGCCGCGGCCGGCGCCGGCTGACGCCGTCGGACCGGCAGGCTCTCCTGAGGTGCGGGGGCATGACCGGTGACGGCCCGGGCAGCACCGAGGGGAACCTCGTCGCTGCCCGGGCCGTGCCGTGGGGTCAGCCGTGGTACGAGGCGATGATCTTCGTGAAGGCGTACGCGGACTGGCTGATGCCGCTGCAGGAGTCGCCCGCCGGGGTGCCGGAGGGGCACTGGCGGTCGCGGTTGACCGACCAGAAGGTGAAGCGCGCGAGATGGTGCGCCTTGGCGTAGTTGAGCATGGTGGTGAAGTCCGTGGTGGAGACGGTCTCGTCGCTCTCGTCGGTCTTCCCGTTCATCGAGGAGATCCCGATGTGCCGGTAGGCGGTCGCGGAGTCGTAGCCGTACGCGCTCGCCACCGTGTTCTTGAGTCCGTCGGCGGCGGCGGTGGAGACCGAGCCCATCGAGCCGCTGTGGCCGCCGAAGTCGAACGGCATGATCGTCCAGCCGTCGACCGCGAGGCCGGCCGCCGCACCCTTTCTGATCAGGTCGGTTCCCGCGGTGTCCGGGCCGGTCGTCGTGGTGCCGATGGTGACGTACTCCTTGATGCCCGGGTTGTCGGCCTTGATGATCTTGAGTGCGCCGATCTCGCGCTGGCGCGCGGTGGAACTGGCGATCTCGGTGTTCTCGATGTCGATGTCGATCGCCTTGAGGCCGTAGGCGTTGATGACCTTCTGATACGCCGCGGCCAGCGCGGTCGCCGAACTGCACTTCTCGCCGAGCTTGTTGCCGCTCCACCCGCCGAACGAGACCACCACGTCACCGCCGGCGGCCCGGATGGCGTTGATGGCGGACTGGTCGGTGCCGCCGGTCAGCGCCCGGCTGCCGTCCCACTTGGGGTTGCAGGTGCCGTCGCTGAGCATGAAGGCGAGCGTGAACTGCCTGACGCCCGTGGCGTTCATGACGTCGGTGGGCTTCTGCGGGTTTCCCCAACCCAGGTACTCGTAAGGGGCGTTGAGTCCGATCGGGTCGGCCGTCACTGCCTGGCCGACAGGCGCCACGGCAAGGCCGGAGAGGGCGAGCGAAGAGGCGGCGGCGAGCGTGAAGAGGGTGCGGGACAGGGCGTTCGGAGCCATGAGTCACCGTCCATCGAGGGGTGTTAGGAAACTTTCCTAACGTAGGAGGGAAGCAGCAGCGCCCGCTCAGGTCAAGAGGTGTGACGGCGCACCAGGTGCAGGCGACGCCTGCACCGCGGACTTCAGCGGAGTCTGGAGCGGGCCGCGTTGGCCGCGAAGGGCAAGACAGGGGTGCCGCGCCTGGCCATGACGTCCAGAAACGTCGAGGCCCTGAGAACCGTCCTCGGCGAATTCTCATCCCGCCACCCCACCTGCAGGGTGCAGATACGCGCTGTGGGATACAACGCCGAGCTGGAGCGTGGCGGGCGGCTGACGAACGTCGAGCCGGCCCATCGGGTCGGGCTCACCACCGGGCCGTCATCGACCCCGCCGTCACGGGGCGGTCCTTCGAGGTCCTGATCGACCTCACCCTTGACTCCTCCCAGGGCCTGGAGACCGGCGAGCGCTTCGAGCGGACACTGGCGCAGGCCGAGGAAGTCATCGAGCTGCGCCGGCTGTTCGGCAGCCCGACTACTTCGTGCGCGTCGCCGTCACCGACCTGACCGCTTACGAGACCTTCCTCAGCCGGCAGGTCATGACCATCCCGCGCATCAAGAACGTCACCTCGCGCTCCACGATGAAGAACGTCGAACCGGCCCCGTAGCGGTGTGCCGAGGCCGGATTCCAGGTCAGCCGACGGCCCGCATCGACACCGCCGCGGAAGTGACCGACAGATCAACAGCGCAGGAGACCCGAGGGCCATACGGTCATGGGCTCCGCATCGGGACCGATCGACGTCAGCGAAGCCGGCTGGGGCAACCGCCCCTCTCCGGTGGCGATCATCAGGCGTGGCTGGTTCGCTGGAAGTGGTGGCCTCCGTACCAAAGTCCTCCCGGGTTCCCTGAACGCCGACTCATCGAAAGGATGGGCGGACGATGGCAGCACCTCAATGGCGGAGACTGGTCGATCACATCCAGAGCGTTCCCGAGGGCGTGTACGAGACGAACGTGCCGGGGACCGGTTACGACAACCGGACACAGTTCGGAAGGCAGTTCGGCGAGGACGGCGAGCCGTGGTGCGTCATGTTCAACTGGGACATGTACGCCGACGTCGGCCTGAACCACATCGTTCCCAAGGTCAACAACGTCTCCGTCTTCACCGAATGGGCCAGGACGCGCGATCAGTGGTCCGACTACCCCTCCATCGGGGCGTGGACGAACCTGTCCCAGGGCGGCCACACCGAGGTCGTGGTCGGTTTCGACGAGACCCACGTCTACACCAAGGGCGGCAACACCGTTCCCGAGAACGCCGAAGACGCAGGCCAGGGCTACGGCGTCTACTCGCACAGTACGGAACGGCGCAGCATGAAGGTCGTAGGTTACTTCGCGCCGGAGTTCGAGGACGGCTGTCCGCCCACCGCCGACCCCGACGATCACCGGGGCGGTACGGCCGTCGCCTCATGGAGCTGGGCCGGTCCAGTACTGCCGCGTTCGGACATCGCGGTGACAGCTTCGGAGGTCGTGTTCGGCGCGCGGAACACCTCAGTGAGAATCGTCCAGGGCGCGCTCGCCAAGGAAGTGGGGCTTGACTACGCTGCGGCACCGGGTACGTTCGGGCCGCGTACGAAAGCGGGGGTGGCCGCCTTCCAGCGCAAGCTCGGCTTCACCGACGGCGACGCGGACGGTGTGTTCGGGCGCTTCTCGCTCACCGAACTGGGCCGTCGGCAGGGGGTCACGGTCCGTGGCCTGAGCTTCTTCGACCGGCCTCTCCAGCCGGACGGCGAGGTCGTAGGGCACTCCGCCATCCCCCTGTCGAGCGTCAAGTTCGATCACGTGCAGGACGGAAGCACCACGGCGGCGGCCAAGGAGGCCTGCCGCATCCTCCGCGTACCGGAGAATCATTGGGTGCCGGGCATCCTGGTCGCCGGCCGGCGCGAGTCGTCGTACCGGTTCAACGCGGTGAATGACTGGGACACCAACGCCACCGGGCCCAAGCAGAGCGACGGCCACCCACGCAACTGCTCCCGCGGAGTCATGCAGGTCATCCCGCCGACGTTCGCCTCGTTCCACCAGCCTGGTACCTCAGAGGTCATTTACGACGGTGTGGCCAACATCTGCGCAGCCATGAACTATGTGATGGCTCGATACGGCGTGTACCGCGACGGGACGAACCTCGCAGGCCGCGTCTGCCAGTTCGACCCCAACCGCGGACCGTGCGGCTACTGATCACGGTCCCCGAAGGGACGCCCATCATGTCCAAGGTCGTACATCTGTCGGAGCTGTACCCAGGTGCGCACAACGCCAGCGTCCTGGTGGTCCAAGAGGCCCTTGCCCGGGCGGTGGGACTCGACTTCAGCTCGGGCCCGGGTGTCTACGGTGAACGCACCAGAGAGGCCTACGCCAAGTGGCAGCGGCACCTCGGTTTCTCCGGCGCGGGCGCGGACGGCCTCCCGGGAATGGATTCGCTCAAGAAGCTCGGTGCCCGCTTCGGGTTCGAAGTCCGAGGCGAAGGGGGGTCGGGAAGGGTGCCCTCCCCGGTGCCCGGACATGGCGTCACCTACCGTTACGGCATCCAGAATCCGCGGTACCTAGCCGGCTACCACACCGGGGACGACTATGCCTCGGCGCGGGGAACTTCGGTGGTCGCCGTCCGCGACGGCTCCATCCAGTGGTCCAACGACAACGGCGGTGCCTACGGCCGCTGGGTCGGCCTCCAGGCCGACAACGGCCGGGTGTACGTCTATTGCCACCTCTCGCAACGGGGCGTCATCACCGGCCAGCAGATCAGGGCGGGCCAACAGCTGGGCCAGGTCGGAGCGACCGGCAACGTCACCGGCCCGCACCTCCACTTCGAGGACCACCCGCCGGGCCCCTTCGTCTATGCCCATACCCGCAAGCCGGCGTGGTGAGGCACCGGAGCCACCGTGCCGGGCCAGGACTCCAGTGATGGCCCGGCACGGAAGCCCGGCAGGCAATCCTTTCCCGCACAGGTGGGGACGACCAGGCCGGCCCCGCCCACACGCCCTTGGGCATGGGAACACCCCGGCATACGCGGGGACCACGCCAAGCGTCCAGGCAGAGGCCGGCATCGCGGCGGACAGCGGAATCGGCCCGATCGCCTGGGAGAGTTGCCGAACCACTTCTGAGTTCGTGATGCGGGAACGCCACCGCGGACGGAGGATGAAGTGGGGCGATCGGAGCAGTGTGCACGGCTGCGGGCCACCGCGCAGGAAGGACCGTCTCAGGGCGCCCATCGCCCGGCGTCATCCCACGTGCGCCGTTCAACCATCGGAGACGCCGAGATGACCGTGCTTTTCTTCGACAACGGGGCGACGCCGGTGGATGTCGGTGTGTGAAGCCGACGGCTCCCTCCGCTTCCGTCCCCGGCCCCGTGCTCTTGAGGCACCTGTGTAGGCGGCAACCAAGGACGTTCGGCTGATTCGCATGTTCGACCGCCTCCTGGCGGGCGAAATCTCAGGTCAGGCGCCTCTTTTGCAGGCTCTAGAAGAAGCCGAGCTTCTTGGGTGAGTAGCTCACCAGCAGATTATTGGCCTGCTGGTAGCGGTCTCTCGAGGAGGCCGCGACCGCGGTGCTCGCCCTGCAGGACCCCGAAGCCCGGGCCTCGCTGATCAGCGAGGCCACACTCACCGGCGACCTTCTGGTGCGCGCCGCCTCCCGGCTGCTGATCTCCACCCGGCTACGCGGTGCCGGGGACGGTGGTGGCCGAGGGTGCGGTGCCGGAACCGGAGCCTTCTCCCCTCACCTCGGGGGAGGACCGGCTGAGCGCCCTGTCGACGGAGGTGCCGAGGGCCGGGAGGCCTCCGCGGAGGGCACCTTCTTCCGGGTGGGCGGGCATTCGCCACCGGTGGTGTGCCTGGTGAACCGGGTACGGGCCGACTTGACCGGGAGATCCCCCCCGGGGAGGTCTTCCGCCACCCGACGGTCACCCCCGGCCGCCCGCCGCGCCGTGGCGCCCACCGCTCCCCCTGCCCCGTGGCTGACCAGAATGCTGCGCCGGGGGCGGGGCTGAGCGACGGCCCGGGCGGGGCTGCCGGACGGCGACGGGGACGCCGAAGGGCCCGCGGCTCCACGAGCCGCGGGCCCTCCTCCGGTGCCGGAAGCGGTGGTGCGGTGGCTACGGGGCGACCGGGAGGTCCGGCGTCATCAGCGTCGGGATGCTCCAGCGCTGCGCCGGGGTGCCGTTGCAACCCCAGATCATGAACTTCTGGCCCCAGTCGCGGTTCGCCCGCGGCAGGTCGAAGCAGGCGTCCGACTGCGGGTTGTAGATGCTGCCGTCGGCGCGCGGCAGCCACTGCTGGCCGCCCTCACCCAGACACTGCCAGAAGATCAGGTCGGTGCCGTGGACGGTCTGGTTGCCGCGGACCGCCACACACTGTCCCTTCTGGGTGAGGGTGCCGTTGGCGTTGACGCTGAACTTCTGCGGGTCGGAGCCGTTGCAGTCCCACAGCTGCGGCTGGTTGCCGTTGCCGTTGGCGCCCTGCGGCGTGTCCACACAGAAGTCGGGCGACGGGGCGTACCGGATCGGCAGGTCCGTGGTCGTCGCCGGCGGCACGTAGCCCTGGTAGACGGACAGGCCCGCGATGGCGCCCTTGAGGTAGTTGCTGGGCTTGCTGACGTACTTGTACCGGCCCAGGACCAGGGACCCGCTCGGGGCGGGGCTGGTGCTCGCCTTGTGGTACCCGCTCGAGGCCAGGGTGCCGTTCACGTACAGGCTCATGGCGCCCGTGGTGGCGTTGTACGCGGCAGTCAACTGGGTCCAGACGCCCTGCTTGAAGGTGTTGGCCGGGGTGACGGTGGAGTTGTAGTCGTACGGCCAGCCCTCGTCGTCACCGCGCGCGATGGCGAAGCGCCAGTGGCCCGAGTCGGCCCACAGCATGAACGCGCTGGCGTGGGCGGTGTCCTGGCTGACGATCACGCCGTCGGGCGCGGTCATCTTCGCCCACGTGGAGACGGTGAAGGACTGCTGGGTGTCGACGGGCTTGGCCGGGCCGGTCACGACCGACTTCGCCAGGTCGTCGAAGACCGCGACCTTGCGGGACCGGCCGTCCACGGTCTCGGTGGCGTAGGTGACGGCCGTGGCGGTGGCGTCGTTGCTGACGCCGCTGCCGTTCTTGGCCGGAATGGCCTTGGCGTCGCCCTCCAGGCGCCACTGGACCGTCGGGGCCTGGGCGTCACCGCGGACGTGGTGGCCGCCGAGGCTGTTCACCGCGCCGGCGGTGGCGCTGCCCGCCCAGGCGTGCAGGGTGCCGTCGGTGCCCACGGCCCAGAAGTCCGGGATGTCGTCGCCGGTCACGTCGCCTTCGGAACCCACCCGCGGGTAGTCCGTGCCCTTGATCCCGTAGCCGATGCGGGTCGTCGGCTGTGCCGCCAGGCCCGTGACCACCACGTACTGGTCCATCGCCCGGGGGGCGGTGGTCAGCTTGTACTGGAAGATGTCGCCGCTGGTCCGGTTCCGCGCCCACAGCGCGGGCGCGGTGTCGGTGGCGGTGCCGATGTTCAGGGCGTTGCCCGGGACCATCAGGTCCTTGTCGTCCCAGGTGCCGGACGCGTCCACCAGGGTGGGCGGGGCCAGGGTCTGGTTGGTCTTGACCGGGTAGAACCAGAGGTTGCCGGACTCCACGGCCAGCACGCCGGTGGCGTCCGTCACCTGCCGGCTGGGCGTCCGCGTGGTGCGGGCCGGGCCGGTCGGGGTGATCTGGCTGGAGTGCTGCCAGGTCCCGACGTTGTGGTAGCCGCTGCACGAAGTGGTGTACGCCGTGTCGCAGTCGGGCTTGTCGAGCGTGGCCTTCGTGCCGAGCGTGAACCGACCCGGGTCGGAGAGGGTGTTGTCGTAGACGAAGAGCTGCGCTCCGGCGAGGGCGCCGGGCGTGGCCGGCTCCTGGTGGACGAACAGGTCGTCCACGTTCCGGCCCGGGTCGAGCGAGCCGCGGTGGACGGTGCGGTAGTCCTTCCAGGTCAGGCCGGAGGAGACCTCCGGGGCCTGGAGAGCGGTGGCGCCGGTGCCGCTGGGGATCATGCTGCGGGCGGTGCCGTCGGTGGCGCGGCCGTGCGTGACGAGGTTGCCCGCGGTGTCGGGGAGCAGGATGTCGGAGCGGGCGTCGCCGGTGGTGTCACCGAAGGCGACCGCGCCGTCCTTCCACGGGACGTAGAAGGCGTACGACTGGGTCTGCGAGGAGTTGCCCGCCTCGTCCAGGACCCGGGCGTAGACGATGTTGGTGCCCCAGTGGGTGGGCTTGACGCTCAGGGAGCTGACGCTGAGCGCGCTGCCGGCCGGCGCGCACTGCTTCTGGGCACCGGTGAGCTGTGGGTCGAAGCCCCACTCGACGCAGGCCAGTCCGGAGCTGCGCAGGCCCGCGCCCGGGCTCGGGTCGGAGGCGGTGACAGGGAGGGAGCCCGTGTCGCCGAGGCGCAGCTTGGTGATCTGGCCGTTGCCGGCCGGCGGGAACTGGGTGGCCGGGTCGGTGAAGCGGCCGAACTCCAGCACCGGCGGGGTCAGGTCGACCGCGAAGTGGCACGAGGTGGTGGAGGGACCGCGCAGCAGGCCGTCGTCGCCGTGGACCGCCCAGCCGTAGTTGTGACCGTCCTCGATCGCGCCGAGCGGCACGGTGTACGTGGCGTCGGTGCCGGTGGCCACGAAGCCGGACCAGCCCGTGTGCACGGTGGCGCCCGTGTTGTGCTCCCACATGTTCAGCCACTGGGTGAGCTGGCCCTGGTTCGGGCTGGAGACCTTGGACGCGATCGTGACCGTCGGGGTGGTGATCCAACCGAACTGCTCGCCGGGCACGGCGCCGCAGGCCTGGGTGTCGCCCGCGACCACCCGGCGCGGGGCGGGAACGGTGCGCTGGTTCTCGGGGACGCGCGGCGGGAAGTCGTACTCGGCGCTGAGCACCGCGGTGTAGGCGAACCGCTTGAACGCGATCCTGTCGCCCGTGCCCTCCTGGCCGGTCAGGGCGAAGGCGAGCGGGGTGCCGGTGTCGCGGATGCCGTCGCGCAGGGCGTTGGTGACGTCGAACTCGACGGGGATGTTGGCGTAGCAGTCACCGCTGTTGCCGTTGCCGCCGACGTCCTGGTTCTGGATCCACTCACGGATCTGGTGGTTGCTCCACTTGACCGTGGAACCGAAGGCTCCGGCGCGGTAGAGGTGCACGGGGTATTTGGTGGTGCACGACCAGTCGGCGGAGACGTACTGCTCCAGACGGAGCTTCGCGTAGTTGACCGTCGCGCCCGCGTAGCCGTTCAGGTCGAACTCGTAGAGAGCGCGCTCGATGCCCTTGTCGGTCTCCCAGCCCTGGTACCCCACTCCGGGCTTGTCCCGGTCGGTGGAGCCCGTGCGGTCGTAGTTGCCCGTGTCGTACGCCTGCTGGACCCAGGCGTGGTGCGACTTGCCGCGGCTGTCCACCGACCACGAGGGGTCGACGTAGATCGGGTACGCGGTGGCGGCGCCGTCGAGCAGCTCGGCACCGGGCGCCAGGGCGATCTCACCCGCGGCGCCCTTGCCGGGACCGGAGACCTTCGCGCCGGTCACCGGGATGCGGGCCACGGTGGCTCCGGCCCCGGGGCCGTCGGCGCTGCTCGGGGCGGCCCTGCCGCCGGTGGAGTCCATCGCGCCGGGGGCATGGAGGTCGGCGTGGCGCGAGCCCTTGGCGGCGGGCTTGCGGGCCTCGCCGGCGGACCACATCAGCGGGGCCGGGGCGCGGAAGACCGTGTCCCCGCCGGCTGCGGCGGTGAGGCTGCCGTCCTTGCCCTTCGCCAGGGCCAGGCCGTCTGTGACGGTGGGGAACACCAGGTTCCGCACGGCCGGGTTGGCGGCCGCGGCCGGGGTGCGCAGGACCACGACGGTCGTGTAGCCGCCGTACTTGGTGGCGCTCACCTGGAGGTCCGTGTCCGGTGCCACGTTCTCGAAGAGCGCGTCGTTGCCCCTCAGCACGGGTTTGGGGAGCGGCCCCGGGAACGGCGAGGAGACGGCCAGCCGCTTGCCGTCCTCGGTGGTCATGGTGGCCAGCGGGCCGCTGCCGCCCCCGGAGATGACCAGGTCGGAGCTGGCGGCCCCGGGCGCGACGGTGCCGTCGGCACGGACGGCCAGGGTGTCGTCCAGGGCCTTCCAGCGGCCCTTGTCGTCCTTGGTGCGCTGCGGCAGCACGTGGCTGTCGGTACGCAGTCTGCGCTCGGGGGTGGCGACCGTCGTCGCGAACTCCGTCGTAAGCTCGGTGACCGGAACGTCCCTGCCGGTCTTCGCCGCCAGCGCCAAGGCCTTCTCGATCACCGTGCGCGCGGGGGCGTCCGACGGAGCGGCAGGCCTGCCGCCCGCGGTGGACGCCGCGGGCGCGGCCGACGGTCGCGGCTTCGTCGGAGCGTCCGGCACGGGCAACGGCGCGGCCTCCGCCACATACGGAGTCGCCAGCAGGAGAACCGCCGAAACCCCTGCGGCCAGACTGGCCGGAACTCGCCGTCTCAAGCCGGCTCTTCGTGCGTTGGACATGCGACTGCCCACTCCCCCCATACAGGTACGACCGGGGCCGTCCGGCCCCGGAGCGGGGCACTCTGGCAGGAACTCGCTTCGTGATCAAAGTCCGGAGTGGCTGATTCCGCCCCTCCTGCCAGAGGTCGTCAGCAATTGGCCGCGGAGTGATCTTCGTCACTTGCCCCAAAAGTGGCCGCAAAATGACTTGACCCTCAACTGGCTGATACGTTCACGCGCTTGAGCCGGTGATCACCCGGATCAACGGCGTCTAGTTCAGCGGGGGGATGAGCGATGCCGCACACCGGCATGCACGCTTCTCGGCGACACCACTGGAGACGGGTGACCGTCCCGATGGTGCTCGCTTTGGCCACATCACTTCTGGCGATACCGCCGGCGGGCGCGGCGACGCCCGACTTCGACACGGTCTGGCGGCCGCCCAGGACGCCGCTGCCGCGCACGGCGTCCGTACCGCTCAAGCCGAAGGGCCCGGCCGAGCGGGTCAAGCCGCCGCGCCCGGTGCCCCCACGGGCCGCCGCCACTACGCCCACGGCTCCGGTGACCCGGCTCGTCGGGACGGCCCGGACGACTACGAAGGGCCAGGCCAGGGCCGGGGCCCTGCCGGTCTGGGTCTCCCGCGCCGGCAAGGGCGCCAAGGGCGCGCCGCCCGCCGTCACCGTCGTCCGCAACGACGCGGCGACCGCCCGCAAGGCGGGCGTCGACGGACTGCTCTTCACCCTGACCGCCGACCGCGCCGCCCAGGGCACCGGCACCCGCACGCCGATGACGGTCGGGTTCGACATGGCCGCCCTCCAGAAGGCGACCGGCGGCCAGTTCGCCTCGCGGGGCCGTCTGGTGACCCTGCCCGCCTGCGCGGCGACCACTCCCCAGGTGGCCGCCTGCCGTGTGCGCACCCCGCTCGCCGTACGGGTCGACAAGGCGACCGGCCGGCTCACGGCCGAGGTGGCCGTACCGGCGGCGGGAGCACCCCTCGCGGCCGGCGAGCGGTCGGCCGCCCCGTCCGGGTTCGCCGCCTCCGTGGGCGCCGCCCCCGCCGGGACGGCGGCCCCGCTGCTGCTCGCCGCCGACACCGAGGAGAAGGGCGGTGGCGGTGACTACACCGCCACCGCGCTCACCCCCTCCTCGGCGTGGGCGTCCGGCAACGCCTCGGGCTCGCTGACGTACGACTACGCCCTGCAGGTCCCCGCCGCCCTCGGCGGGGCGGCACCGGACCTCACGCTGAAGTACGACTCCTCCAGCGTCGACGGCCGTACGTCGGCCACCAACTCCCAGGCCTCGTGGATCGGTGACGGCTGGGAGCTCAACCCCGGCTTCATCGAGCGCACGTACAAGGTCTGCGACAAGGCCGGCATCAAGGACTCCGGCGACCTGTGCTGGGCCGGGTACAACGCCTCGCTCTCCCTCGGCGCGCACTCCGGGCCGCTCGTCCGGGTGGCCGCCTCGGGTGCCGCGAACGACGCCGCCACCGGTGTGTGGCGCCTGAAGAACGACGACGGCACGCGTGTCGAGTTCGGCTCGGGCGCGGCCAACGGTGTGCGCGACGGCGCCTACGCCAAGGTCACCGACCCGGTCGGCACCGTCTACTACTTCGGCATCAACCACCTGCCGGGCGGCGACAAGACGGACCCGGCGACGAACTCCGTCTCCAGTGTCCCCGTCTACTCGCCCAAGAGCGGAGATCCCTGCTACGACTCCGCCAAGGGCAACGCCTCCCAGTGCCTGATGTGGCAGCGGCTCTCCCTCGACCACATCGTGGACCCGAACGGGAACCTCACCACCTACACCTGGGCCCCCGAGACGAACTGGTACAACCGCGGCGGCGCCCAGAACAACGGCACCGGCACGCAGACCGCGTACACCCGCGCCACCACCCTCGCCTCGGTGAAGTACGGCCAGAAGCTCGACGAGCAGGTGGCCGCCAAGGGCGCGCTGCAGCCCGCCGCCCGGGTGACCTTCACAGCCGTGGAGCGCTGCACCGACGCCACGCCCTGTGACCCGGCGACGCGCACGGCCGCCAACAGCACCAAGTGGCCCGACGTGCCCGTCAACCAGGAGTGCAAGTCCTCCGGCACGTGCACCAAATACGCGCCCACCTACTTCACGACGAAGCGGCTGTCCTCCGTGCTCACCGAGGTGCGGGTCGGCGGGGCCTGGAAGGGCGTCGACTCGTACGAGCTGAAGCACTCCTTCCCGAACCCCCTCGACGCGACCAGCCAGAAGGTCCTGTGGCTGGACTCCGTCCAGCGCACCGGCCTGACGGAGACGCCCACCGTGCCGCTCCCGCCGGTGAAGTTCACGCCGGTGATGCTGCCCAACCGGGTCGACGGCACCGACCTGGTCCCCGCCCCGCCGATCATGAACCGGCCGCGGATCCAGCAGATCGCCAACGAGACCGGCGGGGTCCTCAACGTCGACTACAACCTGCCCGCCTGTTCGCGCGTGAACAACGTGATGCCGACGGCCGAGGACGACAACACGCTGGCCTGCTACCCGGTGCGCTGGCTGCCGCCGGGCTCCGTCGCCGACTCGGCTCCGGTCCTCGACTGGTTCCACCACCACACGGTCAAGTCCCTGACCGAGAACGACACGGCGACCGACGCCCCGCAGAAGATCACCGCCTTCGCGTACGGGCCGGCCGGCTGGCACCGCGACGACAGCCAGTTCACCGAGGCCAACGCCCGTACCTGGGGTGAGTTCCGCGGCTTCGCGACGGTGACCGTCACCAGGGGCAGCGGGAACGACGGCCCCAAGGCCCAGGTGCGGACCACCTACCGGCAGGGCATGAACGGCGACGTCCGCAAGAGCGGATCGGCGCGCAGCGTCACCCTCACCGACGCGCTCGGCCGCTCGGTCACCGACCACGAGTGGCTGTCGGGCCAGGTCCTGCAGACCGAGACCTTCGACCAGGCCGGCGGCTCCGTCGCCACCCACACCGTCACCGGCGTCAGCGGCGAGGTCGCCACGGCCACGCAGACCCGCACGGGCCTGCCCGACCTGGTCGCCCGGGTCCCGTTCACCACCAAGACCGACACGACCAGCTCCAGGAAGACCGACGGCACCTGGTCCACGGCCACGAAGACCACGGTCACGGACGCCGCGAACGGCAACCGCCCGGTCACCGAGCTCGACCAGGCCGACGGCACCGAGGACGTCTGCACCCGCACGACGTACGCGGCCGGCACCGACCCGCAGCGCATGAACCTCGTCTCCGAGACCCTGAGGGTGTCCGGGGCGAACGCGTGCACCGCCGCCGCCGCGGCCGCGAACACCGTCGAGCGCAAGCGCGTCCTCTTCGACGGCAAGCCCTTCGGGCAGGCCGGCGCCGCGGGCAACCCGACCTCGACCGAGGAGATGGCCCAGTACGCGGGTGACGGCTCGGCCCAGTTCACCACGAGCAAGGTCAGCACCTACGACGGGTACGGCCGCGTCCTGACGGTCACCGACCCGACGCGTACGGACGCCCAGCACCCCGGCGGATCGGTGACCCGCACCACCTTCAGCCCCGCCACCGGCGAGCTGCCGTCCTCGTCGACCTCGTCGGCCTCCGCCCCCGGCCAGCCGACGACGGTCTCGTGGGACACCGTCAGCACCCTGGACCCGCGCCGCGGCCTCCCGCTGACGGTGACCGACCCCAACGGCAAGGTCACGACGCTGCGTTACGACGCGCTCGGCCGGGTGACCGCCGTCTGGCGTCCCGGCCGTGCCCCGGCCACCGAGCCGAACGCCGACACGACGTTCGGCTACGCGATCTCCCAGACGGCCGGCACGCCGTCGGCGGTGACCACCTCCTCCTTGAAGAAGGACGGCACCACCCCGGTCTACCTGAAGAGCGTCAACATCATCGACGGCTTCGGCCGGGACCGGCAGACCCAGGAGTCCCCGGCGAACCCCGCCTACTCGGGCCGCCTGATCAGCGACAACCTGTACGACTCCCAGGGCCGGGTCCGGGTGACGAACTCCCCCTGGTACAACAACGACTCGGGCCCGTCGGGCACGCTCGTGAGCGCGGCGGAGTCATCGGTCCCCGCCCAGTCCCGCACGACCTATGACGGCCTGGGACGTGCGACCGTGGTGGCCGCCTGGTCCAAGGGCACCGAGCAGAGCCGCACCACCACCGCCTACCCCGGCGTCGACCGGACGGACACCGTGCCGCCGGCCGGGTCCTGGCCGAGCAGCGTGCTGCTCGACGCCCGCGGTCGCACCACGGCCCGCTGGCAGTACCGCACCCCGACCGTGACGGGCGACGCCGCCGACGCCACCGTGTCGACGTACACGTACACGGCGGACGGCAAGCCCGCCACGCGCAAGGACGCCGCGGGCAACACCTGGTCCTACGGGTACGACCTCCAGGGCCGGCAGGTCTCCGCGACCGAGCCGGACACGGGCATCACCACGCAGACGTACGACACCGCGGGGCGCCTGGCCACCTCCAAGGACGGCCGTGGCAGGACCCTGGTCCGCACGTACGACCTGGCAGACCGGCAGACCGGCCTGTACGACGGCACGGTGAGCGGCGCCAAGCAGCTCGTCGGCTGGACGTACGACTCGGTCGCCAACGGCAAGGGCAAGCCGGCCTCGTCCACCCGCTACGTCGGGGGCACGGCCGGCCAGGCCTACACCAACGCCGTCACCGGGTACGACAACGGCTACCGCGCGACCGGCATGCGCATCAGCATCCCCGGCAGCGAGGTCGGCCAGACCGGTACGTTCACGTACACGGCGACCAGCACGTTCGACAAGCTCACCGGTGAACGCAAGACCGCGCTGCTGCCGGCCGTCGGCGGTCTGCCGGTCGACGACATGAACTACTGGTACAACGACCACGGCCAGCTCTACAAGTACGCCGGCGCGACCACGTACGACGTGCAGACGGAGTACGACGCCTTCGGCCGGGTGGTCCGCTCGACGGTCAACCCGTTCGAGAAGCAGGTCGTCACCACCCTGGACTACGACCAGGGCACCGGGCGCCTGAAGGGCCAGCTGCTGGACAAGCAGACCTCGGTCACCGGCGCGGTCCAGCAGACCTCGTACACGTACGACAAGTCCGGCCGGATCAGCTCCGTCACCAACACGCCCGACAACAACCCGGCCGCCCAGGACCGGGAGTGCTTCACGCTGGACCACCTCGGCCGGATGACGGCGGCCTGGACGGACAAGGGCGGCCTGACCGCTCCCGGTGCGGGCCAGACCTCCGACCAGGGGTCCTGCGCCAACACCACTCCGTCGGCGGCCACGGTCGGCGGCGGCAACCCGTACTGGCACGAGTTCTCGTACGACGTGACGGGCAACCGCACGGCGTTCGTCAGCAAGGACCTGACCGGGGACATCACCAAGGACGTCACCACGACGCAGGGCTACCCGGCCTCCGGCACCGTCAACAGCGGTGCGGGCAACGGCGGTCCGCACGCGTTGACCTCCAGCACCACCAAGACCGGCAGCACGGTCAACAAGTCGGGCAGCAACCGCTACGACGGCTCCGGCAACCCGGTGGACCAGTACACGTCGAAGACCGGCACCACCGGCATCACGTGGACCCCGGACAACCGGATGGACACCCTCACGCAGGCGATCGCCATCACCGGCGTCGGCGGCAAGTGCCTCGACGTCCAGGGCGGGAGCTCCGCGAACGGGCAGCCGATCCAGATCTACACCTGCAACTCGGGCGGCGGCCAGCGCTACTCGCTCACCGGCGACGTGCTCAAGGTGTTCAACAAGTGCGTGACCGCGATGGGCACCACGGCCGGCTCCGTGATCCAGAACCAGCCCTGTGACGGCTCCGCCGCGCAGACCTGGAACCGGCGCGCCGACGGCACCCTCCACAACCCGGCGTCCGGGCGCTGCATCGGGGTACCCGGTGACGTCGCCACCAACAGCGTGGACGTGCTCCTCGCGGACTGCGGGACCCCGGTCCCGGCCGGCCAGAAGTGGACGAGCACGGACCGTACGACCTCGTACGTGTACGACGCGAACGGGGATCCGATCGTCCGCCGCAGCCCGGGGAAGACCACGGTCACCCTCGGCGAGGACGAGCTGACGTACGACACGGTCGCCAAGACTCTGACCGGTACGCGTTCCTACTCGATCCCGGGCGGGCTCACCATGGTCCGCGTGGGCGCGGGCGGCCTGACCATCCAGCAGGCCGACCACCACGGCTCGGGCGTCCTGACCATCGACGCGGGCACCCTCGCGGTCACCCGCCGGGCGATGGACCCCTTCGGCAACCCGCGCGGCACCCAGCCGGCCGCGGGCGTCTGGGGCGGCCAGAAGGGCTTCGTCGGCGGCACGAAGGACGACAACACCGGCCTGACGTACCTCGGCGCCCGTCAGTACGACCCGGTCGCGGGCCGGTTCCTCAACCCGGACCCGGTCATCGACCCGGACGACCCGCAGCAGTGGAACGGCTACGCGTACAGCGGCAGCAACCCGGTGAACGCGAAGGACGACAGCGGCATGTTCTGCGACGGCTGCAGCGCCAACAACGACAACTCCGCGTGGGCTCCCGAGCACGGTCCGGGCTGCACCGTCGACACCTGCTACGACGAGGACGGCGTGGCGATGTACAGCACCGTCAGGCGCCAGCCGGCGAAGAGCAACCTGGTGCCATGGCGCAGCGGGAACGGTGACTGGGGCGCCGGTACGCGCTGGCGCCAGCAGTCGCAGGCGGACCGCGACGCGGTGATCCAGTTGCGGCAGTTCATCGTCTTGGCCAAGGGAACGAACCTGCCGATGTTCGCCAGCACGCTGGAACACTACCTCGGGAACACGGGTGAGGACTTCTGGCTCAACCCGGACGAGGTGGACTCCCTGATGGACTCGGCGGGCGTCGCGGAGAGCCTGGACAGCTACCTGTACCAGGAGTTCAAGTCCTGGGAGAACGACATCACGGCGCCGGAGCGGACCGACTTCGACTCCGGTTGGAGGAACGCCGCGGCGGGTCCGGCCTCTCCCGACTGGTACCTGGCGGTGCGCGGTCTGCAGTACCGGGTGACCGGTTCGGTCGAGAAGGGCAAGGTCTCGTACCAGGTACAGGTCTTCAAGGACTGGAACTTCGACTACGACGAGGAGATCAAGATCCCGACCGTGGGGAACGTGGACTTCGGTCCGTACGCCGCCCTGCACGCGATGGGGATGGCCCAGGAGTACAAGTTGCGCGGGCAAGGCAACGTCAACACCGTCAACGGCTACTTCGGCAACCTCGGCTGGGGCGGCTAGCACCACCGGGAAGGCCCCGTCCAGCATCACCGGGAAGGCCCCGACCACACACGTGGTCGGGGCCTTCCCCCTCGTCCGGGATCCGCACCAGGCGCCGCCGGCCGCCGCCCGACCTGCCTTCCGCACTGCCGGTTCCGGTCCGGGCGCCTTCCTGCCGTCCGTACGCCCGGCACCCCGGTACCGGAGCGGACCACCGCCCGGATCGCGGAGGACCCGGAGCGGACCGCCCTGGTGCAGGCGAGA
This sequence comes from Streptomyces sp. TLI_105, assembly GCF_900105415.1. Classification (GTDB taxonomy): domain Bacteria; phylum Actinomycetota; class Actinomycetes; order Streptomycetales; family Streptomycetaceae; genus Streptomyces. The sequence goes on along the minus strand of NZ_FNSM01000001.1, from coordinate 1,064,563 downwards.
CCCGGAGGGTGCGGCACCGGACGACCGGCTGTTCCGGAACCAGGCCGGCCACTGCGTGGACCCAGCGGCCCACGGCACGTCCCGGGACGGGCCGGGACCTGGCCGTCCTGCGACCGGACGACGAGCGCGTCGATACGCGACGGACGATGCTTCCAGGCGAACTCCCGGTCACAGGAGCGGCTGCAACCTCATGAGACGAAGGTCGAACCGACGCTGCCGGATGACGCGAAGACCGCGACGACCGGTGCACTGCCGGTTGCCCATGCCGATGCCGTCGAGCGACTGGCGACCTCCGGGGCTCTGCGGATGAGCCCGTACGCGGACACGGGGCCACCTGCGCACGCGCCCTTCTTACTCCACGAGCTGTGGGCGTCCCTGCTCCTCCGGTCGCTCGCCCCCTCCCATTCCCCTGCCCCGGGGCGGAGCCGATCGGCGAGCGAGCTCCCCCCGGCCTTGTGAACAATATTGAAAAGCAATGTGACATGTGCCATTTTACTGCGCAGCCCGTCACGGACGGGTTCCCAACTTCCTTCCCAGGAGTGAACCTTGCGCGCCATGGCCATCGCCACCACCCTGCTCACAGCCGCCGTCGCGGCCGCTCCCGCCCAGGCCGCCCAGGCCGGTCCGGCCGACCCCAAGCCGGAACACGTCTTCGCGGACCCGGCCCAGCGCCCGGCCCACGGCAACGCCAAGGGCGCTCCCGGCGCGACCGCCGGCGGTGGGCTGGAGTCACGCATCCTCCCGGTGGTCCACGACTGCAGCCCGTCGTTGCGCATACGTGCCCAGGAGATGACCGCCGCCCAGCTGACGGCAACCTGCGCGAGCCTGGCCGGCCAGGACGCCTACTTCCACGGCGTGGTCAAGGACTCGGGGCCTGTCGCGAACGACCACAACACCACCCTGGAGGTCGACGTCTTCAACTCGAGCGCCGACTACAAGGCCTACGCGAGGAAGATCTACGGCATCGACACCGACAACGGCGGCATGTACCTGGAGGGAGACCCCTCCGGCACGGGCAACCAGCCCCGGTTCATCTGCTACGAGCGCACCGACGTGAGCCCCGGCTGGCAGATCTGGAACCTCAACCACGAGTACACCCACTACCTCGACGGCCGCTTCGACCTGTACGGCGACTTCGGCGCCGGCCAGACCACCCCCACCGTGTGGTGGGGCGAGGGCATCGCGGAGTACGTCTCCTACTCCTACCGCGGGATCCCCTACACCAACGCGCTGGCCGAGGCCGGCAAGCACACGTACTCCCTGCGCACGCTGTTCGACACCACCTACGCCAACAGCGACGTCAACCGCACCTACAACTGGGGCTACCTCGCCGCCCGCTACATGGTCGAGCGCCACCCCGCCGACGTCGCCACCGTGCTCGGCCACTACCGCACCGGGAACTGGACCGCCGCCCGCGCCTTCCTCACCTCGCTGGACTACGAGGCCGACTGGAACGCCTGGCTGACGGCCGTAGCCGCCGGCGCCTGACCCGTACGCCCGACGCCGCCGACCGGAGGGCGGGCGGTCGCGCCAGCCCCCCCGAACAGGCTTCGAACGGGCCCCGGAACAAGGCGACTCCCGTCCGGTCGTGCGATCGGACGGGACCTCTCTTTCTCCCCGTACGAGATGGTCCACGTCGTACGAGATGGTCCACGTCGTCGCGGCGCGGAACGCCTCGGCGATCTCGTTCACGCCCACCTACGTGTACCGGCCCGGAAGCGTGGGGGTGTGCGCCGACGGCATTCTGCTCCAGTGGGCCGTGACCTTCGGCCAGGACATGTGGCACGGGGGCCCGGACTGGTGGCCCACGAGACCGGTCACGCCTTCGGCCTGCCGGACCTGTACGGCTTCACGGGCACCGACGCCCATCGGTTCGTCGCCGGCTGGGACGTGAGGGGGCTCATCAGCGGCCCCGGGTCCCAGTACTCCGCCTGGCACTCCTGGAAGCTCGGCTGGACCGACGACGCCCCCTTCCGGACCGGTGAATCGTTCACCGACGCGACCGCCCGCGTCCGCGGCGAGGTGCTCGGCGTCGACGGCTACGGGGAGACCGCCCGCGTCACCAAGTGGTGGACCGTCGATGACGGTTGTGCCCCGGGGCCGGTCGGTCCCGGGGCACACCGCGTGCCGGCCGCGCGTCAGGCGCTCTCGGGGAAGTGGCAGGCGACCTGACGGGCCTCGCCCTGTGCGGTGGTCCGCAGGACCGGCGCCTCGGTGCGGCAGATCGCCTGTGCCTTGGGGCAGCGGGGGTGGAAGGTGCAGCCGGGCGGGGGAGAGGCCGGACTCGGGGGGTCGCCGAGCAGCGTGATCCGTTCCCGGGCCCGCTCGGCGGCCGGGTCGGGCAGCGGCACCGCCGAGAGCAGCGCCCGGGTGTACGGATGCTCCGGCGCCCCGTACACGCGCTCCTTGTCCCCGATCTCCACGATCCGGCCGAGGTACATCACGGCGACCCGGTCGCAGACCCGTTTCACCACGGACAGGTCGTGGGCGATGAAGAGGTAGGCGAGGCCCAGCTCCCGCTGGAGCCGCTCCATCAGATTGACGATCTGCGCCTGCACGGACACGTCGAGGGCGGAGACCGGCTCGTCCGCGATGACCAGCCGGGGGCTCGTCGCGAGCGCGCGGGCGATGCCGATGCGCTGCGCCTGGCCACCGGAGAACTCGTGCGGATAGCGGTCGATGTGCTCCGGGATGAGCCCGACGAGCTCCATCAGCTCGACGGCCCGCTTGCGCGCCTCCGCCGCCGAACTCCCCTGAACCAGCAGGGGATCGGAGATGATCCGGGCCACCGTCTGCCGTGGGTTGAGAGAGGAGTGCGGGTCCTGGAAGACCATCTGGATGTCGCGGCGCAGCGGCTTCAGCTGCCGCTGGGACAGGTGGCTGATGTCGCGCCCGTCGTACGAGACGGAGCCGGCGGTCGGTTCAAGGAGGCGGACGATCGCGCGGCCCGTGGTCGACTTGCCGCAGCCGGACTCGCCGACGAGGCCGAGGGTCTCGCCCGCCGCGAGGTCGAAGCCGACGCCGTCGACGGCCCGGATCGGTGCCGAGCGGCCCCGGCGCCCCGGGAAGGTCATCGTGAGGTCCCGTACGCGGAGCAGGGGCGGGGGTGTGGTGATCATGGGGCGACGCCTTCGTACGCGGGGAAGTGGCAGGCGACCGGGTGTCCCTCCGGGCCGCCGAGCACCGGGCGCTCGGCCGCGCACCGCGACCGCTCCTCCTCGGAGCCGCGGGCGGCGCGGGGGCAGCGGGGCGCGAACGGGCAGCCCGGTGCCGGGTCGAGCAGGGACGGCGGGCTGCCGGGGATCGCCCGCAGCGGAGCGTCGTCCGGGTCGTCGAGCCGGGGCAGCGAATCGAGCAGACCCCGGGTGTACGGATGCGCGGGGGTCGTGAACAGGGCGTCCACCGTGGCCTGTTCGGCCGCCCGACCGCCGTACATCACCAGGACGTCGTGGGCCACCCGGGCGACCACGCCCAGATCGTGGGTGATCATGACGACGGCCAGCCCCCGTTCCTCCTGGAGGCGGGCGATCAGTTCCAGGATCTGGGCCTGGACGGTCACGTCGAGCGCGGTCGTCGGCTCGTCCGCGATGAGCAGGTCCGGTTCGCAGACCAGCGCCATGGCGATCATCACGCGCTGGCGCATCCCGCCGGAGAACTGATGCGGGTATTCGCCGGCCCGGCGCCGCGGCTCGGGGATCCCGACCTCGGCGAGGGCATCGACGGCCCGCGCGCGGGCGGCCCTGCGGCCGGAGCCGAAGTGGACCCGGTGGTGCTCGGCGATCTGCTCTCCGACGGTGTAGTACGGGTGCAGACTGGACAGCGGGTCCTGGAAGATCATCGCCATCTTCCGGCCGCGCAGTCCGTTGAGCGCGCGGTCGGAGAGGCCGATCAGCTCCTGCCCGTCCAGGACGACGGAACCGGTGACGTCCGCGCCGGTGTGCAGGCCCATGACGGCGAGCGAGGTGACGGACTTGCCGGATCCCGACTCGCCGACGATGCCGAGGGTCCGGCCGCGCGGTACGTCGAAGGCGAGGGAGTCGACCGCCCGGACGGGGCCGTGCTTCGTCGGGAACGTGACCGTGAGGTCCCGTACCGACAACAGGGGTGCGGAGTCGGCCATCAGTACCTCACTCGCGGGTCGACGACGGCGTACAGCAGGTCGACGGCCAGGTTGGCGACGACGATGAAGGTGGCGGCGAGCAGCGTGACGCCGAGGATGACGGGCTGGTCGCCGGTGGAGAGCGCGCCGTAGAACAACCGTCCGACGCCCGGGAGTCCGAAGATGGACTCGGTGATGACGGCGCCGGCGAGAAGACCGCCGAGGTCCATGCCGAAGATGGTGAGGAGGGGGGTCATGCCGGCGCGGAGTCCGTGTTTGACGACGACCGTGCGGCGGGGGAGTCCCTTGGCGCGGGCGGTGCGGATGTACGGCTCCGCCATGGTCTCGATCATCGAACTGCGGCTCTGGCGGGCGTACATGGCGGCGTACAGGATCGCGAGCGCCAGCCAGGGCAGCAGCAGGTTGGCGGCCCAGCCGAGCGGGTCGGTGCCGAACGGCGTGTACTGCGGATAGGGCAGCAGTCCGGCCGCCCGGATCAGCCCGTAGATCAGCATGACCGAGGTGAAGTAGACGGGCAGGGAGGCGGCGGCGACCGCGCCGACCATGAGGACGCGGTCGGTGAGGCTGTCCTTGCGCAGGGCCGCCGCGACGCCCGCGGAGAGTCCGAGGAGCAGCCAGAGCACGGCGGCGCCGAGGGCGAGGGAGGCGGAGACCGGGAGCCGGTCGACGAGCAGGTCCCAGACGGGCTGGCTGTTCTCGTACGAGTAGCCCAGGCAGGGGAAGTCGCAGTTCAGCGCGTACGGGCCGGAGCCGACCGTGCGACCGGTGAAGATCCCGGTGGTGAAGTGGGCGAACTGCCGCCACAGCGGCTGGTCCAGGCCCATGTGGGCGCGGATGGCCTCCAGGCGCTCGGCGCTGCACGACTTGCCGCAGGCCGCGGCGGCGGGGTCGGAGGGCAGGACGTAGAAGATGGTGAAGGTGACGGCGGCGATGGCGACGAGGACGGCGACGACGCCGAGCAGCCGACGGGCCAGGTAGAGGATCACGTGCGGCTTCCCCTCGGGTCGAGGATGTCGCGCAGCGCGTCGCCGAGCAGCGTGAACGAGAGCACCGTGAGGAAGAGGCAGAGGCTCGGGACGACGAAGTACATGGGATCCGTGTCGTAGAAGGCGACGCTCTCGGCGATCATCTGGCCCCAGGAGGGCGTGGGCGGCCGGACACCGACGCCCAGATAGCTGAGGGCCGCCTCGGTGGCGATCATGCCGGGGATGATCAGGGTCGTGTAGGCGATGACCGGCCCGGCGACGCCGGGGAGGATGTCGCGGGTCAGGATCCGCCAGGGGCCGGAGCCGCCGACTCGGGCGGCGTCGACGTACTCGCGGTGCTTGAGCGAGAGGGTCTGGCCGCGGACGACGCGGGCGATGCCGGGCCAGCCGAACAGGCCGATGACCAGGGTCATCAGGACGATCCGGTTGACGTCCCGCGCCACCGACATCATCGCGATCATGAAGATGAGGGAGGGGAAGGACATCGTCAGGTCCATCAGGCGGGAGAGGGCGCTGTCGGTGCGGCCGCCGAAGTAGCCGGCGGCGATCCCGGCCGCGGTCCCGGCGGCGACGACGATGGCCGTGGCGGCGAAGGCGATGAGCAGGGAGACCTGGGCGCCGTGCACGACCCGGGCGAACAGGTCGCGGCCGGTGACGGGTTCGACGCCGAGCCAGTGCTCGGCCGAGACGCCGCCGAGCGGTCCGATGGGCAGGCCTCCCAGATACGGATCGACGGCGCTCTTGTCGAACTCCTCGGGCCCCCAGCCGCCCAGCGCGCTGAACAGCGGGGCGGCCACGGCCATGACCGCGAAGAGCGTGACGACGACGAGGGACACCTTCACCGAGGGGCGGCGGCGCAGTTCCGCGCGGGCGAGTCGCCAGGGACCGCTGCCCGCGCGCGAGGGCGGAGAAATGGTCGACATGACTGGTGGCCCCTCAGTTCCCGCTCTTCGTCGGGTCCTTGAGGCCGACCGTGGCGTAGTCGATCTGGCCACCGAAGGAGGTGTGCCCGAAGGCGCCGGCGATGTTGGTGCCGAGCAGCAGCGGCATGCGCTCGATGACGGCGGGCGCCGTCGGGGCCTTGGCGAGGATCTCCCCGTCCAGCGTCTGCCAGGCCTTGTTCGCCCGGGCCGCGTCGGCCATGGCGGCGATCTCGTCCATCCGCTTCATCGTGGCCTGGTCGCGGAAGAGGGAGTGGTTGCCCGAGTTGCCCTTCTCCTTGATGTAGCGGCCGTCGAAGACGAAGGGCAGGAAGGTCGACCCGGAGGGGTAGTCCGGGCACCATCCGGTGTAGACGAGGTCGGTGCGGTTCTTGGTGTCCCCGATGGTGTCGTAGAACGCGGACGGGTCGACGGTCTCGATGGTGACCTTGATGCCGACCCGGCCGAGGGACTGCTGGACGGCCTCGCCGACGGCCTTGTCACCGTTGGAGACGGTGATGCTGGTGGAGAGGCCGTCGGGCTTGCCGGCCTCCTTCAGGAGCTGCTTGGCCTTGGCGACGTCACCTGTCAGCGGTATCCCCAGGGTGTCGGGCTGCTTGCCGCCCTCGAAGAGGGAGCCGGGCATGAGGGCGGTGGCCGCGTCGTTCAGCGCGGGCCCGCCGGAGGCGGTGACGAGGGCCTCGCGATCCAGCGCGTACTGCACGGCCTGACGGACCTTCACGTCGTCGAAGGGGGCGCGGCCGGTGTGCATCTGCACCATCTCGGTGCAGTTGGTCGACTCGGCGAGCAGCCGCGCCTTGACGTCGGCCTTGGTGAGCACCTTCGGGGTGGACTCGGGGCGCAGCTTGCCCCAGGGCACCGCCGACGCGTCCACGCCGGTGCTCGCGATCAGCCGGTCGTCGATCTGGTTGGCCTTCAGTCCCATCGTCACGACGATCCGGTCCGGGTACGCCTTGCGCACGGTGTCGGTTCCGGCGTCCCAGTGCGTGTTGCGCACCAGGACGAGCTGCTTGTCGCGGGCGTAGGACTCGATCTTGTACGGGCCGGAGGAGAAGGGCCGGTTGTCGTACTGGGGGCCCTTGTCCTTCGCCCGGGGCACCGGGGCGAAGGTGGGCAGCACCGTGGCGTAGGGGAACTCGGCGAAGGGCTTGCGCAGTTCGAAGACGATCGTGTGGTCGTCCGGCGTCTTGACGGAGTCGAGGTGCTTGCCTCCTGCCGGGCCCTGGTAGCCCTCGGCGCCGACGAGGTAACGGGCCGCGTAGTCGGGGCCGCCGGGGAGCTCGGGGGAGAAGGACCGCTCGACGTTGTACTTGACGTCCCGGGCGGTGATGGGGGTGCCGTCCTCGTACTTCAGGCCCTGCTTCAGCCGGAAGGTCCAGGTCTTCGCCCCGTCGGACGGAGTGCCGAGGTCCTCGGCCAGGTCGGGGACGAGGTCACCGCCCTTGGCGCCCGGTTCGGCCTTGTAGGTGACGAGGGTGCGGTAGAGGAGGCGCGTGCCGAAATCCATGTCTCCCATCACCCAGTTGCGGGCGGGGTCGAGGTGGGTGAAGTCCTGGTCGGACAGGACGGTCAGGGTGCCCCCCTTCTGCGGAGTCCCGCCGACCGTCGCGCCGTTGTTGGCCGTGACGGGGTTCCTCCGGCCCCGGTCGCCGCCGGCTTCCTTCCCGCCGGAACATGCCGTGACGCCGAGGGTGAGTGTCGCCACGAGGGCGGTGGCCAGGGTGGTGCACGTGCGCTTGTTCATGAGGGGTCACTCCGGGTGCGAAGCGGACAGCCAGAGGGCTGGCTGGAATGTGACCTGTAACATAGTAATGTGAAATTGTACTGACAACCCGTCGGGGGTTCCGTTATTCATCCGTGTCATCCGGTCGGAGGGGGCTTGGCGGGGCACGGCGCGGCATTGTGGGCGACTGAGGGCTCCCCGTGCCGGACGTCGTGGCGCACACTGCAATGCAATGTCACACCTCACGCCCTCGGCCACCCTGGACCGTGAAAGGGACCCATGAACTCCGCCTACGCGACCGTCGACCGCACCTTCACCGTTCCCCTGGACCACCGGGCCCCCGACGGTCCCACCATCGAGATCTTCGCCCGCGAGGTCGCCGACCGCGCCCGCGCGAGCGAAGAACTGCCCTGGCTGCTCTACCTCCAGGGCGGACCCGGCGGGAAATCACCCCGTCCGTCGGCCGGTTCGCCCGGCTGGTTCGACCGCGCACTCGAGACCCACCGCGTCCTGCTCCTCGACCAGCGCGGAACCGGCCGCTCCACCCCCGTCACCGCCCGCTCCGCCGCCCGCTTCCCCACCCCCGGCCGGCTCGCCGCGTACCTGGCCCGCTTCCGCGCCGACGCGATCGTCGCCGACGCGGAACTGATCCGCCGACGACTCTGCGGAGACGCCCCGTGGGAGACCCTCGGCCAGAGCTACGGCGGATTCATCACCCTCACCTACCTCTCCCAGGCGCCCGAGGGCCTCCGCGCCTGCTACGTCACCGGCGGCCTGCCCGGCCTCACCGCCACCGCCGACGACGTCTACGCCCGCACCTACCCCCGCGTCCGCGACCGGGTCCTCGACTTCTACGCCCGCTACCCCGAGGACGCACCCCGCCTGCGCAAGCTCGCCGACCACCTCGCCGCCGGCGACACCCGCCTCCCGAACGGGGACGGGCTCACCCCGCGCCGCCTGCGCACCCTGGGCCTCATGCTCGGCATGGGCGACGGATTCGAGCGCCTGCACTGGCTGCTCGACGAGGCCCTGGACCCGGACGGCACCCCGACGGACACCTTCCTCCACCAGACCATGGCCCTGACCGGCTTCACCGACAACCCGCTCTTCGCCGTCATGCAGGAGACCCTGTACGGGCAGGGCGCCGGCCCGACCGGCTGGGCGGCCTCCCGGGCCCTCGCCGCCTTTCCCGAGTTCGCCGAGGACGCCCACCCCCTGCTGCTCACCGGCGAGATGACGTACCCCTGGATGTTCCGGGAGATCGCCGGCCTGCGCCCCTTCGCGGACGCGGCCGACCTGCTGGCCGCCCGTACCGACTGGCCACCGCTCTACGACCCGCGCCGCCTCGCCGCCAACGAGGTCCCCCTCGCCGCGGTCGTCTACCACGACGACATGTACGTCGACGCGGGCCTCTCGCTGCGCACGGCACGCGAGGTCGGCGCCACCCACGCCTGGGTCACCAACGAGTGGGAACACGACGGCGTCTCCGCCTCCGGCGGCCGCGTCCTCGACCGCCTGATGGCCCTCGCCGCCGGCCACGCGTAGCCCCCTCCCGCCCCTCCTCCCCACTCCCACAGGAGAGCCATGCCCGCCACGAACCCCCGCCCGCGCCCCCTGGCCGCCGCCCTCGCTCTCGCCTCGTTCCTCGCCCTCGCCCCAGCGGCGCACGCGACCCCGCTCGCCGCCACGACTTCCCGGCCGATCCCGGCCGCCCGGACGGCCGACTGCGAGCTGCCCGGCCGGACCGGCTGGACCGACGAAGGGCACGACACCGACCACGTCCAGTTCCAGCCGGCCACGGGAACCCGCCGTGTCCTCAACCTGTTCGTCGACTTCCCCGACGCGCCGGCCACGGACGCCACCGAGCCGTACGCCGCCCACCTCGCCCCCGCCGTCGACTGGATGCGGACGGCGAGCCACGGCCGCCTCCGCCTCTCCGTCGACTTCCTGCACCAGTGGATCCGCATGCCCGCGGACTCGACCACGTACCACTTCGCCCGCGGCCTCACCTTCGAGGCCCACGAGAAGTACGTGCGCGACGCGATCGCCGCCGCCGACCCGTACGCGGACCTCTCCCGCTACGACATGGTCTACATCGTCCCCGTCCGGACCGCGGCAGCGATCCCGTTCTCCCCCACGTACCTCTACGACCCCGCCACGCCCGGCGTGACCGCCGACGGAACCCGCCTCAAATGGGCCGTCACCTTCGGCCAGGACATGTGGCGCTGGGGCCACAAGGTCGCCGCACACGAGACCGGCCACACCTTCGGCCTGCCCGACCTCTACTCCTTCACGGGCCCCACCCACCAGTACGTCGGTGGCTGGGACGTCATGGGCGACATCGCGGGCGCAGCCCCGCAGTTCCTCGGCTGGCACTCCTGGAAACTGGGCTGGATCCGCGACGACCAGGTCGCCTGCCTCGCCGGACCAGGGCGCCGCACCGTACACCTGGCGCCCGTGGAACGCCCCGGCGGCACCAAGATCGCCGTACTGCGCACCGGGGAGACCACGGCCTACGTCGCGGAGTCCCGTCACCCCGAGCTCAACGACGCCTCCGCCTGTTCGAGCGGTGTCCTCATCTACCGGATCGACTCCGCGACCCCGACCGGCGAGGGCCCGGTCCGGATCGTGAACGGCAACCCGACCGGGATTCCGCCCGCCGGCTGCACCCCGCTCGACCTCGCGGCGCACCGGCCGGGCCGGACCTTCACCGACCCGGCCACAGGGGTCCGCATCGACGTCCGTGCGGACGGCCCGGCAGGGGACGTGGTCACGCTCAGCGCCACCTGACCCTTCTTGGACGACCGGGTCCGGGCCCGGGAAGTCGGCCCTGCCGACTGCTGACCACCTGCGATGACGGTCGTGAACCGTCTTCCGGCTCCCGAAGCGGGACGGCCGGCGGTACGCGAAGAGCTCAGGGGTGAACGAGGTGCAGGCCCCTTGGCGGCGGCGGAATCGCCACGTCTACAGCCCGGACGCCACCGTCAGGCCCTCCAGTACCGCCTCCTCCACCGTGCGCGGGCTGACGCAGTCGCCCACCGTGAAGACACGGTCGGGCGCGACGCCCAGGGCGAGCGGGTCGAGGTCGGTGACCGGGAGGTGGCCCTGGGCCAGTACGACTCCGGCCGTGCCCTCCAGCACCACCGGGTCCTCGGTCAGGGTGTGCTGGAGGTAGACGGTGTCGTCGTCCGCGCCGTGGAGCCGGACGTTGGGAACGATCTCGATCCGGGCGCGCACGGCCTGGGCCAGCATGGCGGCGCGTACGTACTGCTGCAGGTGCTCGCCGGCCGCGAAGCCGGTCACGCAGAGGGTCACCTTCCGGCCCTGGCCGGCCAGGAGGAGGGCGGTGCCGAGGCCGATCCAGTCGCCGCGCCAGTCCGCCACCACGATCCGCCCCCGGCGGCCGCGTGGGATCTCGGCGTCGCCGCGGATCACCGACCAGGCGTCCAGCACCACCGGGTCGTCCACCAGCTCCATGCGCGGTCGGCGGGGCCGGGCCCCGGTCGCGAGGATCACGGCGTCCGGGGCCGCGGCGGCGAGGTCCGGGGCGTCGATCCGCGAGCCCGTCACGACGCGGACTCCGGCGCGGTGCGCCTCGCCCTCCAGGTTGGTGATCACACCTCCGAACTCGGCCCGCCCCGGAAGCTGTTCGGCAAGGAGCACCTGGCCGCCCACACGTCGGCCCGCCTCGTGCAGTTCCACGTCGTGGCCGCGTGCGGCCGCCACGGCCGCGGCCTTCAGGCCGGCCGGGCCGCCGCCGACCACCAGCACCTTCTTGCGCCGTGTCACGAGCGGCAGAACCCCGAAGCGACGCTCCCGCCCCGTCTCCGGGTGCTGGATGCAAGAGATGGGGTGGCCGAGCTGGAAGTGGCCGATGCAGGCCTGGTTGCAGCCGATGCACGCACGGATCTCCTCGGTACGGCCTTCGGCGGTCTTGGCCGGCAGGTCCGGGTCGCAGATCAGCGCCCTGGTCATCGCGCAGGCGTCGGCCTGCCCGTCCGCGAGGATCTGCTCGGCCTCCTGCGGCTGGTTGATCCGGCCGGCCACCATCACCGGGACGCCGACCACCGCGCGTACCTTCGCGGCGAGCGGGGCGGTGTAACCGGCGGGCCGGAACATGGGCGGAGCGATGTGCTCGGCCCCGGACAGGCTGGACGAGCTGCCCGCGCACACCGAGACGTAGTCGAGGAGACCTTCGGCGTCGAGCCGGGCGACGGTCTCCAGGACCAGCTCCGTGTCCAGGCCGTCGTGGCTGAGTTCGTCGCCCGAGACGCGCAGGCCGACGGCGAAGCCCGGCCGGGCCTCCGCCCGGGCGCTGCGCAGCGCCTCGCGCAGGAACCGCAGCCGCCCCTCGCGGTTGCCGCCCCAACCGTCGGTCCGGACGTTGACGTGGGGGCTGAGGAACTGCGCCGGCAGGTAGCCGTGGCTGGCGACGACCTCCACGCCGTCGAGTCCGGCCTCGCGCAGTCGGCGCGCCGCTTGTCCGTAACCGTCGACGACCTCGTGGATCTCCGCCTCGGTCATGGCGCGCGGCATGACGTGGAAGCGCTCGCTCGGCGTGGCCGAGGGCGCCCACGCCACCGGCGCGGTGCCGTCCTCGGACTCCAGGATCTCCCGGCCGGGGTGGAACAGCTGGCCGAAGACCTTCGTACCGTGCCGGTGCACCGCCGCCGCGAGCCGGGCGTAGCCGGGGACGCACGCGTCGTCCGTGGCCATCAGCACGTGCGTGGTGTAGCGGGCGGACTCGTGCACGCCGGAGACCTGGAGCACGATCAGGCCGACGCCGCCCGCGGCGCGGGCCTCGTGATAGGCGATCAGGTCGTCGGTCACCGCGCCGTCCTCGGCCAGGACCGTGTCGTGGCCGGAGGACAGGATCCGGTTGGGCACGGTGACGCCGCCTATGCTCAGCGGGCTGAACAGGTGGGGGAACCGCGTCGTCATGGAACGTCCTTTCTCGGGCCCGGGCGGGCGGCGGCCGGAAGAGGGCCGCCGCGCCCCGTCAGCGGAGCGTGATGTGCGGTTCGAACGCGTCGAGGAGCAGGTCCCGCATCCGGGCCGGGGACATCTCCCCGTTCCCCGCCAGCACCTGGATGGCCAGGCCGTCCGCGAGAGCGGTGAACCGGCTGGTCAGCGCCTCCGGATCGGCGTCCCTGGCCATCCCCTCGTACTGGCAGGCGTGCACCAGGTCGAGCACGGTCCGCCGCCAGCGGGCGTAGATCTCGCGCTGGCCTTCCCGCAGGGCGGGGTCGAGGATCGCCTCGTTCCACGACTGCACCCACACCGACCATTCGTCGTTGTCGTCCTCGTCGCTGATCAACTGGACGTCGATCAGCCGCCGCAGCTTCTCGACCGGCCCGTCCGCGTCCCGGAATTCGGCTTCGAGTCGCCGGTGGAGCCGCTCGGCGTAGTGGTGCAGGGCGGCACGCAGCGCGTCGCCCTTCGTGGGGAAGTGGTAGTGGATCGTGCCCGTGCTGGTTCCGCAGGCGCGGGCGATGTCCGCGACCCGGACCTGGTGGAAGCCGCGGCGGGCGATGAGCCGCGCGGTCTCCTCGAGGATCTGGGCCCGGCGGACCTCCGCGTCGACGGCGTCGGCGCGGCGTCGCGCCTCGGGCGCCACCGGGTCGTCCGGGGCGGTGGGCGGCCGGCCCTCCCCGGTCCGCAGGTACCGAAGGGACACCTTCCCGATCCGCGCGATGGCGGCGAGTTCGCGGTCCGCGAGGCGGCGGCCACCGTTGAGGGCCTTGGACAGCGCGGTGGGCTCCATGCCGACGCGGGCGGCGAACTCACGCTGGCTGACCGCCGCCGACCGCACCACCAGGCGCGCCCGATCCGCCACGGCCCGGGCGTCGTCGTCCTGCACCCGCCGGATCGCCGTCATCGCGCCGCCCCGCCCAAACCGTCCGCCCCGCCCAAACCGTCCGCCCCGCCCAAACCGTCCGCCCCGCCCAGGCCGGCGAGGACTTCGTCGGCGGCCCGGTATCCCGACGACACCGCGCCGTCGATGTAGCCGTTCCACTCCGACGCGGTCTCCGTCCCCGCCCAGTGCAGGGGGCCGGTCGGCTCCCGCCAGCCGCGTTCGCCGTGCCCGCTCCATCCGCCGGGCGTCGTGTAGGCCTCGTACCCGCCCCGGGCGAAGGGGTCCTGGGACCAGATCTTCTCCGTGTAGTCGCGCGGCTGTCCGGCCCGGGGGCCGGCCACGGAGACGAGACCGTCCAGTACGGCCGCCCTGCGGCCGGCCTCGTCCAGGGCGGCGAAGCCGTCCAGGCGGTCGCCGTACACGAATCCGACGAGAACACCGTGCGAGCCGTCCTCCGGGGAGTTGTCGAACACGACGCCGACCGGCCCGTCGTCGTACAGGGTCGCCACCCCGGACAGCCCCTCCTCGCGCCAGAACGGGGTGTCGTAGACCGCGTGGACCTTGGCGACGCGTCCCATCGGACTGTGCGACAGCCAGCCGTCCCGGGCGGCGGGCAGGGGAGGCGCGAAGCCCATGGCCCGTACGGCGTGCGGGGGCAGGGCCACGATCGCCCGGCGCGCCCGGAGCAAGGTGGTGGGGGTGCGGACGCGGACGCCGTCGGCGTCGTACGCGATCGCGAGCGCCTGCTCGCCGAGGCGGACGCGGTCGCCGAGCAGGGCCGCGACCGCGCGGGCCGGGCCGGCGGCGCCCGTGGCGAACCGGCTGTCCTGGGCGCAGCCGCGGGTCTCCATCAGCTGCTCGAAGCCGCCGGCCGCGGCGATGTAGAAGAGCACGTGGAAGAGCGAGATCTCGTCGGGCTCCGCGCACCACAGCCCTTGGACGGCGAGGGCCAGGCGGCGCAGGGCGTCCGCGTCGTCGGTTTCGGACCGGAAGAAGGACCGTGCCGTCCGTGCGTCCCATTCCTCGAAGCGGGCCGTGCGCCACGGCCGGACGGTGTCCACGGTGCGGGCGAACCCGTCGAGGAGCTCGGTGACCCGGACGTACTCGGCCGTGCCGGGCCCGTCGGCGGGCGCGGCGCCGGTGTAGGGGACCCTCGTGCCGTCGTGCCACACCTCGATGTGGCTGCCCTTCTCCCAGGTCGGGAAGGTGGGGCAGCCGAAGCGTGCGGCGAGTTCGACGAGGCGGGTCTGTGCGGGGCCGACCCATTGGCCGCCGTGGTCGATGGGTCCGCCGCCCGGTCGGATCTCGGTCAGGACCCGTCCGCCGACCCGGTCGGAGGCTTCGACCAGGGTGAAGTCGACGGCGTTGTCGTGGAGTCGGAGTGCCGCGGCCAGCCCGGCGTACCCTCCGCCCACGACGACGACATCGGATTCGATCAGACGCGTTCCGCTCTGTCTCTCCATGGCCCGAGAGGATGCGGCAACACTGACGAGTGCGTCAATGGTTGCGGCAGAAGGATCGCGCCGCACGGCTGGGGAGGGAGGCGCGACTGGTGAGGGAGGCGCGGCCCTATCGGCCGGCCGTCAGCGCCTCGTGGTCGATGCCCAGTTCGGTCACGAGCGCGTCGTCCACCCACTCCAGCATCGTGGCGCGGCTGAGCGGTCCCTTGTACGAGGTCATCTGCACGGCCAGTCCGTCGAGCAGCGCGGTCAGACGCCAGGCCACGTCCTCGGGGCGGTCGCAGACGAACTCGCCGGCTGCCACGCCCTGCGCGACGACGTCGGCGATCGCGGCCTTCCACTGCTGGTCGAGGTCGTGGGCGACCTTCCTGAGGGCGGGTTCGCGCAGCGCGGCCGCCCAGCTCTCGATCCAGAGCCGCCAGCCCTTCGCCTGTCCGGTCGGCGCGTACCAACGCACGGCCGAGCGAAGCCGGAGCGCGGCGCTGGTACGGGGCTTGTCCAGCAGTCTGCGCAGGTGGGCGAGGTCTCCCTCGGCGGCATGGGCGAAGGCCTCGGCGACGAGCAGTTCCTTGGTGGAGAAGTGGTAGAGCACCAGGGAACCGCTGACTCCGAGCGCCGAGGCGACGTCCGCGATGCGCACGCCGCTGACGCCGCGGGCTTCGATCTGCTCGACGGCGACGCGCAGGATCTCCGCGCGCCGTTCCTCCACGCTCAACCGGACTCTGGCCACGGCTTTACCCTACACAGCTCTTGACAGTGTCGTGTGGCCGGGCTCACAGTGCTGGCTACTGACTGGCCGTTCAGTCAGATGATGTGCCGCTCCGTACGTGACCCTCCCCGTGCTGCCGTAGGAGTCCGCCCCGTGACCCAAGCACCCGTCACCCCCAGCAGGGCCGAAGAGCCCGCACCCGAGACCCCTGACCTCTCCGAGGGCTGGGGCGAACAGCGCGGCCGGCTCCGCAAGGAGCTGCGCCGTTTCGACGTCCTGCTGTTCCTCATATGCACCCTCGTCGGACTGGACACGATCGGATCGGTCGCGGCGCAGGGCCCGCAGGGACTGACCTGGATGGCCATCCTCGCGGTGCTCTTCTTCCTTCCCTACGGACTCCTCGTCGCCGAACTCGGCTCGGCCTTCCCCGTCCAGGGCGGCCCGTACGTCTGGACCCGGCTGGCCTTCGGCCGGCTCACCGCGGGCCTCAACCAGATCCTCTACTGGATCTCCAACCCGGTGTGGGTGGGCGGCAGTCTGTGCATCATCGCCCTCACCACCTGGGAGGAGTTCTTCACGCCGCTGCCCGGTCTGTGGAAGTACGCCGCCGGTCTCGTCTTCATCTGGGGCGGCGCGCTCGCCGTCGTCCAGTCCGTCCGGGTCGGCAAGTGGGTGCCGATCGCGGGCGCCGTCGCGCGCATCGTGCTGCTGGGGTTCTTCCTCGTCTCGGTGGTCGTCTTCGCCGTGCGGAACGGCGTGCACGCCCTGCCCGCGAGCGAGTTCTCACCGACCTACGCCGGTTTCGTGGCGCTCGTCCCCGTCCTGATCTTCAACTACGTCGGCTTCGAACTGCCCAGCTCCGCCGCCGAGGAGATGCGCAACCCGCGCCGTGACATCCCTCTCTCCATCCTCCGTTCCGGCATCGCCTCGCTCCTGCTCTACGGCGGGCCCATCCTCGGCATCATGTTCGTCCTGCCCAGCGAGAAGATCGGCAGCCTCGGCGGTTTCATCGACGCCTGCAAGGCCGTCTTCACGGTCTACGGGGGATCCATCGCCGCGGACGGCACGGTCACCCTCACCGGTGCGGGCGCGGTCTTCGGCGGCATCGCCGCCGCGGGGCTCATCATCGGCCTGCTGACCTCCGGCGTCACCTGGGCGATGGGCGCGCACCGTGCCCAGGCCGTGGCCTGCGCCGACGGCGCCGGGCCGGCCTGGCTCGGCACGATCTCCGAGAAGCACGGCACCCCGGTGCGGGTGAACCTGCTCTCGGCGGTCCTCGCGTCGATCCTCCTCGTCGCCGCCCTCAACCTCACTGAGGGCGACGGCGAGAAGTACTTCGCGGCGGGCCTGGGTCTGACGATCTGCACGACCTTCATCTCGTACGTCATCACCTTCCCGAGCCTGGTGGTGCTGCGCCGCAAGTACCCCGACACTCCACGCCCGTACGCCGTCCCGGGCGGTCGCCTCGGCGCCTGGACGGTCACCGCGCTCGCGACCGGCCTGGTCGCCTTCACGGTGGTCGTGCTGATCTGGCCGGGCTTCGGCGTCGGCTGGTTCGGCACGGAGGGTTCCCCCGCGGACTCCCTGCCCGAGGCCTTCGCCGGCCAGCGCTCCGCGTACACGCTGAGCCAGGTCGTGCCGTTGCTGATCATCGCGGTCATCGGCCTCGTCTTCTACGCGGCGGGCGCGAAGACCCGTCGTACGAAGAGCTGAGGTCCAGGCCGGGCGACCGAGAGCCGGCACACGGGTGACCGTGCTGTCGTCCTCGCGGATGTCCCGCACGTGACGGAAACCGATGTGGCCGAAGAGCGCCGGGAAGCCCGGTCCTCCTCGGCCGCAGCCGTGCGTGCGTCCGGAAGACCGGTGCCGTGGCGAGCACCTGCGGTCCGGCCCGGCTCGATGTCCCGGCGGTCGAGCATGCGGAGAGCCGGCCACCCATGCCGGTGCCCCCCCTCAGACGTGGGAGGGCCGGCACCGGCATGGGCGGCCGGCTCTCCGCATGCCTGAGGGGCGGCCCACGGGCCGCCCCTCGCTGCGTACGGTCTGCTCCGCTACCCGGCCGACCGCCCGTACACCTGCTTCCCCAGCCACTGGCCGCCGTCCACCGTGAGGCACTCGCCGGTCAGGTACGACGCCCCGTCGCCCAGGAGGAACAGCGACGCCTCCGCGACCTCGGCGGGGTCGGCGAAGCGGCCCGCCGGGACCGTGGCCAGAACCTCCTCGCGAGCCTCGTCGGTGGCCCACAGGGCCGCGCCGGCGCCCTCTGTCTCCGTCGGGCCGGGGGCGATGCAGTTCAGGCGGATGCCCAGCGGAGCGAGTTCGACCGCCAGGGTCCGCGTCATGGCCAGGACGCCGGCCTTCGCGGCGGCCGAGTGGACGGTGCCCGGGTGGCCGTGCCAGGCGTACGTGGCGATCACGGAGAGGATCGAGCCGCCGGTGCCCTGCTCGCGCAGCCTGCGGGCGACGGCACGGGTGCAGTAGTACGAGCCGTTGAGGACGATGTCGACGACGGCGCGCCAGCCGCCCGGGGACAGGTCGATGCCGGGGACGACGAAGTTTCCGGCGGCGTTGTTGACCAGCCCGTCCAGCCTGCCGAACCGCTCGACCGCCGCGGCCACCAGCGCGTCCACCGCCTCCGGGTCGCGTACGTCCGTCGGCACCGCGAGGGCCTCCCCGCCGGCCTTCTCGATCAGAGCGACCGTCTCGTCGAGCCGCTGCGGGGTGCGGCCCGCCACGGTGACGCGCGCACCCGCCGCCGCCAGCGCCAGCGCGATCGCGCGGCCGATGCCGCTGCCGCCGCCGGTCACGAGGTACGTACGGCCGGCGAACCGGCCGGGTTCCGATGTCACGTCAGCACTCCATGGGCGTCGAGGGCGACCGCGCCGCCCGGGTGGACGAGCAGCGGATTGACTTCGAGCTCGGTGAGCTCGGGATGCTCGCACGCGGCCCGCGCCAGCGCGCACAGGGCGTCCGCGGCGGCATCCAGGTCGACGGCGGGCGCGCCCCGCCAGCCGGTGAGCAGCGGTGCGTGCCGCAGGGAGAGCAGCAGCTCGCGCGCCCGCCCCGGGGTGAGCGGGGCGAGGGCGAGCGCGGTGTCGGCGAGCAGTTCGGCGGTGACCCCGCCGAGGCCGACCATGGCGACGGGCCCGAACGCCGGGTCGTACCGCACTCCGGCGATGAGCTCGACGGAGTGCGGGTGGACGGCCATCTCCTCGACCGCGTACCGGGTGACGCCGGTGGCGTCACGCATCCGGGCGAAGGCGGCGCGCAGCGCGGTCTCGTCGGCGATGCCGAGGGCCACCCCGCCCGCCTCGGTCTTGTGGGCCAGGCCCATGGCCTTGAGGGCGAGCGGGTATCCGGTGCGGCGGGCGGCGTCGGCCGCTTCGTCGGCCGTGCCGACGAACTCGGCGGTGGGGAAGTCGAGTCCATGGGACCGGAGCAGGGTCCGGACGCTCTCGTACTCCCCGTCCGCGACGGGGCGGGACGGGGACGGCACCCGCTCGGGCGGCGCGTACGGCGTCGCGCGTGCCGGCCGGGCCGCATGGGCCAGGGCGGTCGCGGCCTGCTCGATGCGCTCGTAGACGGGTACGCCGTGTTGGCGCAGCACGGTCAGGGCCGGGGTGTCGCGGGCCATGGTGTGGACGACGAGCAGCCGGCCGGCCCTTCCTGCGGCCTCCGCAAGCTCCTCGGCGACCTCGCACTCCTCGCGGGTCTGGTCGGGGTTGGCGGTGGCGTAGTCGCCGAAGTAGCCGGTGAGGACCGTGGCATCGGTGTCCCCGCCGTCGAGCAGGGCCCGGGTGATCCGGGCGTAGTTGCGGAGGTCCGCCTCCCCGGCGCCCGCGAGGTCGACGGGGTTGCCGCAGCCTCCCCGGCCGGGGAGGTGTGCGGCGACGGCGGCCCGGGTGGCCTCGTCGAGAACGGGGACGTCGAGCCCGCGGGCGGCGAGCGCGTCGGCGGCGAGCGCGCCCTGGCCTCCGCTGTCGCCGACGACGGCGATGCGCGCCGCTTCGGGGGACGCGGGGGCCCCGTCGGCGGCGTCCACGGGCACGGCCCGGCTCAGCCCGAGGCACGACCCCTGTCCCCGCCCTTGTCCCCCTGCCCGCCTCTGCCCCGGTCCGTGCCGTGCCGCCGCCAACAGGACGGCCGTGTCCACCAGTTCGCCCGCCGACTCCAGCAGGATCGCGCCCGTGTCGCGGCAGACGGCGTCCACCACCGCCCGGGCGCTCACCAGCGCGCCCGTGTGGGAGGCCGCCGCGCGGCCGGAGGCCTCGCTGCGGCCGAGGGTCAGCAGCAGGACGGGCTTGCCGGCCGCGTGGGCGGCGGCCAGGGTACGGGCCAGGCGCCGCCCGTCCCGGAAGTCCTCCACGTACGCGGCGACGACGCGCGTCGCTTCGTGGGCGATCAGCGCGTCGAGGGCGTCCGCCGCGTCGATGTCGCGCTGGTTGCCGAGCGAGACGAACCGGGAGAATCCCTGTCCGGCCCGGGCCAGCAGTCTGCCGATCTCGAGTGCGAGGTTGCCGCTCTGCGACACGAGCCCGACCCCGCCTGCCGGGAAGTCGCCCCAGCTCAGGCGTAGTTCGGTGGTGGTGTCGACGACGCCCATGCAGTTGGGGCCGAGCAGCCGCCCGCCGTGCGAGGTGACGAGGGCGGCCAGTTCCCGTTCCTCCTGCGGACCGGACCCGCCGGACGTGATCACGGTGAAGCACCGCGCGCCCGCCGCGAGTCCCTGGACGACCACGGGCCGCACCTGCGGCGGTGGCACCGCGACGACGACCTGCTCGGGGACGGTCGCCAGGGACCCGAGGTCCGGCAGGAAGGGTACGCCGTCGAGGTTGCCGCCCCGCTGGTTGACGAGGTGGACGGTGCGCCGGGAGCGCCCGGCGAGGGCGCCGGAGGCCAGCCAGTAGCCCCACTTGGCGGGGTCGGCGGAGGCCCCGACGACAGCGACGGAACGCGGGTCGAAGAGGGCGTCCAGGCTCATGCGTACCAGCCGAAGCGCGCGGCGATCACCGGCAGCCGGTCCGCGACGACGCCGTGCGCCGCCGCGCGCGGGGTGGTCCCGTCGCGCTCGGCCCGGGTCAGGACCTGCTCGACCAGCGCGCGCATGGAGCGCCGGATGTGGGCGAACGCCTCGTCCGGGTCCGCGCCGATGTCGCCGAAGAGGGTCCACCACCACCAGGCGTTGGTGGCCGAGTTGACGACCACGTCCGGCAGGACGGTGATGCCGCGCGCCGTCAGCAGGTCCTCGGCCTCCGGCAGGACCGGCATGTTGGCCGCCTCGGCGATCCAGCGGGCCGTGATGCCGGCCTGGTTGCCGGCGTCGACCGCATACGAGACGGCGGCCGGGACGAGTACGTCGGCGTCGGCGGACAGCCAGGCGTCGCCGGGCAGTTCGCGGTCGTCCGCGCGCAGGGCGGCGCGGTCCACGGTCCCGTACGCGTCCCGGGCGGCCAGCAGTGCCTCCACGTCCAGGCCGTCCGGGTGGACGATCGTCCCCTTGACGTCGGCCACGGCGACGATCTTCAGCCCGGCCCGGGCCAGGAAGCGGGCGGTCGCCCCGCCCATCGTCCCGAAGCCCTGCACCGACACCCGCGTCCCCGCGTGGGGGACACCGGCCCTGTCCAGCGCCGTCAGGACCGATTCGGCGACCCCGCAGCCGCCCGCCAGCTCGTCGAGCCCGATGCCGTCCACGTCCACGGCGAACGCGTCCGCGAGCCGGCGCCGGGCCGCGGCCTCGTCGTCGAGCAGCGGGTACACGGCCTGGATCGAGGAGACCAGACCGGCCTCGGCGGCCGCGCGGTCGACGAGGTCCTGGGTGAGACCGAGGTCCTCGCCGGTGGTCCAGAAGTGCTCGATGTGCGGCCGCATCGCGCGGAGGTAGCGGACCAGCACCCCGTACGCCTCGGGGTCGCGCGGGTCGCAGTCGATGCCGCCCTTGGCGCCGCCGAGCGGGATGTAGCGGCCCTCGGGGTTGTAGTGCAGGGCCTCCTTCATCGTCATGCCGCGGGCCAGGCCGGCGACCTCGTCGAGGGTGCAGCCCTCCCGCATCCGCAGCCCGCCGCTGGAGACGCCGCGCACGAGCCGGTCGATCACCAGGTGGCCCTGGCGGCCGGTCACGTGGTCCGTCCAGGTGAGGGAGATGAGAGGGGTGTGCGTGAGGGTGGTCGCGGTCTCGGGCGTCATCGGGGGGACTCCTCGGGAACGTCGGGAACTTCGGGAACGGTGAGGACGGTGGGTCCGGGAGTGGTCAGCGCGTGGGCCAGGGCGTCGGCGAGCTCCTCCGGCGAACGGGCCACCGCACCCCGGCCGCCGTAGGCGCGGGCGAGCGCGGGGAGGTCGACGGCGGGCAGGTCCACCGCCAGGGGAGTGTCCCCGCGGGCCGCCATCTCCTCGCGGATCTCGCCGTAGCCGCCGTTGTCGAAGACCACGACGGGAAGCGGGAGCCGAAGCTGTGCGGCGGTGGCGAGCTCCTGCACGGAGAACTGCAGGCCGCCATCGCCGCTGAGGGCGACGACCTGCCGCTCGGGGCACGCGGTCTTCGCGCCGATCGCGGCGGGCAGGGCGTAGCCGAGGGTGCCGAAACCGGTGGGGTGCAGATAGCGGCCTTCGGGGCCGAGGGGCAGATGGGGCAGTGCGCCGTAGTAGCAGCACTGGGCGCTGTCGGAGGTGAGGACGGCGTCCTCGGCGAGGACGCGGCGCACGGCGTGGAGGTACGGCAGCCAGCGCGCGTCGCGGCTACGGGTCTCGTCGTCCCGGGCGGTACGGAGGGCACGGACGCCGACGGGGTCCGCGGGGACGTTGTCGCTTCCTCCTCGGCACTCGGCGAGCAGCGCCTGGAGCAGGGCACGTGCGTCGCCCACCAGGGGCACGTCCGCCGGGAGCCCCGCGTACATCTGGGCGGGGTCCACGTCGACCCGGATCAAGGTGCCCGTCAGGGCCGGCGGCGGACCCCAGATGTCGGACTCGGCCAGCTCCGTGCCGACGGCGAGGATCACGTCGCGGTCAGCCAGCCACTTCTGCACGGTCGGGCTGTGCAGCGACACGCCCAGCGAGAGCGGATGGCGCTCGTCCATCACGCCCTTGCCGTTGGCGGTGGTCACGGCCGGCGCGCCCAGCTCCTCGGCGAGCGCCGCGCATTCCGCGGCCGCCGCCCGGGCCCCTCCGCCCAGGACCAGCGCGGGCCGCCGGGCCGCGCGCAGGGCTTCGGCCGCCTTCCCCACGGCCACCGGGTCGGGCGCAGGGGGTCCGGCGAGCGGTGCACGCCGTACGGGCCCTGCCGGCTCCACGGTCTCCAGCAGGTCCAGCGGCACCTCGATGTGTACCGGACGGGGCCGGCCCGTACGGAAGAGAGCGAAGGCCCGTGCCACCGCCGAGCCGATCTCCTCCACCGACGACACCCGGTGGCTGAAGGCCGCGACGCCGCGCAGAGCCTCGGTCTGGCTGCGCATCTCGTGGAGGAGCCCGGTGGACTGCCGGGGGTGCCGCAGCGGCATGCCGGGGGAGACGACGAGCAGCGGCACGCTGTCGGAGTAGGCCTGGCCGACGGCGGCGGCGATGTTCAGCAGGGCGGGGCCGGTGGTGGTGATCGCGACACCGGGTCGGCCGGATACTCGGGCGTACGCGTCGGCGGCGTATCCCGCACCCTGTTCATGACGGGGCGTCACATGACGTATTCCGTAGGTCCGGAGGTGGCGGTAGATCTCCAGGTTGTGCGTGCCGGGGATCCCGAAGGCGTCGGTGACGCCGTGCGAGGCGAGGGCGCGGACGACGGCCTCGCCGCCGGTGACGGCCTCGCCCTCCTCGGGCGGAGTCGTCATCACAGGCCCCGCGAGATCACGAGCCGCATGATGTCCGAGGTGCCCTCCTCGATCTCCTCCAGCTTGGCGTCCCGCATCCACTGCTCCACCGGGTACTCACGCGAGTAGCCCCAGCCGCCGAGGGTCTGCACGGCGGCCCAGGTGCAGTACGCGGCCGTCTCCGAGGCGGTCAGTTTGGCCATGGCGGCCTCGGTCGTCGCGGACAGGCCGGCGTCCAGGCGCTTGGCCGCGCGCCAGGTCATCAGGCGGGCCTGCTCGATCCGGGTCCGCATGTCGGCCAGCCGGAACGCCACCGCCTGGTGCTCGATGATCGGCTTGCCGAACTGCTGCCGGGTGCGCGCGTAGTCGCGTGCGTACTCGTACGCGGCCCGCGCCACGCCGGTCGCCGCCGCCCCCAGCACGACCCGCGAGATGTCGAAGGTCCGCATGAGCCCCTGGAAGCCCTGCCCCTCCTCTCCGAGGCGGTTCTCCTCGGGCACGAAGGCGTCGGCGAGGAAGATCTCCCGGCACACGATGGCGCGCTGGCCCATCTTGCGCATGGGCTCGCCGAAGGTGACGCCGGGAGTGTCCTTGCGCAGCAGGAAGGCGGTCACGCCCCTGGAACGCCGAGTGGGATCGGTCTTGGCGAAGACGACGTACTGCTCGGCCTCCCCCGCGTTGGAGATCCAGGCCTTCTGGCCGCTCAGCAGGTAGCCACCGGCGGTGCGGGTGGCCGTCGTCACGATGGACGCGGCGTCGGAGCCGGCGCCGGGTTCCGTGGTGGCCAGGGCGGTCATCGGGGTGTCGGGGCCGGTCAGCGGGGTGAGCCAGGTCCGCTTCTGTTCCTCGGTGCCGAGTTCGAGCACCGGGTCGGCGAAGAAGCCGTTGGAGCAGAGCAGGTTTCCGATGCCGAGGTCGCCGACGCACAGCTCCTCCTGCACGAGGCACTGGGTGAAGACGTCGGTGAAGCCGCCGCCTCCGTACTCCTCGGGAAGCATGAAGCCGGTGATGCCGACCTTGGCGGCCTTGTGCCACAGGTCCCACGGTGTCTCGACGTCGGCCTCGTCCACGGCGCGCGCCCGCGGGCGGATCTCGTCACGGGCGAAGGCCCGGGTGAGCTCGAGGATGCCACGCTGCTCGGGGGTGAACGGAACCAGCTCGGTGGGGAGGTCGGACATGGTGCCTCCAGGTGTGGCAACGGGGTCACTAACTGAACCGTCAGTCAGTATCGAGAGGCGTCGGCGGCACTGTCAACGCCCCGGATCCGTCCACTTCCGACCGCCGCCTCCGGACCAGGGTCCGGGAGTCGTGGGTCGGCTGCCGGCTCGTCGGGGTGGCGGTGATCACGGATGCCCGCGGGGGAGCGCTGCGCAGGCTTGTGGCATCGTCGCGATGGGATCCGGACGGGCGGGCGACCCCCTTTCGTCGCCACCTGATGATGGGCCAGGAATCTCGGCGAGGGGCCGGCGTGAGTCCTGGAAGACCCGGGGGAAGCTGCCCGGACCTGCGACTCGCAGTGCGGCGCCGGTGTGCGGATCTCGGCGCTGGATCGGATGGTTCGCTCCATGGCCCGACAGCTCGCCCGCGGCATGGGTCCTTCTTCAAGGACTGCGGCTGCGCCGGACCCGCCCGCTGCCCTCACCCGTACTCGATCCGTTTCCGCGAGGCGCTCGGCAAGCAGCGCGAGGAGTCCGGATGCGACATGCAGGACGACGCGATCGAGCGGTACGAGGAGAAGCACGGCGCCACGCAGGACGGCTACCTGCTGCGCGGCCCGGGCGGCTGCTTCACTCCTGGTGGCACGCGCGCTGCACCCCCGCTGACCGGCCGGAACGGCCGTGACGGTCGTTGTCGGTGGAGTGCTGGTCCGCGAATGGCCCGGATCCTGGTGTCAGCTACCCCCACTCGGTGGGGACATGGGTTCGACCGCGGGCAGGAGCGCCACCGTGGGACGTCACCTTCCACCAGTACGTGTGGTGCTGGGGCCGCAACGTCGTCGCCCACGGGACGGCCCACATCTTCGGGCTGCCCGGTCCGCATCGACCGCCACCGCGTCACACTCCCGGACGGCGTCCTCGAGCTGCCCGCGAACCGCGA
This sequence comes from Streptomyces sp. TLI_105, assembly GCF_900105415.1. Taxonomy (GTDB): domain Bacteria; phylum Actinomycetota; class Actinomycetes; order Streptomycetales; family Streptomycetaceae; genus Streptomyces. The sequence continues at coordinate 1,038,874 of NZ_FNSM01000001.1, read as the reverse complement.
CGTATGCCCGCCGGAGCCGTCAGAGCCGGACCGTCCAGCTGACCGTGGACCTCATCGTCCGGGCGATGGCGCGGTCCCGCACCGAGGGCGTACGGTCCTCGGCGGTGAGGGACAGCGTGTGGGTCCGAAGGTCGAGCAGCCGCAGGGCCGGGTCGGACACCCGTACGTCGGTGCGGCCCGCGAGGGACTTCATCTCCCGCCCGTCCAGGTACCAGCGGATCGTGAGTTGACGCCCGTCCGCCCCCGTCAGCCGGGGCACGAGGGCTTGGGCGGTGTCGCCCCTGCGGAGGGTGCGATCGGTGGGCGTGACGGGGGAGGCGATGCGCGCCTCGCGGTAGAAGCCGGCGATCATCGCCTCCACTCCGGGCAGATTGAAGGGCTTGCCGAGGGAGCGCATCATGGAGTTCTCGGTGGGGCGCCGCAGTCCGGTGACGTAGTAGCCGCCGCCCTCGTACGCGCCGACGACGCCGCCGTCGGGAGACTGCTCGCCGAGCCAGCGGTGCCACTTGGTGTCCCGGTCGGCCATGTCGTCGGCGGTGAAAGTCGTGATGTTGGAGTCGGCGGGCTCGGGACCCACGTAGCGCTCGTAGCCGGGGTAGTCGGGGTAGAAGTACTCGTCGGCGAGCTTGCCCAGGGAGTGGCCGGTCTCGTGGATCGCGACCTGGCCGGATTTCTCGTTGCCCGCCGAGGCCGTTGATATGCCCTCGTAGCCGAGGGTCTTGCTGGGCTCGTTGTAGCCCGCGCCGCCGTACTTGGTGCTGTTGGCGAGGACGAGCACCAGGTCGGCCTCGGGGGCCTTCGCCACGTATCCGTCGACCTTGTCCTGGTCGACGCAGAGCAGCCGCTCGATGCCGTCGCACCAGAAGTACGAGCCGAGAGCCGTGTCCCGGAGGGTGCCGGGAGAGGGGTCGCCGGAGACGCCGGACTGGTTCGAGACGGCGTCGACGGTCCAGACGTTGAAGAGGTTGCGGTAGGTGGTGTACGGCTCGACGGCCGTCAGCTCGGCCCATTTCTGCTGGGCGTCGGCGTGGAAGCGGGGCAGTTCGGCGACGGTGTAGCCGTCTCCGACGACGACGATGTCGAGCCGGTCGGCGATGGGGCCGTTGTCGACCACCTTGGTCACCTCGCCGTCGGCGACCGCCTCGGTCGCCGTCAGGCGGGAGGCCGGCTGGTTCCTGCCCTCCGGAGGCACATGCGTGTGGCCGGATCCGGCGAGCGTCCCGTGTTCCGGCCCGGGTATCTCGATCTCGACTCCGGCCGTGGAGGGTGCCGTCGGGTCCGCGGCGGCGCTGCCGGGTGCGGCGGCGAGGACGGCCGCGAGGGCGACGGCCACTCCGGCCGCCATGGCACCGCGTCGTGCTGAACGCATGAAATCAGCCCCTTGTCAGGCGAGTTAACCGCCTCAGTAAATGTGCTGAACAAGTTGCTTAACCTAGGGGGAAGGCGAGGGGTGCGCAATGCCTACTGCTTCTGGATACTGGGGAGTTCACGAACCAGGGGGTCCACATGGACGATCCGGCCACGATCGGCCACCGAGTGCAGCGCCTGCGCACTCAACGCGGGCTGACACAGCGGCAGTTGGCCGAGCCTTCGTACACCCCCGCGTACGTCTCGACGCTGGAGTCGGGCAAGGTCAGGCCTTCGGAGACCGCACTGCGCTTCCTCGCGGAGCGGCTCGGCACGTCGTACGAAGAACTGGCCACCGGCCGCCCCGCGCACCTCGCCACCGAGCTGCGGCTCGCCCTCTCCGACGCCCACCAGCAGCTGGCCACCGGGACGGCGGACGAGGCCGCCGTGCGCTACCGCCGGCTCCTCGCCGACGCGGAGCACCTCGGACTCGTTCCCGAGCAGGCCGAGGCGCTGCTCGGACTCGGCGACTGTGCCCTGGAGACCGGTGAACTGGTCGACGCGGGGCATCACTTCCAGGCCGCCGAGCGGCTCCTCGCCGAGGAGCCGCTGCCCCGCCGCGCACGCGCGATCCGGGGCCGTGCCGTCGCACACCTCCTGGCGGGGGAACTGCGTTACGCCTGCTACCTGCTCGAATCCACCATCGACGAGCTCGGTGCGAGCGGCCTGGCCGACCCCGAGGCGCTGGTCATCCTGTACGCAGCCGTGATCGGCCCGTACATCGACATGGGTGCACACGCCCGTGCCGCGCACGCCGCCGAGCTCGCCCTGGCGCTGGCTCCGCAGGTCGACGATCCGGCGCTGGTGGCGGGCATGCACCGGCAGGTGGCTCGCACCTTCCTCGCCGAGGGGCGCACGGCCGAGGCCGACGCCTCACTGGCCAAGGCGCAGGCGATCTACCAGCAGCTGAGCCTGTGCACCGATCTCGCGCACTGCCACTGGATGCGCGGCTACGTTCAGGCTCAGAAGGGCGAACTGGCTTCAGCCGAAAAGGAGTTGCGAGCCGCCCGGGACATGCTGAATGCCAAGCGCGCGGCTCTGTTCACCGCGCAGGTGGAGGTGGAGTTGGCCGATGTCCTCCGGCGGCTCGGACGGCACGACGAGGCGTCGGATCTGCTCTCTGCATTTCTTGAGCTGGGTGACCGGCACGGCGCGGTGCACGCGGGGGGTGCGCACAGGCTGCTCGGGCTGATCGCCGAGGAGCGGGGGGACAGCGAGACCGCCGAGGAGCACTACGTCATGGCGCTCGGACTGCTGGAGCGCAGCGGCGCGAGCGGCGACCTCGCCGATCTGTGCCGTCTGCTGGGCGACCTCCTGCGCCGCGGCGGCCGCACCGAGGCCGCGCTGGACGCGTACCGTACGGGGCTGGGCCATCGCTCGCCCCCCGGCACGACGACGCTGGGGCCGGCTCCGACGGCACTGGCGTTCCCGCGGCGCTGAACGAGCAGCCGACAGTCTCCTTCCCACATGGTCCGGATCTCGGTTTCGCGACGCCGCCCATTGTGCCGACGGAGGACCCGGTACTGCTCGGGGGCGTCCCGGCGGAGTATGCAGGCCCGCAGGACGACCATGCGGCTGCCGCGTCTGTGAGCGTCTTGCGGATGAGGACATGGAGCTTGACTCCGATGAGGGGACCGGCGGCGGGGTCGAGGAGCCGGTGGTGGGACGGCGGCACGGCCGAGGCGGTCGCCCCGGTAGCGGCGGGCGTTGTGGACGCCCTGGATCCGGGCGTCCTTGCTGCACGGGGCCGCGATCTGCCGGTCGCGGCCGGCCGTCACCCGGGGCACGCGAGCGGCCGAGCTGCTCCTGAAGGAGACCGGCGACCAGGCGGACGACCACCGCCACGACCAGGTGGTGTTCCGGCCGGAACCGGTCGTCCGCCGATCGAACCTCACCCCGCGCTGATCGGACCTGTCGGCCCGGGGACCCCGGCGTACATCTCGCTGAGGAGTCGTCGACAGCCGCGTAGCACTTGAGGACGACGCCGCGTCCGTATGGAGGCGGACTTCTCGACCGAGAGGGAACCCCGGCCCGCGGTCGCCGTCTTGGTCCTCGTGTCGACTTGATCGTCGAGTCGACACGAGGAGGGGTGTGATGGCAGGTCAGGTGCGTGGGACGAGGCGGGCGAAGGCATCGGCGCCGGAGTACCAGGGTGCTCTCGAATCGTTGTCGGTGAACGCCTCACTGCCCGAGGTGCTGGCGCGGGGCATGGAGGAGCTGCGGTCGGCGGAACGGGCCGGGGACCGGCGGGAGGAGGCGCGCTGCGGGCTGGCCGTGGCAGAGGCCTACCGCAGGCTCGGGCGCGTCGAGGAGGCCGACCGGGCGTGGAAGGCGAGCTACCGGGCGGCTCGTTCGGCCGGTCACGAGGGGGCCATGGCGTGGGCTCTGTGGAGCGGCGGCACGCTGGCCCGACAGCGCGGTGCGTTCAGGCTGGCGTACCGGCTGCTGAGGCTGGCCGCCGAGACGGGCGAGCGGGGCGGTGACGTCGTCGTGCGCGGCTACTCGCTGGCGGGGCTCGCCGAGACCGGGCGCATCCAGGGCGATTACGCGGCGGTGAGGAGACTGCACGAGCAGCTGCTTGCCGAGGCCCGCCGCCGAGGCGAGGCCCGGCACACGGTGTGGGCGCTGGAGGGCATCGCGCAGATGCACCGCAACACCGGCGAATACGACGAGGCCCTGGCCCTGTTCGAGGAGGCGGCCGAGACGGCGTCCCGAGCCGAGGACCGGCGCGGGTGGGCATGGGCGCTGCGCGGCATCGCGGACGTGGTGTCCGTGCGCGACGCCGACGTGGAGCGCGCCCTGTCGCTGCTGTCCCAGGCGGAGGAGGCCTGCCGGGAGATGCGGCTGTCCAGTGCGCTCGCCTACAACCACAAGATGCGCGGCAACGTCCTGTACCGGGCGGGCCGCTACGAGCAGGCCCGTGAGATGTACGCGCTGGCCCTTGAGGAGTTCCACGAGATGGACGAGCCGCGCGGGACGGCGCTGTCGCGACTGGGGCTGGTCAAGGCCTCCGCCCACCTGGGCCGCGACGCCGCGCACACTGCCGCGGACCTGGCCGAACTGCGCTCCACGCTGGACCGTATCGGGCTGCGGCATGCCCGGGACATGGTGGACAAGGCAGCGGCCGAACTGGGGGTCGGGCCGCTGCCGGACCACGACGGCCAAGAGCAGGGCGCCGCGAGGCCCGTGCTGCCGGCGGTCGGGGCCGAGGCGCTTCAGGCCGCCGGTGCGGAGGGCCTGCGGTGAGCGCCGTCCCGACACCGTTCTCGCCGGTGTGCTTGCCGGGCGCCGCAGTCGTGGCCACGGTGCGTGCCTCTCGTGATCACGACATTGATCGCGACATTGATCGCGAGATCGGTCACGACGCAGCGCCGGCCCGTGTCCTGGAGCGTTGTCGTGAACTCGTCCGGCCTGCACTGGTGGAGGCGGTGGGCAGCCTCCATCCGTGGACCGGTGAGATGGCGGCGTACGCGCTGGGCTGGTCAGACCTGGCCGGTACTCCGGATTCCGGCGGGTCCGAGGGCAAGGGAGTGCGCCAGGCGCTCGCCGTGCTCGGGGCGGAGGCGGTCGGGGCGGATGGCGCGGAGGCCGTTCCCGGCGCCGTGGCCGTCGAACTCGTGCACACCTTCTCGCTCCTCCACGACGACATCATGGACGGCGACGCCCTGCGCCGGCAGCGGCCTGCGGTGTGGAAGGCGTACGGGACCGGCCCGGCCGTTCTCGCCGGCGACGCGCTTCTCGCCCAGGCCGTGGCCACCCTGGCCGAGACCCCGGGCCGGCACGCGGCGGCCGCGGTCCGCTGCCTCTGCCGGACCCTGAACGCGCTGGTGTCCGGCCAGGCACAGGACCTGCGCTTCGAACACCGTCCGTGGTACGGCCCCGGCGCAGTCGGACCGGAGCAGTACCGGTCGATGGCCGAACACAAGACGGGCGCCCTGCTGGGGTGCGCCGTCGCGCTCGGCGCGGTCCTCGGCGGCGCCCCCGACCGGACCGTGACCACGCTCGAACGGGCAGGCCGCCATCTCGGCCTCGCCTTCCAGGCGGTGGACGACATCCTCGGCATCTGGGGCGACCCCGCCGTGACCGGCAAACCCGTTCACGCCGACCTGCGCAGGGGCAAGAAGACCTACCCGATGCTCGCGGCACTGGCAGGCGGGGGCAGGGCCGCGCGCGAACTGGCGGCGCTGCTCGACCCTCCCCAGCCGCTCGACCACGAGGCCGCCGCACACGTCGCGGCACTCGTGGAGGAGCTGGGCGGGCGGACCGCGACCCGCGACGAAGCGCGCCGGCACCTGGACACCGCCCGCCGCGCGCTGCGCGACGCGTCCCTCACGCACACGGCCGCACAGCAATTGGACAGGCTGTTCACGTACGTGCTCGACCGGACCAGGTGATCACCGATCCGCCTCGGTGACCACCCCGTCGGTGACGGCTCGACGACGGGGGCCCGCAGCGGAGCACGGGAGAGACCGACCCTGAACACCCCGCTCGCTGAGGTGTTGTCCGTTACGCCGCTCACGCTGGTGCCGGCCTTGTGCGGTCAACAGGCCCTTCGGCCGACCGGAGGCCGTCGTCGCGGTTCCGGCGGCACCCGCCGCCTTGCCCATGCGGAACCGGAGGCCGACACGACAGCGCTGCGCAGACACGTCACCTTCCCGACTGGAGGGCGCCCCAGGTGCCGGAGCCGACGATGCCGTCGACCGTCAGAGCGCGTGAGGACTGGTAGTCGCGCACGGCCTGGTCGGTGTCCGGGCCGAAGGCGCCGTCGACGGCCACCGTCCGGCCGAGCGCGGCGGTCAGGGCACGCTGGAGTCGGGTGACGGCTTCTCCCGTCGAGCCGCTCTGGACCGTGGGGGTGGCTCCGCGGGACAGCAGGGCGGTCCAGGTCTTCGGCCCGATCACTCCGTCCGCGGTGAGCCCCGTGCCGCTCTGGAAGTTCTGGGTGGCGGTGGTCGTGGCGGCGCCGAACGTCCCGTCCGGGGCGCCCGGGTCGTATCCGGCGGCTTTGAGCAGGCACTGGGCCGCCTTGACCTGCTCTCCGGTCGAGCCGCTCCCGACAGCGGGGTACGCGGTGAAGTCGAGGTTCGTCCCCGTGCAGGTGGGCGCGGGCGGTGTGCCGGCGCCCACGTCCAGGTAGTCGCGGTCGATGTTGATCGAGTAGCCGCCGTAGGACTCGGTGACCTCGCCTGCGTACTGGTGGATGCGCTGGTGACCGGCCCAGGAGGTGGACGGAACGTAGGAACCGGTGTTGGTGTCGGCGGCGCCGTTCCACCAGGCGTAGAAGATGTGGTCGACCCGCGTGTAGGCGCTGTTGCCGTACTCGCTCGCGGCGTCCTTGATGCCGGAGGACGCGCTGGAGTAGAAGCCCGCCAGATAGCCGCCGCTGTGCAGCCGCTCGGTCCAGCCGGACAGGTACGACAGCACGGCCGCCTTGCAGGAGGCCGTGGAGGCGTATCCCTCGATGTCGCTGTAGACGGCGCTGCCCGCGGGGATGCCGAGGTTCGCCGCGGCGGTGAGGGCGGCGGCCGCCGCTGCGACGCCCTGGGACTTGGCGGTGGCGGGGTCGGTGGACATCTTCAGGGAGAAGCCCGTGCACGGGGCCTGGCGGCCGACGTCGATGGGGATCAGCCGCCAGCCGTTGCCGGTCTGACCGGTCACCCAGCTCGCGGTCAGATTCGGCTGCGCACAGCCGCGGAAGGAGCCGCTGATGTAGACGCCGACCGCACTGTACGGTGAGCCGGCCCGCCAGGCGTTCATGGCGGCCTGGGAGGGCGCGGCGCAGGTGTCGAAGCCCTTGCCCAGGTAGCTTCCGGGTTGCGGTCCGGCCGCGGTCAGGGGGGTGGCGTCAGGCCGCTGGGAGGTGCGGGGCAGCTCGGTGCGCCTGGCACCCGGGGTGAGCTCGGCCGAGGCCAGAACACCGCGCACCAGCTGCTCGGTCGCCGGGGTGTGGGCGGCGGTGACGAGCACACCGGCGTCCTCGACCGCGATCTGGATGGTGTCGTTGCTGGACACGGCGGTCGGGGCGGTGGCCCTGCCGCGTGGGGTCCTTGAGGTCGCCGCCGTCACCTGTCCGGCGGAGCGGGCGGTGAGGGGCTCCACGACAATGCCTGCCGTACGGCCCACGAGGTGTGCGGGGCAATCGCTCTGCTCGGCGGGCTCGCCGAGGTAGACGGCGGGTCGGTCGAATCGGATACAGGCCTGCGGGCTCTCGGCCAGATCGACGACCTGCCAGTCGGCGGGGACCTCGATGCGGTAGCCGTGGTAGCTGACGGCCTGTCGGCCGGCCCCGGGCGGGGAGGCGGCCGAGGCGGATCCGGGCGCGGCGAACGCCCCGATACCGGCGAGCACCGCCAGCGTGGCCGTTCCGGCACGGACGCGCCAGGGGATGCGGGAGGACATCAGGGCACTCCTACTCGATGTGGGGAGGGGGAGAGGGGGAAGGTCTGCTCGGGGCAGGGACGAGCGGTGTCCGTCCCGAGGGCCGGAGTCTTGTCGGCCGCGCGTCTCTCGGGCGATGCGGGCTCCCCCAAGAGCTGGAGCCGGTCCGGGGGAGAGCCCGCATCGCCCGTGTCGTACGTACGGGTCAGACGCCGCAGTTGGGCGCGGACCAGGATCGGCTGGTGCGTCCGTCCACGTGGGTGTGGTCGTCGTGGTCGGGGTAGCCGGGGCCGAAGATTCCGCCGAAGCCGTGGTAGCGGGCCCGCTGTGCCAGCGTGCACAGCGACGGGCTGCCGGTCAGGTCGGCGGCGTCACCGTACAGGTGCCGGCTGTTCGAGGCGCCGCCCACCGCGCTGTTGCAGGCGTACGAGCGGAATCCGCTGGTCACGGTCAGCGGCACGTCGCCCAGGGCGTGTCGCATGGCCTCCAGCTTCCACATCGTCCGCAGGCCGTTGGCCTTGGCCGTCGTGGCGCTGACCGCGCCACCGGACCAGTCGGAGTTGCACTTGTTCAGTTCGGCGTAGGTGAAGTGGACGGGGGTGCAGTCCGGGTCCTGCAGGGCGTAGATCTTGCTGAACGTCTGGGAACCCGCGATGCCGTCCGAGGGCAGCCCGTACGCCTGCTGGAATCGGGTCACCGCGGCCTTCGTGGCCGGGCCGAAGGCGCCGTCGACGGCGATGACCTCGCCGTACGCCGCATGTCCGGCCACGCGGATCTGAAGCTGCGTCACGTCGGAGCCCGACATGCCCTCGGACAGGGTGCGGCCCCAGGTGTAGCACTCGTCGGCCTGGGCGGATCCGGCCGTGGACAGCATCCCACCCAGCGCCGCCATCATGACCATGACAATCGAGAGGGCGAGTTGGATCGTGCGCCGAAGCATCGCGTCTCCGTCCTGAGTTCCGGTTCCCCGTCGAGGGGCTGAGGCGAGTGTGAGGTCTGTAAGCGGTGCGTGTCCACAACATCACCGTCTGCCACAGGATTAGACCTTCGGAACAACCCGTCTGCCGGTCGACGGTCGTGGCGACGCCGGTCGCGCACCGGGCCGGATGTGCGCCGTTCCGCAGAAACAGACGCACGCTCGGCCCGGTGTGTCGCGCCAGGACAGGTACTACATCTGCTTCAGCTCCCCGCGTACGGCCTCCGCGATGGCCGCCGTCGCGTTCTCCGCGAACAGGATCGTGTAGTGGTTGGTGTCGTCGACCCGGCGGGTGGTGATCCGGTCCGGGGAGAGGCCGCCCGCGGCCAGACGCCCCTCGTCGTAGAGTCCCTGAGGCTCGTTCAGCACTCCTCGCTCCGCCCACAGCATGGTGCCGCGCACCTCCGGCCGGCGGATGGCGGCCAGCGTCTCGGGGTCGCCGATGGGGCCCGCGCCGTCGGCGCGGACCGCCTCCAGGACGCAGCTGCTGCGTATCTCGGGAGGCTCGCCGGTCATGTCGCGGTCCACGTACGCCTGGACGTGCGGGCCCCAGTGGGCCGTGAAGGCCGGGTGCTCACGGAAGAGCGCGCGGTACGCGTCGCCGTCCGGGAAGGTCGTCCTGAGCCGGCGCATCGCCGGGCCGATGACCGACTCGATCACCTCGTCGATGTCCGCGCCGCCCGGAATCGGGAATCCGAGGCCCCCGTCGACGAGGACCACGCGCGGGAAGCGGTCCGGATGCCGCGCGGCGGCCACCGCGGTGGTGAAGGCCCCCAAGGAGTGGCCGACGAGCAGCGCCTGACGCAGGCCCAGGTGATCGAGGACGGCGAGGACGTCCTCGACGTGGGCGGGGATGCCGTAGGGAGCCGGCAGACCGGCGCTGCGGGCCCGGCCGCGCAGGTCCGGGGCGTACAGATCGATGTCGCCGAGCTGCTCGGCGACGGCGCCGAAGGACAGGCTGTTGCCCGTGATGCCGTGCAGGGCGATGACCACGGGCCCTTCGCCGGGCCAGCGGGTCACGGCGAGGTCGCCTCCTCGTACGGGGACGGCGAGTTCCTGCGGAGTACGCGTGGTCATGCGGACCTCTCCCATCTGATCGGTCTCCTGCTGCCCGGCGCGGCGACATCGCCCGCGGCCATGGAGACGGTCGGCACGAAGAGTGTCCCGAGAACGGGCACGGGATCAAGGCCTGTGCCCTGGCCGGCGGACGTCTTGGCCCGTGCCAGAGGCGAGGACGCGCTGCCAGGGTCCGGGTGTGTCTGGAGCCGGCCCCGGCATGCCCGCCCACCAGTCGAACGCCGTGAGGCGTAGTCGGCGCGGCGAGCACCTGCTGCACCGGGCCGAACCGGGGAGCCGGCGAACCAGGACACGGTCCTCTCCACGACCCGGCGGTGGCGGCCAAGGCGTTGCGAGGACTCGACGGAGAACGGCTTGGGGCTCGCAGAGAATCAACCTGTAGGTTCTGGTCCTTGGCACACCGGGTCGGCACGTTGCTCGTCCACGTGTTGTTCTTCTGCGAACCCTTGGCGCCGGACAGTTCCCATGCCTTGCAGTCGTTGTACGGCTCCTGATCCCTGCGCCGGCTCCGGCTCCGGCGCGGGGGTCACGGATCCCGGTGCCCGCCGGGTGGGGCTGCCCGGTTCTCGGCGGTGCCGGGTGGACCCGGCGAGGGCTCGCCCGCCGCGAGGTGCTCCAGGACCTCCGCCAGTTCCTGGCAGGCGCGGCGCACCGACCGGCGGGTCGCACGCTGCTCGGTGATGACGGAGGCGAGAAGCAGGGCGGTCAGGGCGGCGGAACCGTTGAACGCCTGGAGCTTGACCATGATCTCGACGTCCGTCAGGTGGAGGAACGCGCCCCGCCCGGAGGTCGCCTCGAAGGTGGTGAGCACGGAGGCGAAGAGGGCGCACAGCATGCTTCCGGCGAGCTGGAAGCGGAGCGCTGCCCAGATCAGCAGGGGGAAGACGAGGAAGAGCATGCTCATCGGGCTGAGCACGGCCATGGGCATGAGGACCAGGGTCGTCAGCCCCAGAAAGGCCGCCTCCTTCCAGCGCCGTACCCGGAACCGTCCGGCCGGCCCCGCGAGGACGAGCAGGAGGGGGGCGACGAGCAGCACCCCCATCGTGTCGCCCACCCACCAGGCCAGCCAGGCGGGCCAGAACTCGCTCTTGTCCAGGGAGCCCTTCGCCACCTGCAGTCCGACCCCCGCGGTCGCGCTGATCAGCATGGCGCCGAACCCGCCGAGGAAGACCAGGGAGAGTCCGTCCCGCAGCCGCGCCATGTCGCGCCGGAAGCCGGCCCGTCTCAACAGCAGGAAGGCGCAGAGCGGCGCGACGGTGTTGCTCACCACGGTGACCACTGTGGTGGGCCCCGGAGTGGTGAGGGAGGCGATGACGAGGAAGGAGCCGAGGGCGATCCCAGGCCAGACCCGCGCGCCGAGCAGCAGCAGGGCGGCGACGGCGACGCCGGTGGGCGGCCAGATGGGGGTGACCACCACGCCTTCGACGACGAGGCGGCCCATCAGGCCGAGTCGTCCGGCCGCGTAGTAGCAAACCGTCACGGCCAGCGACATCAGAGCCGCCTCCGTAGAGGGCCGGAACTGCCGAATATCCAACACGTCAGCCATCAGACACCGGCCGGGCCGCCACGACCGGGCAAGGACCCCTGCGTGTCGGGCGCCGCCGTACGGCACGGGCCCGGGCCGGTCCGAGGACCGAACCGCCCCGAGGACCGAACCGTCCCGAGGCGAGCCCCCTCCCCTCACTCCTCGGCCGCCGACCGGGCCGGACCGCCGTCATGGCCGACGACCAGGACGGCCGCGTCGTCCTCGTGCCCCACCGTGGCCGCCAGCTTCATGACGGCGGTGGCGAGCGCGTCGACGTCCAGCCCGGCGACGGCGGTGATCCCGGCGAGCCGCGTCACCCGGTCCAGACCCTCGTCGACGTGGAGCGAGGGCCCCTCCACCACCCCGTCGGTCAGGAGGACGAAGACACCGTCGGCGGTGAGCCGGTGGCGCGTGGCCGGGTAGTCGACGCCGGGGAGCACACCGAGCGGAGGCCCGCCCTCGCTGTCGTCGATGCCGGAGCGGCCGTCAGTGGTGGCCCAGATGTAGGGGATGTGACCGGCCCGGGCGCACTCCAGGGTGCCGGCAGCGGGGTCGAGCCGCAGGAAGGTGCAGGTGGCGAAGAGGTCGGCGCCCAGAGAGATCAGCAGGTCGTTGGTTCGACCGAGCAGCTCTCCCGGGTCTCCGGTGACGGAGGCCAGCGCGCGCAGTGCCACGCGGACCTGTCCCATGAAGGCGGCGGCCTCGATGTTGTGCCCCTGCACGTCACCGATGGACATGCCGATCTGGCCGCCGGGCAGGGGGAAGGCGTCGTACCAGTCACCGCCGACGTTGAGCCCGTGGTTGGCGGGCTCATAGCGGACGGCCAGCCGGGCGCCCGGAAAACTGGGCAGCTCCGAGGGCAGCATGCCGCGCTGCAGGGCCACGGCGAGCTCGACACGGGAACGCTGCGTCTCGGCCAACTCCCGCGCCTTGGCGGTCAGCGACCCGAGCCGGACCAGAAGGTCCTCGCTGCTGTCGGCCGGCCGTCTGCGGAACATCGATCACTCCGACGTCACGACAATCCTCGCATCAGTCCGTCCCGTCTCCAGCACGCGGGACCACAGGGGACCACCTCGGTACGAACAGGTCCTTCCCCACTCTGCCCGGAGGGGACGGCGTCCGCATCTCATCGGCGGAGAACGCGGTGGATCCCAGCGGGGCCGCCCCGCACCGCCGGAAACGGACAGCGGTTCGGCGAGATCGAAGGCATCGCCCCGCCCCTGACCTGCGTCCGGACCGAACAGGCCGACGCCGCGCGACTCGCCCGGCGGTCACCCGCCGCACCCGGCGCCCCGGCGCCTGCCTGACCTGGCGGCAAGGCACCGGCGGCCCCGGGACGCCGGGCATGACCACGAACCACACCCTCGTCCCCAGGGCGCGAAGCGTTCTGCGCCGGTCCTCCTCGCCGTCGGCGCGGCCGTCGGCCTGCTCGACGCGCTGCCGGGCGCGCCGGCCGGTCTCGCGGGCGCCGCTCAGCACACCTTCCGGTAGGGGATGCCGGGCAGGTACGTCCGCCGCTCGGCGGGCGAGAGCGTCCCTCCGGCGCGGCGGCACACCTCGGTGACCGCCCGCGCCGGGTCGATGTCGTATGTCTGGACGGGGACGCGCGCCCCGCCGCGTGGCGGACGTACCTGCCCGGCATCCCCTTGGACAGGCCGCCGGACAGCAGCCCGAGCGGCGTGCGCAGCCGCCCGTCCCACACCGTGATGCCGGTCCTCGAGCCGATCACGGCGGCGCGGTCACCGGCGGGGCTGAAGACGGTGCGGCACGCGCAGTTCTCCAGCGCGGTGCGCTCGTGGCCGTTTCCCGTGGTGCGGACGAGGGCGCCCGTGTCCGTCAGGACCGTGCCGCCGTCAGAGGAGACGGCGGCACGGGCTCCGTCGTCCCCGTCCGCCCCCTCGTTCTTCCCCCGGTTCAGCACCCGCAGCTTCGTGCCGTCGGCGGCGTCCCGGACCGTGCTCGCGCCGCCCGAGTCGTCCATGGTCATCAGGGTCCTGCCGTCCGGGCTGAGCGCGAGACCGGTGAACGCCATGTCCTCGGACGGGACGGCGATGTCCATGAGGCTCCGGTTGCGGGTGGTGTCCCACACGGTGATCCGGGTCGGTCCGCCGAGGACGTCGGCCGTGCCCCGGCCGAAGGCGAGGAGTCGCCCGTCGGCGCTCAGCGACATCAGCACGGGGGAGTCCACCGAGGTCCCGCCCGTCGGTGCCACCGGGACGGTGGCCAGGCGCCGCCCCGTACGACCGTCGAGGAGGGAGACGCGGCCGGCGCGGACGACGGCGACACGGCCGTCGGCGCTGTGGACGGCCTGTGTGGCCGTCCGCTCCTGCCACGACGAGTCCAGGGCCCGGCTCACGTCGAGGCCACGCACGGTCCGGGTGCCCTGGGGGCTGCCCGTGGTGTAGCGCAGCACACGCGTCTGTGTGTCGATGCGTACCTCCTCGGCGACCGGGTGCCGGAAGACCGGGCCGTGGGGGCGGTCCAGGCGCCACAGGAGGACGTCGCCCGAGCCGACGCCGGCGGCGAACCTCCCGTCCGGGCTGAAGACGAAGTCCACGGGAGCGGTCTGTTCGAGCCTGGGCAGCTCCTTGCCGGAGGAGACGTCAACGCGCCGGAGGCCGTGCCCGTCCTGGATGGCCGGCGCGCGCCCGCCCGGGGTGAACCACGGGACGCCCTCCGCCGCGCAGGACGGGCGGACGGTCCAGGCGGGGTCCGCGCGCAGGTCCCAGAGCCGCGCCCCGCCCGGGGTACACAGGGCGAGCAACCGTCCGTCGGGCGAGACCTGACGTCCCAGGGCGGAGGCGTCCTCGTCGAACGGGGGACGGTAGGTGGCCGAGACCCGCCGGGTGCGCAGGTCCCACAGGGTGACCTCGTTCGCTTCCGTGCTGATCAGAGTGCGGCCGTCGGAGCTCAGGACCGACGACTCCGCCAGAGCGCCCGGCGGGGCGAACGGCGGCAGCTCCGGCTGCGCCGGCGCGCCCAGCAGGGCCGAGCGGGTCTCCGGCGCACGGCTGAGCTGCCAGGCGGCCACGCTCAGGCGCAGCGCGGTGCGAGGCCCGGACGGGCGGTGCACGCCTGGCCAGGAGTGCCCTTGGCCCTCAGCTCGAGACGGCCTCGGCCCAGCCGCGGTTGACGGTCTCTCTTGCCTTCTCCCTCTGCGCCTCCGTCGGAAACGTCGGCGTGCCCTCGACCGTCGGCAGTTTCTCCGCGGCGGCCTTGTCGAGGGTGCCGTCCTTCTCCATGGCGTCCATGAGGACGGGGCGTGCATAGGCGCCGAGCCGGAGGTTCTGGCCCTCCGGGCTGAAGACGTACTCCTGCCACAGACGTGCCGCCGCGGGGTGCGGAGCGTCCTTGTTCACCCCGTTCGCGTAGTACTGAGCGAAGCTGCCGTCGAAGGGGATGGCGGTCTGCCAGTCGACGTCCGTGCCGTTCTCGCGGAATTCGTCGGCGTATCCGAGGTTGAGGAAGTCCCAGTCGATGCTGATCGGGGTCTGGCCCTTCGCGATCGTGGCCGGGGTGGATTCGACCGGGATGAAGTTGCCGTTCTTGCTGAGCTCGGCGAAGAAGTCGATGCCGGGCTGGATGTCGTCGAAGGAACCCCCGTTCGCCAGGGCCGCCGCGTAGACCGCGGCGAAGGCGGAGCCGGAGTTGGTGGGGTTGCCGTTGAGGGCGACCTTGCCCTTGTACTCGGGCTTGCGCAGGTCGGCGAAGGTCGCGGGGCAGGTCTTGACGCGCTTGGCGTCACAGCCGATCGAGATGTAACCGCCGTAGTTGTTGTACCAGCGGGCCCGGTCGTCCTTCTGTTCCTTGGGGATCTCGTCGTACGCGGCGACCTTGTACGGAGCGAGCAGGCCCTGCCGTGCCGCGGACTGCGCGAACGATCCCCCCGCGTCGATCACATCGGGGGCGCGGCCTCCGCCCCTGTGCTCCTTCAGGGCGTTGATCTCGTCCTGGCTGGTACCTTCCGGGCTCTCCACCATGACCTTGATCCCGTACTTCTTCTCGAAGCCGTCGATCACTGCGCCGTAGTTGGCCCAGTCGCTCGGGAGCGCGATCGTGTGGAGCGAGCCCTCTTTCTTCGCCGCTGTGGTCAGTGCTGCCATGCCGCCGGCGTCCGCGGCGGAGGTGGCCACCGCGGGTGCTCTGGGCGCGGTGGGGGGCTTGTCTCCGCAGGCGCCGAGGGGCGCCGCGAGGACCAGGCAGGCGGCGACGGAGGCTGTCCGGAGACGAGGTGCGGGCACAAAGGCTCCATAACGGGCGGTCGCGTACTGATCGAGGCCAGCGTACGTTCGGCGGCCTCGGCAGCGCAGTCCCAGACGGTGGTGTCCGCTGTCTTCCCTGCGGCTGCCGTACCGGCGCGTTCTCAGAACCCCTCGTCGTCCCACCCGGCCAGGAGCGCCTCCCCGAGATCCATCGCGGGCGGTGCGGACCCGTCGTGGAGGGCCTGCTCGCTCCAGATGATCTTGCCGCGGGCGGTGTAGCGGGTGCCCCAGCGCTCGGCGAACTGTGCGACGAGGAACAGGCCGCGACCGCCCTCGTCGGTGGCCTCGGCCCGGCGCAGGTGCGGGGAGGTGCTGGACCCGTCGGAGACCTCGCAGATCAGGCTGCGGTCGTACAGCAGCCTCACCCGGATGGGATCGGTGCCGTAGCGGATGGCGTTGGTTATCAGCTCGCTGAGGATGAGTTCCGTGGTGTAGGCGATGTCTTCCAGGCCCCAGTCCGCCAGGCGGCGGGCGCAGGCGTTGCGCACCGGGGACACCGCCGCGGGGTCGGGGCGCACGTCCCACTCGGCGATCCGCGCCGGGTCCAGTCGGCGGGTGCGGGCGACCAGCAGCGCGACGTCGTCGCTGGGCCTGGTGGGCAGCATCGCGTCGATCACCGTGGTGCAGGTTTCCTCCGGGGTGCGGGCGGGCCCGGCCAGGGCGGCGCGCAGCGCTGCCAGGCCCGCGTCCGGATCGCGGTCGCGGCTCTCGATCAGCCCGTCGGTGAAGAGTGCCAGCCGGGAGCCTTCGGGCAGGGTGACCGTCATGGTCTCCATGGGCAGGCCCTCGCCCAGGCCCAGCGGCGGGGAGACGGGCACCTCGGGGAAGGACACGGTTCCGTCGGGGCGGACCAGAGCGGGGCCCGGATGCCCGGCGGTGGCCGCCGTCACCTGCCCCGAGACGGGATCGTAGATGGCGCACAGGCAGGTGGCTCCGGTGATCCCCTGCCACTCCTGCTCGTCGATGTCGATGTGGGCGACCAGCTCGTCCAGGTGGCTCAGGAGTTCGTCCGGAGGCAGGTCGAGGGTGGAGAAGTTGTACACGGCGGTGCGCAGGCGGCCCATGGTGGCGGCTGCGTGGAGACCGTGGCCGACGACGTCGCCGACCACCAGGGCCACCCGGGTGCCGGGCAGCGGGATGACATCGAACCAGTCACCGCCCACACCGGCCTGGGCAGCCAGATAGCGGTGCGCGACCTCGACGGCGGACTGCTCCGGTACGCCCCGGGGCAGCAGGCTGCGCTGCAGGGTGACGGCCATGGTGTGCTCGCGGGTGTAGCGGCGGGCATTGTCGACGGCCAGTGCCGCCCGGGCGGTCAGCTCCTCGGCGAAGGACACGTCCTCCTCGTCGAACGGCGGGGAGTCCTGCCCCCGCCAGTAGCCGGCCATCCCCAGCACCACGCCCCGGGCCCGCAGGGGCACGGCGATCAAGGAGTGGATGCCGCGGTCCAGGATCTGCAGGGCGTTGGCCGGGTCCTGGGTCCGCCAGCGGTGGGTGACGCGCAGGTCCGCCTCCAGGACCGCACGGCCGTCGGCCAGCCCGACCGCCATGGGGCTGGTGGGAACGAACCGGATCAGCTCGCCGACGGGGTAGAGCGGGTGGTCGCCCTGAAGGCCGACGGCGGCGGTGCGGCGCATCTCGGTGCTCGCTTCGGTCGGCTCCTCGCCGCGCAGCACCGGGTCCAGCAGGTCGACCGTGACCACGTCGGCGAACCGCGGGACCGCCACCTCCGCCAGTTCCTCCGCAGTGCGCTCGACGTTCAGCGTCGTTCCCACCCGCACCCCCGCGTCGTAGAGCAGCTTCAGCCGCTCGCGGGCCACCTCGGCCCTGCCGGAGAGCGCCCGCAGCTCGGTGGTGTCCCGCAGCGTGACGACGGTCCCGGCCTGCCCGTAGGGGGCGGTGGGCCGGATGTTCACCGACAGCAGTCGATCGGCTGCCATGTGCAGCTCGTCGGTCGCGGAACGGCCCGATGCGATCGGCTCGGCGATTCCCTCCTCCAGACCCAGGTCCGTGACGGGGAGGCCTTCCGCGTCCACGGGCAGACGCAGCAGCCGCCGCGCCTCGTCATTGGCCAGCAGCAGCCGTCCGCCGCCGCCGATGATCAGCACGCCCTCTCGCACCGCGTGCAGCACCGCGTCGTGGTGCTCGTACATCCTCGTCATCTCGGCCGGTCCCAGGCCATGGGTCCGGCGCAGCAGCCGACGGCTCACCAGAGCGGTTCCGCCCGCGGACAGGGCGAGCACCGCGGCTGCACTGCCGAGGACGACCGGCAGCTGCCGGTTCACCATGCTCTGCACGTTCTGGACCGTGACCGGGGAGGAGACGATGGCGATGACGCGGCCGTCGGAGTCCTTGACGGGGACCACCGATACCACGGACTGCCCCAAGGACCCTTCGAAGGTCTCGGTGAAGGATTGGCCGGCCGCCGCCTTGGAGAAGGGGCCGACGACGTGCTTTCCGATCTGCCGTGGGTCGCTGTGGGCGAGGGTGACCCCGGAGAGCGTGTACACGTTGATGCCGTCGACCCCGGCGATCTTCCGGGCCGCCTCGGCGCTCGGCTGTAGCACTGCGCTCGGATGGGGGCTGCGTAGGGCCGCGACGATTCCCGGAGATTCCGCGAACGTTCCGGCGGCGGCGAGCGTACGGTGCCGGGCGTCCACCATGCCGGCGCTCCGGGCTTGCACCACGAGCGCCACCACCGCGGCGGCGACGAGCAGCACCACGACGGCCAGCTGCAGGAGGAACACCTCGCCGGCCACGCTGCGCACGCTCAGAAGGGAGGACAGACGCTGCGGCCGCCGCGCCCTTCCCTCGGGGGGCCGGGCGTGCTCCTGACGCTCCTGGTGGCTTCCTGAGGGGGGACGCCGAGGGGGAGAGGAAGAGCTCGTGGTCGAGCCGAGCAGCCGACGTCGGACGTGTCCAAGTAGGTCGCTCATACTTTATTTTCTAACCTCTACGGGCCGTCGGCAGCGGGGAGCGACGGTCGCCGAGCCGGCGATCCGGGCCCCTTCCGCAGAGCGAGGGTGTGGCGCGGCGCGTGGGGGCGCGGGCGGGATCCGGGCCGCCGCCGCGCCGATGTGGATCCCACGCCCACACGCCGTGCAAGAAGTCATGCCGGTTCAGGAAAACGGAGGGCGGACGGGACGAGCTCAACGACGTGCCGGCCGCCGTTGCCGCCCTGCTGCGCTGAGCCGGCCACCGGCGGCCGGGGGCGTTTCTCTCGGCTCGGTCCTCGCTACGGCGCGCTTCGCGCCGCGGAATGCCCATGGTGTCCGGATAATGGATGGAACGGCGAGTGGAAGGGGACGTCTCGTGCCATCGGCTCGGCCGGGGGGTGAGGAGACCCACGGCCCGTTCTGGTCCGAGCCGGGGACGCTGCTCGAGCACGTGCCCGTGGCCGTCTTCGGCCTCGATGACGGGGACCTCGTCTGTTACTGGGGGCCCGGCGCGCGGGACCTCTTCGGATATGACGCCACCGCCGTCCTGTCGAGGCCCGGCGCCGTTCTCTTCGCCGACGGGCCCCGGGGCGCCCCCGATCCGTGCGCCCGGCTGACCGAGCGGGGCCGGACCCAGGGTTACTGGAGGGGGCGGCTGCCGGCCCGGCATCGTGACGGCACCGTCTTCGACTGCGGCTTCCGGGCCTTCTCCGTGACCGGATCCGGCGGACCTTCGGTGGTGATGGTGCTGGCGAGCCGTAGTGACGAGCTCGATCGGGTCAAGACCAACCTCGCCTTCCTCGACGCCCTCTTCGAGACGTGCCCCATCGGTCTGGTCATGCTCGACCAGGACCTCCGGTACGTCCATCTCAACCAGGCGCTCGCCGACATGGACGGTCTGCCGATCGAGGCCCACCTCGGGCGGCGTATGGACGAAATCATGATCATGTCCGACGGTGGTGAGTACCAGCGCATGCTCCGCGGCGTCGCCCTGGGCGGAGCACCGGTCGTGGGGACCCTGGTGGGCATGCGTCCGCGGGGGCATCCGGACCGTGACCAGGTGCGGTCGGTGAGTTTCTTCCCCCTGAGCCAGGCGGTCGGCTCGCGCCCCGGAGTGGGCGGGCTGATGCTGGACGTGACCGACCGGGAACAGGCCATCCTGGAAGCCACCGCCAGCCGTCGACGGCTGGCTCTGCTGGACGGGGCCTCCACTCGCATCGGGACCACCCTGGACGTGAGCGTCACCGCCCAGGAGCTGGTCGACGCTTCCATGCCGGACTTCTGCGACGGCGCCGTGGTCGAAGTCGTGGAGTGGATGGACGAGGCAGAGGACTTCGACCTGGCGCGACCGCTGTTCACCCGCAGGATCGCCTCCGGGACGATCCTGCCCCCTCCGGCCACCGAACTCGTGAGCGGGGTGGAGACGGTGCGGTATCCGCCCGGCTCCGTCATCCACGACATGCTGAGGACCGGTCGCGCCATCTCCGCCGTGGTGGACGAGGAGTTCCTGGCCCGGACCGTCCTCATCGAGTCACGCGCACAGCTCTTCGCCGAGAGTGGGTTGGCCTGCGTCCTCGTCGCCCCGCTCATCGCCAGGGGTACGGTCCAGGGAATCGCCATGTTCGGCCGGTCCGCGGGCCGGCCGGCCTTCACCCGGGACGATGTCAGCCTGGCCGGTGAGCTCGCCTCACGGGCTGCGATCTGCCTGGACAACGCCCGTCTGTACAGCCGCGTCCAGGACATCGCCCTCACCCTGCAGCGGGCGTTGCTGCCCAGCGCGTTGGCGACCAGCCCGTACGTGGACGTGGCCCACCGGTACGTACCCGGCAGTCGGATCACCGAGGTCGGCGGAGACTGGTACGACGTGATCAGCCTGCCCGACGGCCGAGTCGCTCTGGTGGTGGGCGACGTGATGGGGCACGGTGTGTCGGCCGCCGCCGCCATGGGCCGCCTTCGTATCACCACCAAGGCTCTGGCCAGGCACGACAGCGAGCCCGACGACCTCCTCACCGAGCTCGACGCATGCGCCCAGGAGGCCGGCATCGAGCTGGCGACGTGCCTGTACATCGTCTACGACCCGAAGAGCGGAGGAGCCCGCATCGCCAGCGCCGGCCACCCCCCGCCCCTGGTACTCCGGCCGGACGGCACAGTGGAGACCATCGACGACGTCCTGGGAGTCCCTCTCGGCGTCGGCGGCTGTCCTTTCCGGACGATCGAGATCGAACTCCCCGGAAACGCGAGTCTCGCCCTGTATACCGACGGCCTCATCGAGACACGAGGCGCGGACCTCGAGGTCGGTCTGAAGGCATTGCGCGCCGAACTGGGCAGGGCCCCAGGCCCGTTGGAAGCAATGGCGGACCGCATCCTCGCGAGCCTGCTGCCCGCCCCGCCGGCCGACGACGCGGTTCTGGTCCTCGCCCGCGTCCGCCGCGCCCATTGAGGAGGCGTCGAGTCCGGTGTGTCTTGGCAGCCGCTGCAGCGCTCGTGTACAGCTCCGTTCAGGACAGCGAGCCTGGCTCGTCCACCCGCTCGACACCGTGGTGCGCGTCGACCGGCACCGAGCCGCCGTACCGGCCCTTCTGGGGCTGGCCGGCGGCCTTCAGTACCTCCAGGCGCCCGCGCGCTCGGCGCCCTTCCAGGCACCGGCCGCACGGGCCGCCGTACGCAGCTGCTGGTAGGCGGCCGGCGAGAGGCGGGCCCGCAGCGGGTCACGGCGAACCATGACCACGTCGGCCAGGCGGCCGACCCGCGCGTACCGTTCGCAGACGAAGGTGGCCGGTTCCTCGTCCGGTCCCCAGGCGGACTCGGCCTCCCGCAGGCCGCGTTCGGCCCACCCCAGGGCCTCGATCGTGCGACCCGCCGCCTCCAGCTCCCTGGCGATCAAGAGGTGGGTGTGGCCGTTCGGGGCAAGGTCCGCCGCGTGGATCGCGACCAGCACGTCCACGCTGCCGCCGTCCGTCTTCAGGAGACGTTCCATGAGGAACTTCTCCGCCCACCCCTCAGGGTTGGACGCCAGGCGGCCGCCACCAAGTCGCGCACCCGGGCCATGCCCGGCTCACCCAGCACCTACCGGTAGTCGAACAGGCCCGTCCGCGGCGTCGTCGGCGTCGTCCAGCAGGTGGCCCACGAGCCACTCGGCGGTCTCCACCGGATCGGGCCGGGCGGTCAGGCAGGCCCTCCAGGTGGGCCTCGGCCAGGCCGTTCGCGACGTCCTCGATCAGTCCGTCCGAGTCGGCGATCTCCCCGTACGTCAGCCCCAAGGCCCGCAGGGCCTCGCGGGCCACCTCCACCGCGTCGGCGGCCCGGCCGCTCGCCGTCAGCGCCCGCAGGGCGGTGACCGCCTCCGCCACCTGCTGCCCGTATGCGCGGGCGTCGGCGTACTCGACGTATCCGTAGCGGGCGAAGGGACGGGTGTCGAGGGGGCTCAGGATGCGCTCCCGGGCGATGCCGGCGTCCTCCCCGGCGGCGGCCGCACGCAGCTCGAGGCGGCGGCGCAGGTCACGGTCGCCTGCGAGCTGTTCCCGTACCAGGGCGAGCAGTTCCTCGCGGGTACGGAACTCCAACCGGGCGTCCAGCAGCCGGGTACGCGACGCGGCGGCCGACCGCTGTCGAGGCACGGATTCGGCCTGCCCCAGGACAGCCGGGCCCACCGCCACACAGTGCTTGCGGAAATCGCCCTCCCGCCCGTACGGGCAGTCGCACCACAAGCGCGCCGGGGGCGGACGTCCGCGTACGCGTCCCGACCACCTGGGCGGAGACAAGGCGTACAGCTCGCGCCGTAACCGCCGCTATCTGCGTCGGCGGCAGATCAAGCACACCATCCCCGAGCGGCGGGGCCAGCGAGCCCACCATCGGTGCCGGGGCAGCACCGGAGGCCGGCCGGTCGGCTTCGACCGGCAGATGCACAGGCGCCGCAACGAGGTCGAGCGGATGATCAACTTCCTGAAGCACTCACGCGCTGTGGCCACCCGCTATGACTGTGAGGATGGCGGTGCCGTCTCGGCGGTGGTCGGACCCGCGCTACGACTGACTGTCAGATGTCCTGCGTCTTGATCTGTCGACCACCGTTCGGGGCGGCACTCGCTGCCGTCAGGCCGGTGGGCGTGTCCCGATAGGGGCCTTCGCGACAGGCACCGTCACAGTCCTGACCACCCTGCCGGCCCGGCGACGGCCACCAGCCCTCCGGTTCGATGGCAGGAGACCGATGACCAGTGCCGGCGTGACCCGGCCGACCCGCTTGCACCACCACCACCGCCACCGGGAGGTCGTGCTCGGCGTCGACACGCACAAGGACGCACACGTGGCAGCCGTCGTTTCCACGACCGGCAAGCTGATTGCTTCCTGCAGCTTTTCCGCCACGTCCGACGGCTACCGGCAGCTGCTTGACTGGGCACGCTCGCACGGCACGGTGGACCGAGCGGGAGTGGAGTGCACCGGTTCCTACGGAGCCGCCTTGAGCCGCTTCCTGCGGGGCAGCGGTGTGGGGGTGATCGAGGTGAACCAGCCGGACAAGGCCACCCGGCGCCGCCGGGGCAAGACCGACGCCATCGATGCCGAGGCGGCAGCGCATGCCGTGCTGTCCGGCCGGGCCACCGCGACGGCGAAGCTCGCGGACGGCCCGGCCGAAGCACTCCGGCTCTTCAAAATGGCCAAGGTCTCCGGGGTCAAAGCCCGCACCCAGGCCATCAACCAGCTCCGGGCCGTCCTCGTGACGGCGAATCCAGACCTACGAGAGCCTCTGGACAAACTGACCATTCCCAAGCTCGTCCGTGCCCGCATCGCACTGCCGAAGACCGCGGCCGGCACGGCCACAGCCGCGGCCGTCTTCGCGCTCAGGCTCCTGGCCCGGCGCGTCGAGGAACTCGATGACGAGATCGCAGCCCTGAAACAGCAGATCACCGACGTGATCAGCCGGCACACACCTCAACTGCTCGAGTGCTACGGAGTGGGCCCGGACACCGCGGCAACGCTCCTCATCGCCACAGGCGACACCCCCGAGCGACTCCGCAGCGAGGCCTCCTTCGCCTCGCTCTGCGGCGTCAGCCCGGTCGAAGCCTCCTCCGGCAAGACCCAGCGCAGAAGACTCAACCGCGGTGGCGACCGACAGGCCAACTCGGCCCTCTGCACCATCGTTCTGGCCAGACTGTGCTGGGAGACCCGAAGCCGCAGTTACGTCGAGCGACGCATCGCCGAAGGCAAGACACGACGCGAAGCCATCCGCTGCCTCAAACGCTACGTCGCCCGAGAGCTCTACACGATCATCATCCGAGCCCACACCACGTCCCAGGACCAAGCCCTGGCTGCTTGACATCCATAGGGGCATCAAGCGCGTCTACGTCTTCCACGGCACTGTCGCCGTGGCCTCCATCCGGCTGTGGCTCAGCCCATGATCGGGCGGGCAGACAAAGCAGTGGTCGTCTGATCGGCTTCCCTGCCACGATCGGGGCGTGACCACGTTGTTCCTGATGGTCGGCCTGCCAGGAGCCGGAAAGACCACGCGAGCCCGGCAGCTCGCCGCCGAGCACGGCGCGCTGCGCCTGACGCCCGACGACTGGATGATTCCCCTGTTCGGCGAGGCGGAGGCGGACGGGAAGCGCGACGTGCTGGAGGGGCGCATGCTCTGGCTCGCCTTGGAGGCGGTCAGACTGGGCACCAACGTCGTCGTGGACTACGGCTGCTGGTCACGGGACGAACGCTCTGCGATCCGCTGGCTGGTGGAGGCCGAGGAGGCATGCTTCCGCATGGTCTACCTGCCGGTGGACGATGAGACCCAACGCGCCCGTATCGCCCACCGCTGGGCGACCACCCCAGAGGAGACGTTGCCGATGTCCGAGGCCGACATCATGCACGGGCGGGCGCATTTCGAGGAGCCCGACGCGGCGGAACTGGAGGGCCGCAGGGTCGCCGGCCCGCCGCCCGGGTGGGTCGACTGGCGGGAGTGGGCCGCCGACCGGTGGCCCTCGTTCGCGTGACTGCTGCGGCCCACGACGACTCAGCCGTACCAGGCGTGCCCTGCATCAGCCCGAAATGATCCGCCGGACAGGCCCTAGTGTTTTCGCGTGAGAGCCCGGCCTCAAAGACCTTGGCTGCGCGCCCGATTGATGCCGGCATGAGGTGGCGATAGATGCGGTATGCCATGTTGGTGTTGGAGTGCCCCATCCACTCAGCTGCATCGGTGATGGGGATTCCCCTGGACGGGCAGTTCGAGGCGAAGAAGTGGCGTAGGGAGTACGGGTTCAGCTTCCGTGTGATGCCGGCCCGCTTCCTGGCCGCGCTCCACTGGTGGTCGAGCGTCGTGTGTGCCCGGTAGGCGCTGCGCTGAGTCCGCAGGAGGAAGCCATTCTGGTCCGCGCCGACGTCGTGTGCGTAGCTGAGGAGGGACTCCCGGACCGTGGCCGGCATGGGGACCTCGCGGAAGTCGTCGGCCCTGCGGTGCTTGAGCGGGGAACGCTGGCGGGCCTTCCCCTCGATCTGCTCGGTGATGCGGTACACGTCGTTGGCCACCATCCCTTCGAGGTTGGCTGCGAACGCCTCTCCGTTCCGGTGCCCACACCCGGACATCAGGTCGATGATGACGACGAGAGCCTTGGACCCGACCTCTTTGGGCGCGTGGATCTCCTCCAGCGTGGGGATGGTGATCCGGTTGGGGATGTACTCCGGTGGGACGACGCCCTGGAAGGGGTCGTCGGCATCCCCGAACAGCAGGGGCGGGACCTCCTGCCGCACCTGACCTGGCGCCCCTCGTGCGACCCGTAGGCGGTCGAGGGAGTCAGCCGACCGCGACGGCGTTCCGGGCGCCGTCGAGTTCGTCGGACCAGGCGGGTCCGGCGAAGGCGCTCCCGTACAACCGGGCGCAGCTGCGCTGGTGTTCGGCGTAGGCCGCGCGCAGCCGGGCGGCGTAGTGGGCGCACAGCGCACGGGGCGCCGCGGTCCCCCGCACGGCCGCGTCGATGACGGCGGCGGCGAGGATGCCCGTACGCAGGGCCTGCGCGGTTCCGGTGCCGCTGAGGGGGTCGTAGCGGATGGCTCCGGCCCCCACCAGCAGCCGGCCCGGGGCGTCCCCGGCGGGTGCCGTCGCGGGGGCCGGGTGCAGCAGCGGGGCGGCCGGGACGGCGGCGGCGGACCGGGGCGGGTGGCGCAGGAGCGCCCCGAGACCGGTCTCGGCGGCCAGCCGGGCGAGCAGGGCGACGGGGTCCCCGGCCGGACCGGGCACCATGGCCTGTACGAGGGCGGCGCCGCGCCCCAGCGGGGTGAGCTGCGCCCAGCCCGCTTCGGCGGTGCCGAGGACGGCGGTGCGCTCGTCGGCACCGGGGCGCAGCGGGGCCGTCCCGGCCAGCAACCGCCGCCGCCCGGCGGCCCGTTCGGGCACCGCACGGGCGGTCACCACCCAGCCGGGCGGTCCCTCCGGCGGAGCCGTGCGCCCCTCGTCCGTGCCGTGCTCCGCCAGCCGCTCCCGCATGCGGACGGCCACCTCGGCTCCGTCCACCACCCGGCCGGCCTGCGCGAACCGGGTCGGCGGCCCGTCGCCCCAGCGTACCTGACGGTGCGTCACCTCCCAGGTCCCCTCGAGGAGTCCCGGACCCCACAGGGAGTCCAGCAGCTCCAGGGTCGGCCCGGCGAGCAGCAGTGGCCGAGCCCCCGTGGCGCCCGCCCCCGCCGTGCCCGGCCCGGGCGGCGGCAGCCGGACCCGGTGCCCGCGCCCGGCCAGTAGCCGGGCGCAGGTCAGCTCCGCCAGTCCGGCCCCGCCGATCTCGACGGGGCGGCTCATCCCTGAAGGTCCAGTACGTCCAGCAGAGCCGCGGTTTCGAACTGCTGACTGATCGTGATGTCTCTCAGGTCCCCTTCGAGTTCCCGAATGGCGGCCAGGGTCTCGATCGCCGCGATGGCCGCTTCCCTGGTGGCCTGGCCGTCGGCGAGCTCGGGCGGCAGCTCGCCCGCGCCCGGCGCGAAGGCCGGGGGCAGGGTGAAGCGGGGCGCGATGCCGCGGGTGGCGAGGAGGTGGTTGATCTCGTGGAGGTTCTCCATCGTGACCCGGGCCTGGCCGATCAGCAGACCACCGGCCTGGTCGCCGAGTGCGAAGGTGGCTTGCAGGGTGCCGAGCAGTGCCGCGTAGTACCGGTCGCTGAGGTCGAGCAGCGCCCGGCCCAGCTCGTCCTGCGCGCCCGGCTGCCGCAGGGGTCGCAGGTACACGAGGGGATCGAGGCCCGCCAAGTGCTCCTTCACCGCGGTGAACCGACGGAAGTGCTCCTCGCCCTCGTCGATGACGAGCTTGATCAGGTGGGCCAGCCTGTCGGCCTCGGGGAACACGTCCGGCTGCTTGATGATGCTCCGGTGCAGCTGGACGTACATGCCGTCGAGGCCGGTGCCCACCTGCTGGCTGGGGGCCTCCACGTCGATGAACCACTGCAGTTGCGCGGGTGTCAGCGGGCGGAGCTCGAAGGGGTGGACCGTGTCGCGCACGATCTCCGCCGCCCGCCCGACGACGGGCTTCTCGCCCAGGGTGCCGAGGGCCTCGTTCACCCAGCGCAGGTGCCGCATCTCGTCGACCGCGACCTCGAACACCTCGAAGGCCGCGGCGTGGATCCGCCGCATCAGCCGACTCGCCGAATCCGGCAGCTCCCTGGGCGCGTTGAGCGAGTAGTGCGCGTACAGGTACTCCACGCTCAGTGCGTGCTCGACGGTGGCCAGTGACTTGAGCCTGCTGATCACGGTCGCCCGGTCGAGGAGCGGGATGTCGGGCGGCACCGGGTTGCCGATGCTGTCGTCCTCGCGGTCGTTGAGCACCACGGGCAGCACCTGCCAGTCGGAGATCAGCCGGGGGTAGCCGAGCTCCAGCCGCCTGCGCGGGCTGCCGAGGTCCAGTGCGTCCGTGTCGAGGTCCGGGACCGGTGTGCGGTCCGCGCGCAGGAAGTTCATCTGCGGGATGCTCTCGTCGGCGTTGCCGGCGACGTCGGGTTTCGAGGCGGCCCAGTAGAAGCAGCCGCAGTCACGGAAGTCGTACTGCCAGGGGGCGCACAGGCTGCGGGTGAGGTCTCCCGGCTGGTACACCTCCGGGTCGATGACCCCGTTCTCGTCCAGGTACCGGGCCCGGTCCGAGACCAGCACGGCCAGCTGGAACCGGCCGTCGGGGGCACGGCGGACGAAGCTCTCACCGCTCATGCGCAGGGCGTTGAGGTTGCCGACCGCGGCGGCTCCGAGCGTGGCGACGGTTGTCTGGCGCCCCAGCAGGAGTACGGCGATCCGGCCCGGCAGCAGATCGTGCACCTGCCGCCAGACATCCAGGCCGTCGCGTTCACGGCAGTCGACCGGCTCGACCTGGGCGTCGGTCTGGTCCACCCGGGTCCGGCCGCACACGGCCCCGATGAAGACCTGGTTGTCGCCCGTCAGGTCCGCCGTGGTCAGCCCGTGGGCGGCGGCCACCCCGCCGGTCACCTCCAGCGCCCGGGAACCGTTGTAGCGGTGGAAGTCGAAGAGCATCCCGGGGAAGAAGGCCTTGTCGAGGTTGCGCTGGTCGAACTCGAGCCCCGGGAAGCAGTTGTCGACCCCGCTCTCCGGGCGGGTGTTGGAGGGGTTGCCGCGTACGACGTGGTCGGCCCGCGCGGTGAGGTTGCGCGGGAGGATCTTCCCAGTGGGAGTCGGCAGGTCGGGCATGGACGGGCTCCTTCGGGCCTTCAGACGGTGCTGGCACTGCTCGTGAGCGGGGCCGCCGCGGACCGCTGCTCGAAGAACTCGGGTGCGGCCTGGCCGAGTTCGACGTAGGCGCGCAGGCAGAAGGACAGCCAACCGCGGATGTAGTCGCAGCCGGGCCGGCCCCGTCGGCTGACCTCGTGGTAGCAGCCGCCGCCGCACAGGTAGCGGGCCCAGCAGGACCGGCAGGGCTCCTGCCGGTCCACGTGGCGTTCGGCCAGGTGCCGTTGCCGGGCGGCGGTGTCGGGTCCGGCGGCCAGTGAGCCCATGGCGAAGGCGGGGTCGTCGACCAGCCGGTGGCAGGCGTAGAGGCCCCCTTCCGCGGAGGCGCTGAGGTAGCCCGCGCCGGCCCCGCAGGGGTAGGGGCGGTGGGCGCCCCGGTGCAGCTGCTCCATGGCGGTCTGGAAGTTGCCGAACGGGTAGGCGCGGCCGGCCGACAGCTCCGCAAGGGCCCGTTCGCCGCAGGCGGTCATCTGCTCGAG
Source organism: Streptomyces sp. TLI_105 (assembly GCF_900105415.1). Classification (GTDB taxonomy): domain Bacteria; phylum Actinomycetota; class Actinomycetes; order Streptomycetales; family Streptomycetaceae; genus Streptomyces. The sequence continues at coordinate 1,010,144 of NZ_FNSM01000001.1, read as the reverse complement.
GAAGCCCGCGAAGGCCTCGGCGGTGATCTCGTACGCGGGGTCCGGGGCGCTGACCACCGCACCGAACCCGACCTCGTCGAAGCCGAGCGCGATGCCGTGCTCCAGGATGTCCAGGAGGCGGCCGGTGTACGGGGTGACGCTGACGCGCGCGGAGAGGTGGCGGGGGCGGCCGTGGCGGGCGAGCGTGTCGAGCCCGGCCCGCAGCCGGTCGTATGCGCTGGCTCCGCCGGGCGCCCTGCGCAGGGCGTCGTGGCCGGTCCGGTCGCCGTCCAGGCTGACCGTGACGGTGAACGGGTGCTCCGCGAACAGTGCCGCGTCGTCGGGCCGTACGGTCGTCAGGTTGGTGGTGAGCGCGAAGCGGACCCGGTGCCCGGTGGTGGCCCCCGCCCGGACGGCGTACCGGACCACCTCGTGCACCAGGTCGCGGGCGAGCAGCGGTTCGCCGCCCATGAAGCCCACGACGACGTCCGAGCCGGGCGCCGCCTCGGCCAGCAGCCGGTCCACCGCCGCGTACGCGGTGGCCCGGGGCATCGCCCGGGCGCTTCCCCCGAACCGGCCCTCGTCGGCGTAGCAGTGACCGCAGCTCAGATTGCAGGCCTGCATCACGTTGAGGGAGATCGAGGACAGCGGAGGCGGTGCGAGGGGAGTGCCGTCGATCCGCGGTGCCCCCCAGAGCGGGAGGTCCAGTGTGCGCCCCAGCTCGTCGAGGGAGCCCTCCGAGGCGGAGAGCCACTCCTCCAGCCGGACCGCCGTCGCCTCGGGCAGGTCGTACAGACGGCTGCCGTCGGCGACGAAGAGATGGGCCCCGTGCGCACTCCGGAAGGCCCGCACCTGCGCTCCGGGCCCGGCCGGCAGCGGGCTCGTGGTCTGTGCGGGGACGTCCGGGGGCCGCCGCCCGATCTGCAGGAGTACGGTCACGTGCCCGGCTCCGTCCTGTCACGCAGGCCCTGGGCCCAGGCGGTCAGCAGGTCGTACTGCCGTCGGGTCAGGTGCAGCGGTCCAGCGTCGGCACCGCGCATCCCGATCGGCATGCGGCGGTCGGTGTAGCTGGGCGGCAGGTCCTCGGCCGGTGGCCGTACCACGCGGTCGAGCAGATCGGGCTGCTCACGCACCATGTCTTCCAGAGCCTCGAGGGCGACGAAGCGGCGGTGGCGCCGACGACCGCGGTCGGTGAGCGCGAGGAGAACGCCGGTCAGCGGTTCGGGAACCGTCCACGCGACCCCTTCGTAGGTGTCGAGGACGCGCTGGTTCTGCACGTCCACGTTCATGTTGCCCATCGTTTCGAGGACCCGTTCGAAGAGATCACGGATCTCCAGCGCGGTCTGTCCCTCGTCGGCGATGTAGGAGGGGTCGCTCACTTCGGCGCGCTTGACCCGGTCGGCGAGTCCGTCCGCGAGGGAGACGAAGGGCCTGCGGTCCGGTGCGAAGTCGGGCGGGCTGACCACGATGCGGGCGGTGGCGGTGAGACCTCCCGGCAGGGTCACGGCGACCGTGCCGTCGCAGACGTCGTCGACCATGCCCAGGCTGGCCTGGATCTGCCGCTCCGCGCCCGCGAACAGGCCGGGGGGCGAGGTCCGTTCATCATCTCTGATGTCTCTGAGCTTCAACCGGCACCACTGCGCGGCCGGATTGAGGATGAGCCGCTCCTGCGGGAGCTGGTACCCGGTGTTCGCGGCGAGCTCGGCCAGGTTCGTCGGCCCGTACACGAATCCTTTCCCCGGGGTGAACCGCAGCCGGAGTTCGGGGAGTTCGGCGTTCGGCGCGGGCACCTGGACCGAGCCGAGCGGGAGGGACTTGCCGGCCGGGACGAGCGGGTTGGCGGTGCCCTGCGGGGAGTGCCCGGCGAGCGGGTGCCGCTGGTGGTCGTCGCCACGGACCTCGGCCCGGGCCTCGACGCGGTCGTCCTGCCGCTGGGTGATGTGGTGGGCCTTGAGGTTGGCGACGGAGACCTGCCAGCGCACGTCGCCGAGGCCCAGCCCGAAGCCGGCGAGCACGTCGGCGGTGAGGACCCCCGTGCGCTGCTCGCCGTCGGCGGTGGTCCAGCTGCCGTGCACCTCGAAGAACGGGCACACCGGCCGCCAGCCGTCCGCGTCCTTGAACCGGACCTTCTGCGGCATCCGCGTGGTCAGGCTGCCGTCGGCGGCGAGGTCGAGGCTCTCCACCGGCTCCACGGTGGTCTTGCCCGTACCGCGCGGGGTCAGGTCGCTGGGTCCGTAGCGGTAGTTGTCGCACGGCATCGGCGAGGAACCCAACCGGGCGATGGCGAGGGGTGGTTGAAGCCAGATACGGTCGATCACCGGCACCTCCTGGCGGGCGTGCCGCCGACGGGGCGGCGGCGTACGGCCGACCCCGGAGCGCGGTCCACCCCGTGCGGTAGAGTTACGGGACGTAATCAAACATACGAGTATCGTCACCCTGTGTCACGCGCGACACGGCGGACCGCGGCCGGTCTCCGTCACCGGCGGGACGCGACCGCGCGTGCCGTCAGTCCGCCTCCGTGACGGTGCCGGACCAGGTGCCGGACGGGTGGCCGTCCGACTCCATGCCCCAGGGCTCGCACCGCTCCCACGGGTACGCGCCGCTGGCGGCGTACTGCCGCGCCAGTTCGAGGAAGACGTCGCCGCGGCCCGCGTCGGCCGCCTCGCGAGTCGGCCGGGTCGCCGCCCGTGGTCCCTGGCGGCGTGCCGGAGCCGTGCGGCCGCGCCGAGGGATTCCAGCTCCCCGGCCTCGCCGTCCGCGCAGCCGGGGTACGCCAGCACATGGCGGACGCCCTGCAGCGCCACCACGCGTGGATCCGCGAGCACGGCGTGGACATGCCCGAGGTCACGGACTGGACGTGGGACAGCTAGTACTCCAGCAGGATTTCGGTGTCTGACCTGGTCTTTCGTCGGGTGACGGGAGTGTGGCGGGACTTCGGTCGTGCGGGCCCGGTCTCACGGAGACCACCCTCGATCGTGCGACAACGCCGCAGGTGGCGACAGCGGCGGGGCAGCCTCCGAGGGTGATCACCGAGCATGCCGCCGCGCAGTGGGACCTCGAACTGGACGATCTCTCCCTGGCCGTCGGGCATCGCTTCGGCCGAGTCGAGCTCCGCCGCCGCATGCGTGACTACGTGCGCGGGTTGCTCGCCCCGGTGGCCCGGAAGAACAGCTGGCAGCTGGCCGAGCAGGCCGGCCACCGCACGCCCGACGGCCTGCAGAACCTCCTTGCCGGAGCGAAGTGGGAACCCGATGACATCCGAGACGACCTGCAGGAGTACGTCGCCGACAAACTCGGCGAGGACGGCGGCGTGCTGATCATCGACGACACCGGGTTTATCAAGAAGGGAACCACCTCGGCCGGGGTCCAGCGCCAGTACTCCGGAACCGCCGGCCGGACCGAGAACTGTCAGATCGGCGTCTTCGCCGCCTACGCCTCCGCCCGCGGCCGGGCCCTGGTCGACCGCGAGCTTTACCTCCCGAAGTCCTGGACCGAGGACCGGGAACGCTGTCGCACCGCAAGGGTCCCCGACGAGCGGGAGTTCGCCACCAAGGGCGAACTGGCCCGGCACATCGTGCTGCGGGCCCTCGCCTCGCCGCTGCCCATCTCCTGGGGCGCCGCAGATTCCGCCTACGGTCAGGACAACCGGTTCCGCCGGCTACTGGAACAGTCAGGTGTCGGCTATGTGCTGGCGGTCCCCAAGTCACAGTTCAGTGTGGGCTGTTCACGGATCGATGTTCTGTTCGCGCAGGCCCCGGACGAAGCGCGGGATGAGATCTCATGCTACGACGGCGCGAAGGGCCCCGCGTCTACCACTGGGCAGCGGTGCGGTTGCCGGCCGTCGCCGAGTTCGACTACCAGGGCGAGGTCCCCCCAGCGGATGCGCTGGGCGCCGGCCCGGCGCAGCATCAGCAAACCCGATGAGATCGCCTACTACCTCGCCTACGCACCCCTTCACGTCCCTGTCCAGGAGCGGGAGCCGGCGATCTGGGCCAGCTCGGCGATCTCGGCGTCGACGGGAGCGTAGGTGAGGTAGTAGGCGATCTCGCCGGGGTCGGAGATGCTGCGGCGGGCCATGACCCAGCGGTGATGTGCCGGCGGGTCGGGATCGAAGATGAGGTTGGCGGGCAGCTTGGCCGTGGCCCAGTCATAGACTCGTGGCCCCTTTGCTCCGTTGCCGCAGGACAGCCGTTGCTTCTTCGATGAGCTGGTCAATGCGCCAGATACCGGCCAGGGACTTGATCTGCTGGGATTTCGGCACCGCCACCACGTAGCCGATGTCGAGTTGCTCGAGCAGGCGGCGGAAGTGCCAGTCCTGTCCGTAGGCCTCGTCCGCGGTGACCCATGCGGCGGGCAGGCCGGCGGTGAGGCAGCGGCGGACGATGTCCCGGGCCAGTTCGCCCTTGGTCGCAAAGCCCCGCTCGTCAGGGATCTTCGCGGCCCGGCAGCGTTCGCGGTCGGATGTCCAGGCTTTGGGCAGGTAGAGCTCCCGGTCCACCAGGGCCCGGCCCGAGCCGTTCGGCGACATAGTCGCGCATGTCGTCGTGCAGGCGCTGAGGCTTGAAATGGCGGCCGCGGTAGGGGTCGTGTTTCGTTTGGAGACCCGCGACCATGGGCTTCAGGGCCTGGCTGTCATGGGTGTCGGCGGCCGATACGCCGACGAGGAGGGGCAATCCGTTCGCGTCCGACAGGACGTGCATCTTGGAACCCGGCTTGCCCCGGTCCACAGGGCTCGGACCGATGAGTTCACCCCCTTTTCCCGCCCGGACGTGGGCGGAGTCGAGCGCCGCCCGGGACAGGTCGAGCAGGCTGGCGTCGTCGAGGCGGTGCAGGATCTCCTCGTGCAGCCGGCCCCACACTCCGGCACGGGACCAGATCAGGAACCGGCGATGGGCTGTCGACTTCGAGACCCCGAAGCAGGGTGGCAGCCCGCCAGGCGCAGCCGGACACCAGCACGTAGATGATCGCGGCGAACAGCGTTTCATCAGGCGTGTCCTGCGTCCCGCCGCCCTGTGGCCGTACCTTCGACGGCGGGATCAGTGGCTTCGCGATTTCCCACAGCCCGTCCGGAACAATCCAACTCCACGTACCCCGCCCCATGACGGTCTCAGCGACCGTCTCACCACATAGGGCACGGTCTTATGACTCATGAGGGCCGTTCGCCCTCCGTCCACCCCACCGCCTATGTCGCTCCGACCGCCACGCTGTGCGGGGACGTGCGCGTGGGTGCCGGGTGCTGTTCGGTGCGGTGCTCACCGCCGAGGGCGGACCGGTGGAGCTGGGCGAGGGCGGCATCGTGATGGAGAACGCGGTCCTGCGCGGCACCCGACGGGACCCGCTGGTCCTGGGACGGCAGGTCCTGGTGGGCCCCACCTCCTACCTGACCGGCTGCCGGGTCGAGGACGAGGTCTTCCTGGCCACCGGCAGCCGCGTCTTCAACGGGGCACGGATCGGGACCCGCTCCGAGGTGCGGATCAACGGCGTCGTGCACCTGCGCACCGTGCTGCCCGCCGGCTCGACGGTGCCGATCGGCTGGGTCGCCGTCGGCGACCCGGTGCGCATCCTTCCGCCGGAGGACCACGACGGGATCTGGGCGGTGCAGAAGGACCTGGACTTTCCCGGATACGTCTTCGGCCTGGACCGCCCCGCCGGTGGCGAGAGCCTGATGCCGGCCGTCTCCGAACGCTTCGGCCGCGCCCTCGGCCGCCACAGCGACGACCGACAGATCTGAGCCCCGCCGGCAGGGCTCGGCTCCACCGGCCACCGCTCGGCGGCACCAAGCACACCGCGATGAGTGCCCATGGAGCCGGTGGCCCTGCCCCAGCAGCCCCGCAGAGCTCCTTACGCCGATCGCACACGAGCACACCGTGGAAGCGCACCCTCTCGGCCGTGACACCGGGCGGACCGTTCACCGGCGTGATGCGTCGGTGGCGTGGTGGCGGGTGCGGGGGATGTCTGCCGCCTCTGCGGTGCCCGGCGATGCGGGAGTCGGCGTCACCTCGATCACGTCGACGAGCCTGCGCAGCTTGTGCTGGGCGCGCAGGGCGTCGGATTGTGCCACGCATACGACGGCTGTGGTCGTGTTCGCCGGTGAGGTGGTGTAGGTCAGGTCCAGCACGTGGTGGTTGTTGAGCGTGGCGGCGAGCCGGGCGAGTGTTCCGTGGCCGGGGCGGAGCGTGACGGTGAGTCGGGTGTGTTCCATGGGGTGGTGGTCCTGTTCACGGGGGCCGTGGTGGGGCCGGAAAATGGAAAAGACCCCTCGCGAGGTGCGAGAGGTCTGCGTGCGGGCGGTGAGCGCGGGGAGGGTCACTCCCTCGGGCTCGGTGCCGGCACGCTGCCGCTGATAATCAGCTGCTGCTGCATGCCCGGCATGCTGGCACAATCCGGCCGTAGCCCGGAAGGCCATCTCATACTGCGGGCGGCCTGAGAGGGGTGGCCCCTGCACCGAAGGGGCCACCCCTCTCAGGCGGCTGCTGGTTCAGTGCATTGATGCCGGCAGCCGCAGACGGCCGTCGTGGACTTCGGCGACCCGATCGAGGCGGCCCGGATCATCCAGTTCGCCGACCGGCTGCTGCGCCAGGTGGATTGGGCCCGGGCCAGGAACAGCTGATGCTGAGCCCCGATCCCGGCATCATCCAACCGGCCCGGAGGCTTGCGGCGGCCTGATGGTTTCCTGCGGTCGTGATCACGGGGCGGGTAGACGACGGGCGGGGTCGATGACGAGCTGTCCGGCCGCGCCCGTCGGGGTCGAGCTGCTCCAGGAGCTGGAACGGCTCGACCGTCTCGCGGGCCTCGGCGTGGGTGAGCAGAGCGAGGCGGGGATCGTCGGAGTAGGTGCCGGTTCCAGGCTCGGTGTCATGGTCCACGCCGTCTTTAACGGCACCCGCCCCGGCCAGGGCACGGGACGGACGATGCGGGCCGTCCCCTACGCGGGTCAGGCCGCTCCGGCCACCTGCAGACCGCCCTCGTGGGTCCAGCTCTTCACCGGGCGCGTCTCGCCGTCGATGGTCGACGCTCAACAGCACAACTAGGGTCTTTCGTTTGGATCAGGCCGGATCAGTGAGCGGGGTCTGGTGCCGTGGATCGCAAGGCGGAGGAGGGAGCCATGCCGACCGACGGCAACGCGGCGAGGTGCGGCACCAGGGCACGCGAGCCCGGCAAGATCCACACGAGAGGACCTAGGCACCTCGGGACAGCCGAAAGGGGCACCCGGCCTGGAACTTCAGGCCGGGCGCCCTTTCGCGGGGGCGTGCACGTCAGGACACAGAGGCGCTGTTCGCCGCGGGTGTGCCGGCCAGGATCGTCTCCTCCACCGCTTCGTACCGCATGTGCTGGTCGGCCGGGTCACGTTCGTAGAGCACCGTGCCGAGCCAGCCCGCGAGGAAGCCCAGCGGGGCCGAGAGGATGCCCGACGTGGTGAACGGGAACCAGTTGAAGTCCTGGCCCGGGAAGATCGCCTGGGGCGATCCGGACACCAGATTGCTGCCGGTCATGAGGATGCACGCGGAGGCGCTGCCCACGATGAGGGTGCAAAGCAGTCCCGTACGGGAGTAGCGGCGCCAGAAGAGACTGTAGACGAGGGCCGGTGCGACCGCGGACGCGCCGATGCAGAACGACAGGGTGAGCAGTGCCTGAAGGTTCAGATGCCGTGCACCGGCGGCGATCGCGATCGCCACGAGCCCGACGCCCGCCGCGGCGATCCGGGCGATGGCCATCTCCGCGGAGCCCTTCAGTCGCGCCTTTCGGCGCAGCCCGTGCGTGATGAGGTCGTGCGCCAGGGTGTTGGCGCAGGCGAGGGTGATCCCGGCGACCGAGGCCAGCAGGGTGAGGAAGACGGCTGTCGCCACGGCCGTGAACAGCAGGGTCTCGACGGCCGTCTGGTCGGTCCCCATGATGGCCTGGCTGACCATGAGGAACGCCGTCTTGCCCTGCGGGTCGCCGGCGACGATCCCCTGGTGGCCGACGATCGCCGCCGCGCCGAAGCCGATGACGGCGATCAGCAGACAGGTCACGACGACGGTCGACACGGCCCAGGACATCGAGCGCCGCACGGCTGCCGCGCTGCGCGCGGTGAACATGCGCATGGTGATGTGGGGGAGCACCGCGGCGCCGAGCACGACCGTCAACTGGGTGCTGATCATGTCGAGTTCGTTGCCGCCGAACTGCAGACCGGAGGCGAGATAGGCGTCTCCCGCCCCGCTGCCGCGCTTGGCGGCGTCCAGCAGGGAGGGCAGGCTGAAGTCGAAGCGGTGGAGGATGAGCGCGGCGATCGCGAGGGACGCGCCGAGCAGGGCGACGGTCTTGACGATCTGGATGAACGCGGTGCCCTTCATGCCGCCGATCGCCGCGTACGCGATCATCAGCAGGCCCAGGAACACGATCGCCCCGGTCTTGAAGCCGTCGGAGTCGAAGCCGAGGACGACGGAGAGGAGATCGCCCGCGCCCGCGAGCTGGAAGATCACCAGCGGCAGCAGCGCGGTCAGGGTCACGGCGGCCGTGACGATCCGCACGGCGGGGCCGGGGAGACGCCGGGTGAGGACGTCGCCGATCGTGAACCGGCCGGCGTTACGCAGCGGTTCGGCGAGCAGGAACATCATCAGGACCAGCGAGAGCACGGTGCTCAGGGCGAGAGTGACGCCGTCGTAGCCGACGAGCGCGATGATGCCGATGGTGCCGAGCACGGTGCCGGCGGAGATGTAGTCGCCGGCGATCGCGAGGCCGCTCTGCACGGGGGACAGCGAGCGGTAGCCGGTGTAGAAATCGCCCAGGTCGTCACGGTCGGGGCCGGTCATCACGCACAGCAGCAGCGTGACGGTGATGACCGCGATGAACGCGATCAGCGACATGGTCTGGGCCTCGGAGCTGAAGCTGGTCATGCGCGCGCACCTCCGGTGGGCTGCTGCCACACGGGACGTCCGGAGCGGCTCTGGCGTTCCGTCCGGGGCGCGGCTGCCGCGGCCGCCCGCTCGGCGCGTTCGCGGATCGCCGCGGCGAGCGGGTCGACGCGGCGGCGCGCGATCCGCTCGTACAGCGCGATCGCAGCCAGCGCCACGGGCAGCTGGAGGAGCCCCAGGACCAGACCGGTGGTGAGACCACCGGTGATGTTGCTGGTCATCATCGAGGGGGCGTAGCCGGACAGGAAGAGGAAGATGACGAAGTAGCCGAGCGCGGTGAAGGTGGCGACGCGACGGAGCCTGCGGTAAGCCGATCCGAGCCGGTGCAGATCATCACGATCGTCGGTGGCAGCGGGCGGTTGCGGCTGCCAGGACGCGTCCCAGGGCTGCTGCGCGGAGCCCCAGCCCTGCGGCGAGGAGTCCCACGCTCGCGGGGACGAGTCCCAGGCTGCCTGTGGATCGGTATCCCAGGACGGCGATCCATCCTCCCAGGACTGCGACGCCGCCTCTTGGCGGTGCCGCCCGGCATTCCGGTGCTGGGGTAGGGGCGGTGGGCCGGGGAAAGGCTGGTGGTACGACATCGATCTTGCTCCTTGCCGCCCCGGGGAACGGGCGGGTGGCGCTGGTGGTCCGCGTACGTTACTCATGGGTATAGCCCTTGCGTAAGGGGTTTCCGACCGCTCGGTATGTCGGTTCGGTGACGATCCTGTGCGGGTGGCGACGAAACCGGCGATAACCTCCGTCGTGGATCTTTCCGCAGGTCACGGGTGAGTCTCGGGCCGCCCCTGGGGCCAGGCAGGCCGCTCGGCGCGACCGGTCCGGCGAATGTGCCGGGCGGGCCGACGATGTGGTCGGGTGGATGCCCTCGGCTGCCCCGGCCCGGATCGGCCTGGCCTGCTGCCGATGGGAGGAACGCCTCCGCCCAGGTCTCCGCCCGCCAGCAGCACCGGCCGGCACCCCGCGGCCTGATCGTCCCGGGCCTGGCGCTCGCGTCGGTCGGCCTTGCGCTCCTGTCCGGCGTCGAGGCCGGCGGCTCCTACGCCACCCACCGGCTGCCCGGCATCCTCCTCATCGGCTTCGGCTTCGGCTTCGGTCTCGCCTTCATGCCGCTCTTCGCCACCGCGACCGGAGGCATCTCCCCGCAGGACTCCGGCGGGAGCTCGGCATCCTCACGCCCCAGGGTCTTTCGTTCGGATCAGGCCGGATCAGTGAGCGGGGTCCGGTGCCGTGGATCGCAAGGCGGAGGAGGGAGCCTTGCCGGCCGACGGCAACGCGGCGAGGTGCGGCACCAGGGCATGCGAGCCCGGCAAGATCCACACGAGAGGACCTAGTGTCCTGAGTCGGAGATTCTTGGGTGGTTCTCTCAGCCTCCGGCCTTCGGGCCGACGGCTCCAAGTCGAGCCCCAACCTGGTGAGAAGCGGGCGCGGCCGCCGGTCGATCGAAGCAGAGATCTACCTAAAGACTTCCGACTCAGGACACTAGATCAAGCTGCAGATCGCCCGTCAGAAGAGAGCCTTGCTCCCGCCACGTGAGCCACGGCCGAAACAAACATCGCTGTTGCACGAACAGGTGGGGCGCCGCTCCGGGGCTTCTTCGTGCGGGATCCAGTCAGGCAGACGGGGGCCGGCGGGGCGGGGGCACGGCCCGCAGCAGCTCCCACAGGGGCCGTGAGCCGCTCGCCCACTCGCCCAGCATGGTGCGGTCGACCAGGTGCAGCCGCTGGGAGCGGGCGAAGTCGAACGCCGGCTTGGAGAATCTGCCGTTGGTGACGAGCACGACGACCTCGTCCTTGTGCACCGGCCGGCCGGTGCCGTTGAGGACCTGCAGGTCCGGGGTGCCCACCGCAGCCCCGGACAGACCGGCCCGCCGGTGCTTGCACTGGATCACCCTTCTCTGCACTTCACTCGATGGGGGCGTTGGTTGCGGTGATGTGGGCGGTGGGGTCACGGGTCTTGTGGTCGGCGGACTTGAGGCAGGCCGAGGTGGACGGCGGTTCGCTGTCGGATCCGTTCGGCTTCGATGCGCTTGCCGCGGAGGAAGGCCAGCGTCTTGTCGATGCCGTCGATCTCGCCGAGCCATCCCTCGTTCTCGGCTCGCTTGCGGCGTAGGACGAGGTCCTTTTCGAGTTCGTCGAGCCGGTGCAGCATCTTGGGGTCGATCTGCAGGACTGGGCAACGGATGCAGGCATGTTCGTGCTGGCAGGGGGTGCCGTAGGGACGAGCACAGTTGCCGAGTTCGACCTTGCGCTTCTCGAAGTGCTCCTCGAACTCGGTCCATTCCTGCTCGGTGACCTCACAGTATTCCGCGGGCGGCCGCAGTGCCCTCCGGTTGTTGAGGAACTGCTGGTAGTGGGCGACGACATCTTCGTTGAAGACCGCCACGTATCCCTGTGTCGTTTGCAGATTCATGTGTCCGAGCAGAGCCGCTCCGATATGGATGGGAAGCCCGCCGTTGACGACTTCGGTGGCGAAGAGCCTTCGGAAGTCGTGGGGTGTGAAGGTCAGGCCGGCGAATGCCTTGTTCGTCTCGCCGATCTTCTGGCAGGTCCGGCGGAGCATGTTGAGCATCGTGCCGGTGGCCAGGACGCTGCGGATGCTACCGATCTGCCGCTGGAAGAGGAACGGTATCCGGTCCGACCACAGTTTGTCGTGTCCGTCGTAGCGGCTGACCAGCGGGATCGTCCGGCCTTCTCTGGTGTGACGGCGGATGATCTGGGCGATGGTGTGGAAGAGCTCGGCGGACATGGGGATGACGCGTTCGCGATCGTTCTTGGACGGCGCGATCACCAGCAGGGCAATGATCTCGCCGTTCGGGCATTCGTATTGCCGAACGCTCAGGTGTGTGAGCTCGGACAATTCCTCGATTCGAATACCGCTGTGCCGAAGCACTTCGACGGCGGTCCATTCCCAGAAGGCGGTGTCTTCGGCCAGGGTGACGTTGGTGGTTTCGCCGGTGGTCTTGTCCAGGACACGGACGGGTGGTTCGTCTTCGACCTGGAGGAGTCGTTGGTCCTTCTTCGAATTGGTGCGGCGGTATTGGCGCCCCTGGAACTCGAAGGCTTCCCCGAGACCGACGGCCCGTCCGGCTTCCAGCAGGCCGGCGAGCTTCTCGTGTCGTTCCTCGACGTACTTCACCAGCGTGGGCAGCAGCGGCTGCCGCTGGCGGGTTCGGTCGGCCATCCGCTGGTTGATCTCGCGCCGGCGCTTGGAGAATCCCTTGAGTTCTTGCGGGCGGATCGGGCATGGGACGACCCAGTGTCCCCATCGTTCGGGTTCCTCAACTGCCCAGCTCTGCAGGTCGGGATAGAAGCCGCGGATCGCGAGGAGAATCTGCTCGACGTTCTTGCGCTCCTTTGTCCGGTCCCGCTCCCAGTAGGCAATCTCCGTCCGCCACTGGTCGTAGACGTCCTGGTTGAGGTTCAGGTCGGCCTGGTCGGGGTTGATCTTCTCGACCTTCGCCCAGAAGGTGCCGGTCAGGATCCGGGTCGGACCGTCGCGGGTGTTGTAGTCGGTGTCCGCCTGGCGCCGCACGATGTAGTCGATGATCAGCTGGCAGATCCCCTGGTGACGGATCGGATAGCGGTCGACCATCTGCTCGGGTGTGAGCTGTCCGTTGTAGATGAACTTCCGCAGGGTCGTCGGTGTTCCGGGCGGGAAATGCCCCGTGGAGTGCAGGATTTCCCAGGCACCGAGGGCGCCGAAGCGCGTGGTGTCCTTGTTCGCGCCGTGAGTGACGCCCAGGCGGCGGCACTCCAGCGAGTAGTGGAGCAG